>NZ_JADEXE010000556.1 GCF_015207265.1 Nodosilinea sp. LEGE 07298 | reverse complement strand
CTCTTCCCCTTGCACCCTGGACCCGACACCTAACACCCCCTCCTGAGACCCGAAGCTCGGCACCGCCCCGGCTAAGCCCAACACCATCGCCAGCGATACCGAACCAGAAACCTGCCACACGCGCATGTCAACTCCTCAGATCAAAGTCAAGACTTATTGCAAATTAGTCTTGATAGCTAATGAAAGGAGTGTAGAGAACGCGATCTGAGGCTGTCTGCTCAAAAATCGACAATTAAGTTTTTTGGGCAGACAGCCTCCCTGCCAAGCACTGGCTGGGGGTAATGCCAAAGCGGCGCTTAAACGCTACGGCAAAGTGCCCCATGTTGCCGTAGCCCACCTGGACTGCGGCCTCGGCTACGGTGCAGTTGCCCTGGCGCAGCAGTTGCTCTGCTGACTCCAGCCGTTGCTGAATCAAGTAGCCAACCACCGTGGTGCCAAACACATCGCGAAAACCCCGCTGCAAGGTGCGATCGCTCACGCCGACCTGTTGAGCGAGATCAAACAGCCCCGGCGGATTCTCCAGTCGAGAGGACAGCACTTCTCGGGCGTGGTAAATGCGGGCGATTGTCTCTGGCTTGCGTCCTGGCGGTGGCTGATGCAGCATTTGGTCAGCGAGAATGGGCTGAAGCTGCAATGCCAGCAGTTCAAATACTTTTTCCTGAAGATAGATCCGTCGAGCAGTACCGCGAAACGGTGCCAACCAAATTTCTTGCGCGACCCGCCTCATCTCTGTAGTTACAGCAGGGAAAAAAGATACTTTCCAGTCATTGTGCTTGATCAGCAGCTTCAGCAAGGTCTCGTCTGCCCCAAACATTTCTGCACAAAGTGTCTCAAACACGCTGGGCAACAGGTGAATGTGGATCTGAGTGACCCGCTGCAATTGCTCAATTTGCTCTGCATAGGGGGGCGAAATACCGCTGCCAGAGAAGTAGCTCCGCTGGCCGCCAAAGGCAGGATAGAGGTCTTCACAGTGCACTATCCCCGTCAGCACCACCGTGCATTGCACCAGATGGTCATGGGCGGGGACTTTGATCACCCAACTCTGATGCATCTGGCAGTCCGACAGGCTCAGCCAGACTCCTGGACACAGCTCTGTATGGCCATAGTAGCCCCGCCCCAGCCGTTCTGGAACGCTTTCAACCTCCTCAAAATCATCCAAAACCAGGTCGGGGCAGCGTGGTTTTGGGGCCTGCTGATGCAGTTCGTCCCAGTCAGATTCATTGAGAGTGAGCGTCATAGTGGGAGCGATAAACAGACGTATGGAATCGATTTAACGACAATAACTCGCAATAAACCTACCATGCCCCTGACCGCTCAAGCTTGGCCTCTTTCCTACAGCGAACCAAGGCGTAATAAAACTTCATACGCAACTCATTGAGAATCACTCCAATCTGTGGTGAGATATTTATTGAGAAATAGAGTCAATAATTTTGCAGGTTGAGTGAGGATTTCGGGTATGTGGTTCACGGTTGGCGGTGCAGGGTTCACGGCATTCTGTAGAACGTAGCCCTTGAAACGTATACTTTAGCTCCCCTCCCGCATTGGCAAAGAGCCGCGAACTCATTGATCACTGTTGACTTTTACTAGCAATAAAAATCTATGGTTGCCCCAGGGAGGAGTTATGGATGGCTAAAGGACTGTTTAGACGCCTGTGATGCGATCGCCTGTCCCCGATGTAATCGATCGCAGTGCTGCTGGCCACGCTGTTTGTAGCGGCAGCCTCGAAGTAGGTGCCAGAAACCCGATGCTCGGCCCGATGCTCAAGACTAACCCACCCC
>NZ_JADEXE010000110.1 GCF_015207265.1 Nodosilinea sp. LEGE 07298 | reverse complement strand
GGCGTGGGGCGACTGAACGAACCGCCCCGGCTCATGCCGCCGCTGACCGCTTGTTCGGCGATCGCGCCCTGGGGCAGCAGCCCATCCCTCAGCCACTGTGATTCCACTGTTTTCAAGAAAACCGGCTGGCCCTTCACCACAGGTACCACGCCTAGGTAAACCACCAGGGCAATCAACCCGGTGGCCGCAGCGATCATCAACCACAGCCGCTTAACGCTAGGGGCTACCTGCATCACGGGGTCTCCAAGAATGTTTAGCCGGGCACGATTCTTTGAGTATCTAACAAACCTTAAAGCCCGTGGGTTAACAATCCTAAACTCGCTGCCTGGCCGCGCGATCGCCACCCGTTGCCAAAACCGTAACCCTACATAGGTTTCTTATAGTTCGTTGATAAATTGCTAAAGGACTCAGGGGAGATCCAGTCAGCGTTTTAGCGATATCTCGGCATGACCGTTAATTCCCCAGCTGAACGTTAGGTGTGAGATCAATGATGAACAAGCGAGTATTTTTGGCTCTGGTGGGGGCTGGTCTGGTGACCGCATCCCTGGGCAGTGGAGTGTTGACAACAGAGCAGGCGATCGCCCAAACCCAGCCCGAGTACAACTGCCTGACCCGCGAGGTGTTTACCCCCGAGAAGCAGGCCTGGTGCGATCGCTGGAACACGCTGCAAAATGGCACCTACATCGTGCCCCTAGGCTTTGGCCCCGAGCCTACCTTTGAAACGGTGACGCTCGAAAATGGCGAATACAACCGCCCCGACGAGCTGGTGGTGAGCCTGGCCAGTGAGCCCAACTGGCTGGCCTTTGGCGATATCGACGGCGACGGCAACGACGATGCCGCCGTGATCTTTGGCGTCAACCAGGGGGGCGGCAGCAATCTGGTCACCTATCTGGCAGCGGTAATGGATATTGATGGTGAGGCCGAGGCGCTGCGGCCTGTGGCCCTGGGCGAGCGAATTTTGCTCAATGGCCCCACCACCATTGAAAACCAGCGCATTAACGTTGCGCAGCTAACCCAAACCGAAGTGATCAACCGCAGCTTTGTGGTCGATGGCGGCAGCCTCAGCGAACTGGCTCAGTTACCCAGCCCCGAGCGGGCTGAGGTGCCTGATGGCACCGTCGTGTTTTCTCAAACGCCGACCTATGCAGTGCGAGTGTTTACCCGCGACGGGCAGCCCTACATCAACCTATTCAACAAAGCCAGTGGTCAGCAGGAGCTGAATGGGGTTCGGGCGATCGCAATATCGTCAGTCGAGGGCATCTCGTTCAGCTACGCAGGCTCGACTACCGAAGATCGCCCCTCGGTGCAGGTGAACGTAGCGACAAACGGAGCCCAAACCATTGAGGTGAATGATATGGCGCTAACGGATTCGGCCAGCGTTACCGGTACGGTTACCTACCTGCCCCGCATTGCTATGCCGCCCAATGCCGTACTGGAGGTCAGCCTGCTGGATGTCAGCCGAGCCGATGCCCCGGCGATTACCCTGGCGACTCAAAGTATGGTGTTTGGCGATCGCCAGGTGCCGCTTCCCTTTGAGCTGGTGTACGATCCCGACCAGATTGACCCTCGCTTCAGCTACGCCGTGCAGGCCCGCATTTTGATCGATGGACAGCTGCGCTTTATCAACACCAGCCGGTTTGGGGTGATTACCCAGGGCAACCCAACCGAGGTAGAGGTCAGGGTCGATCCGGTGTCGCAGTAGGTCTCACAATCTGCCTGGGTGTTTTTCGCTGAGTTCAAGACGTTAATTTTGATTACTCAGATAAAAATGCCCATGCAGGGTATGCACAACCGAACAGCCCGCCTAGGGAGGCGACTAGCCTCTGTCGTTGGATATAAATTAGATGAACCTGTGGCTGAAGTCGATCGGGCCAGGAAGGACGCTTGTTAGACTATCGGCAGCCAAAGCATCGTCGAGAGCGTGTAGAACTACCGTGACCGTTAAAGATTCAGCCTCTACCCTGCCCCCTGTAGTCCAACCTTCCCTCCAGCCTCTGGTTTACCTCGTTGAAGACGAAACCCGAACCGTGCTCGACTGGGCGTCGGGCGTGGCCCAGTCTGACGACACCTATTTTAATCGGGGGCAGCGGCTGGCGCGGCGACTGGGTGCCCACTACCGCCGCGACGGGCTAACCGAGTTCGGCTTTTGGACTCCGGAACTGGTCGCCGACATCATTCAGTCGGAGCGCACCCTGGAGCTAGAGATTCTCACCCCGCTGCAGCCGATCGATTTTCGCTCTCCCCAGCAAACGCTCAGGTTCCAGCGCGATCGCCTGCCGGTGATGCAGCAGGGCGAGTTTGTGTGGGCGGTAGTGGCCGGGGTAAAGCCGGGCAGCCGCGATCGCGCCGGTAGCTTTTACTGGCTGCGCTATATCGACGCCGAGGGGCGACTCCACTACATTCGCGACCCGCTGGCCTACTCACTACCCTATGGGGTGTTTGCTCCCGCCGAGGTATACGACCTCAGGCGGCTGCAGCAGCGCCGGGCCGACCTGGGCTACTTGGCCCGCAGCTCTGCCCCTAAAGGCGGCATCGACCCCGAAATTCCCCGCGTGCCTGCCCCCACCAACATTTTGCAAATCCACGTCAAAACGGCCTCCGCCGAGGGCAGTCTGGAGGGGCTTACCCGCATTTACAAGCGCATTTCTGACAAGCTGGCTGCCGAGGAAGACCTTACCCCCGCCGAAGCCGCCTATACCGGCTACGAAGCGGTACAGCTGCTGCCGGTCGAGCCCACCATCGAGTATCGCCGCGAAGATACCAACATCGAGCACGAGTTCTTTGCCATTGTTGAAGACGGCAATCTTCAAGATGCCGAAGATGAAGACTCCAGCACTGGGCTGACCGTTACCCTGCGCCAGCCCAACACCCAAAACTGGGGCTACGACGTGCCCATTTTGGGCTCGGCTGCCACCAACCCGACGGTGTTGGGCAGCCTGCGCCCCGATGAAATTGTGGAGTTTATCGCCACCCTGCACACCTTTTCCACTGGCCCCATTCAGCTGATCTACGACCTGGTCTACGGTCACGCCGACAATCAGGGCATCGAGCTGCTCACCCAGCAGTTCTTCAAAGGCCCCAATATGTATGGGCAAGATCTCAACCACCAGCTGCCCCAGGTACGCGCCCTTTTGCTAGAGATGCAGCGGCGCAAAATTAACACCGGGGCCGACGGCATTCGCGTCGATGGCGGGCAAGACTTTCGCTTTTTTAACCCCCTCAGCGGGCGAGTCGAGCAGGATGACGTCTACCTGCTGGCCATGAGCGACGTGGTGCAGGATATTCAGGGCTACCGGCGACGCATGTTCACCATTTTTGAGGATGGTCGCCCCTGGCCCGAAGCGGGTTGGGAAGAAAAATCGACCTATCGAGAGCTAATCGATGCCAAGCCCGGCTCGTTTCAGTGGGGACCGCTGATTTTTGCCCACAATACTCCTACCCTGAAGGGCTTTTGGGACCGCAAGTGGCGGCGGGTGTGCGAGGTGATTTTTCAGGGCGACCACTGGATTACCGGCTGCGGCAACCACGACACCGTGCGCCGGGGTAACCAGATCGATCTCGATGCCAACATCAACTGGAACCTGGGCAAGACCCTGCCCGAAGCCCTCAACCGGGCCTACAACAACTCGGCTACCCTGCTGTGGGTGCATGGTTTTAGCCCTGGGCTACCGATGGATTTTCTCAACGCTAGCCTGGAAACCCCTTGGGGCTTCTTCCGCAACACCGACGATCGCTACGGAGTCAAGGTGGTCTCTGAAGAGGTGGGCTTCTTGGACTGGGAGATCGAGCCCGAGCTGTACCGCCAGCCCCATGCCTTTCACCAGCTCAAATCTTTGGGGTTTGAATCTCTAGAACAGCTGAAGGATTTTGCCAAGGCCCTGCGAGAGGCGATGGTCGAAACCGACTACAACCTGGAGGAGGTGGCTCAGATTTGCCAGCACTGCCTGGGCGAGGGGGCCGACGGTATGGTGTGCGAGGTGCCCGCCCTCGAAGAGCTAAACCAGCCCAGCCTGCCCCGGTTTTTGGCCACCCTCGACGTGCCCAAGCTGAAGCAGTTTGCTATGGCCTTCATGGAAGATGGCCATGATATTTGCAACGTAGCCCACTATTTTGACCAGGCCAACCCCGATCGCGGCTACTTTGGCATGGCCCTGCGGCAGTTTCGGCGGCAGCGCCCCTGGCTGCGGGAGAATTTGATTGGCCGCGATCGCTTCAACCGCATCAGCGACGACGAGCGCACCATTTTCTACGGCTACCGCATTGAGCCCCACGCTGCCGATCATAGCCCGCCCCAGGAGGTCGTGATGGTTGCCCACATGGGGGGCGCGCCGATGACGGTGAACCTGGGCGATTGGCTACAGCTCGATATGGCGTCTTGGCGCGTGGGCCTAACCACGCCGGGGTTAAACCTGGGATCGCAGCCCGACGATTTGCGCGCCTTTGAGCTGCGCGACAGCCAGGGCGTGCTGCTGGTGAATACTGCAAGCGATCAAGGTAGATGATGGCTAGACTTGGGCATAAAGAGGCACTAGTCAAGGCTGAAATTTAGGGTTAAGACTATTCTTGGGATGTCCTTCCCCTCGGTGCATTGCTGCGCGTTGGCGGAGCCTCGCCTTAGCGTTATGCACCCTACGGCACCCTAATTCTTAGCGTTGACGCTGCACTGGCCTGTGCGTTGTCTCTACGGTCAAACATTCACCCCCCCAAATCGAGTCAAAATCGCTACCTCCCAGGAAACCGGGCTGAATATTGCGGCTGCACAACGTTGCGGCTGCACAACGTTGCGGCTGCACAACGTTGCGGCTGCACAACGTTGCGGCTGCACAACGTTGCGCAGCCGCGACAAAGATGACGACAGGTGAACAAAGCAACTGTTTTTGTAGGTTTTGACATCCGTAAACTAATCTTAAATTGTGCTCTCGGTCACAATTGGCGATCGCGCAATTTGATCTGATCAGTAGGGTCACATTTCGTACCCTGCTCCAGGACGGATCACCTATGGATACCCCTTCTCCGGTAGACGTTGCAGTTGCTACGGCCCTGGCTAAGGAGCGCACCGCCAACGACATTGAGAGTATTAAGCGGGCGTTTTTGAATAACCTGTTTTATGTGCAGGGCAAGCCGGTGTCGTTGGCTACCCAGCACGACTACTATATGGCCCTGGCCTACCTGGTGCGCGATCGCATGTTGCACCGCTGGAACGGCACCGCCGAGAGCTACACCCAACACCGCGCCCGCACGGTGTGCTACCTGTCGGCGGAGTTTTTGATGGGGCCGCACCTGGGCAACAACCTGATCAACATGGGCATTTACGAGCAGGTGCAGCAGGCGATGGCAGAACTGGGCCTCGATTTTGACACCCTGCTGGCCCAGGAGGAAGAGCCGGGGTTGGGGAATGGCGGCCTGGGGCGACTGGCGGCCTGCTACCTCGACTCTTTGGCGTCGTTAGAAGTGCCCTCAGTGGGCTACGGCATTCGCTACGAGTTTGGCATCTTTGAGCAAGACCTGCGCGACGGCTGGCAGGTCGAGCGCACCGACAAGTGGCTGCGCTACGGCAACCCCTGGGAGGTGGCCCGGCCCGAGTGGTCGGTAGAGGTCAAGTTTGGAGGCTACACCGAAACCTACACCGACGACCAGGAGCGCTACCGGGTGCGCTGGGTGCCCAATCGCGAGGTACTGGGGGTGCCCTACGACACGCCGATTTTGGGCTACCAGGTCAACACCGCCAACACCCTGCGCCTGTGGAAGGCTGAAGCGATCGAATCCTTTGACTTTGGCGTGTTTAACCAGGGCAACTACTACGGCGCGGTGGAAGAAAAAGTCGCCTCCGAAAACCTCTCGAAGGTGCTCTACCCCAACGACGAGAAAATTGAGGGCAAGCAGCTGCGCCTGGAGCAGCAGGTTTTCTTTGTCTCCTGCTCCTTGCAGGACATGTTTCGCATTTTGAAAGGGCAGGGTATGGCCGTGGAGCAGTTCCACGAGAAGTTTGCCATTCAGCTCAACGATACCCACCCGGCGATCGCCGCCGCCGAGCTAATGCGCCTGCTGCTCGACGAGTACGGCCTAGATTGGACTTTGGCCTGGGAGATCACTCAAAAAAGCTTGGCCTACACCAACCATACCCTGCTGCCTGAAGCGCTAGAAAAGTGGCCCATCGGCCTGTTCGGCACTCTGCTGCCCCGCCACCTTGAGATCATTTATGAAATCAACAACCGCTTTCTCGATCTGGTGCGAATGAAGTTTCCGAAGGATGCTGAGCGCCTGGCCCGGATGTCGCTGATTGATGAAAGCGGCGATCGCTACGTGCGGATGGCCAACCTAGCCTGCGTCAGCAGCCACACCATCAATGGCGTTGCCGCCCTGCACAGCGAGCTGCTCAAAGAAACCGTGCTGCGCGACTTCTACGAGCTGTTTCCCGAAAAGTTTTGCAACATGACCAACGGCGTAACCCCCCGCCGCTGGATGGTGCTCAGCAACCCCCGCCTGAGCAAGCTGATTTCGGGGCGAATTGGCGATCGCTGGATCAAGCACCTCGACGACCTCAAACAAATTGAACCGCTGGCCGACGACGCTGGCTTCCGCGACGAGTGGCGCACCATTAAGCAGGCGGTCAAGCGCGACCTGGCCAGCCGCATCCACAGCCAGCACGGCATTTTGGTTGACCCCGCCTCGCTGTTCGACGTGCAGGTGAAGCGCATTCACGAGTACAAGCGCCAGCACCTCAACGCCCTGCACATGGTCACCCTCTACAGCCAGCTCAAGCAAAACCCTGGCCTCGACATCACCCCGCGCACGTTTATCTTTAGCGGCAAGGCAGCCCCCGGCTACGCTATGGCCAAGCTGATGATCAAGTTGATTACCGCCGTGGGCGACATGGTCAACAGAGACCCCGACCTGCGCAACCAGCTCAAGGTGATTTTTTTGCCCAACTACAACGTCACCAACAGCCAGCGGATTTACCCGGCCTCTGATTTGTCAGAGCAGATTTCCACCGCCGGGTTCGAGGCCTCGGGCACCGGCAACATGAAGTTTGCCATGAACGGGGCGCTCACCATCGGCACCCTGGATGGGGCCAATGTCGAAATTCGCAACGCCGTGGGGGCCGAAAATTTCTTTCTATTTGGCCTTACCGCCCCCGAGGTGGTGGCCCTCAAGGCTGAGGGCTACAGCCCCTACAGCTACTACCAGCGCAATGCGTTGCTCAAAGATGCGATCGACCTGATCGCCTCTGGCCACTTTTCCCACGGCGATCGCGACCTGTTTCGCCCCCTGCTCGACAAGCTGCTGTACCACGACCCCTTTATGCTGCTGGCCGACTACCAAGCCTATATCGACTGCCAGCAAACCGTGGGCCAGGCCTACAGCGATACCGACAGCTGGACCCGAATGGCGATTCTCAACGCGGTGCGGATGGGGAGCTTTTCGAGCGATCGCTCCATCGCCGAGTACTGCAGCGACATTTGGAAGGTAACCCCCTTCCCTGTCGGCCTGGTCGACTACGGCGAACTCGGCAGCGACTCCAGCGGCGGCAAGCTCACCTGCAAGCTGAGCTGATCTCCCTTTTCTGCCCCCCTACTCCCTTGCTCCCCCACCCTACTCTGCTGCCTCGCTAGCCTAAATCACCCTAAATCGGCGGCACCGCTGGCAAGCCTGGCACTTCGCCGATCTGCTCCAGGCTGCTGGCCCTAAATTCAGTTTGGGTCAAAAAGCGCAGCGTCTCCTGATACATGGGTTTCCAGTAGCCGTTTCTCATGTTTTGGCTTTTCTCCAACGGGTCAACCATCGGGTGGGGCACCAGGGCGGCGCTGGGGAAGGTGTACAGATAGTGGTTGTCGTAGCGTTTAAAGAGTGATGCGCGGGTTAGCGACCGGGCGAAACTCTGGTTGGTTTGAAGGTCGGCGGCGTCTTCGTTTTCGGTCAAAATCATCAGCGTGGGCTTGGGCCGGAGGGCGGCCACGTTGTCGTTTTTTCGCACAAAAGCACCGAACTGGTTGGCGGCGGTGAAGCAGCCCAGCGGAAACTGTAAATCGTCCCAGCCAAACTCTCGAATATCGAGGGGGCCAGCCAGGTTAACGTAGCGCTCGCGGGTTTCGCCATACACCTCTAGCAGCGGCGCAAAGGCAACGACCTTGGCCACCCGCTGCGGATTTTTGGCTCCCAGGGCCAGGGCCACAGCCCCACCCACCGACAGGCCAACGGTGTAGACTGGCCCCGGCATGGCCTCTAGCTCGCTCAGGCGAGACTGGCCGTCGCGCAGGTAGTCGAGGTGCGACGAGACAAAATAGCGGTCAAACTCGGGGGCGTTTTCTTTCTCGATCGCCGCAATGATGTCGAGCAGGCGGGGTTCTAGCTGGCGCAGGCGGGCCACCAGCCCCATCATTTGAACCGGCGTGGGCGATACTGCACCCCCCTCGCTGGCCGTCGCCATATTGGTCAGAAAGGTTTGCAGTACCGGGTCAGCGTCGACTTTTTGGCGCAGAGGAATCAAAATCTCGGGCTTGAGGTCGACCTGGGGCCAGTACTGGTCGGGAATGCGGTAGGCGTGCCCCGCCAGCGTTGCCTGGTAAACGTTGAAGCCATTGCGGAATAGGTAGTCGGCCAGCCGCGACATCTGGTGGGGCTTGGCGCTAAACCCATGGAACATCAAGACGGTGCCCTTGATTGGGGTATTGGCGTCGTGAAACAGGTAGTAGGGCAGAGCGCCCTCTCGACGGTCGGGGTGGCTAGCTAGGGTTTGGATATAGGCGTCAATGCGCTGCCGGGTGGCCTGGAGTTGGGCCTCGGTCGGCGTGGTGGGGCTAGCTTGCAGAGTGACCATAGACCTAAGGAAGTGGGGACTACACTTAAGCTATCGCTGAAACCCTGCGATCGCCCTTATATCTCTAAGGGTCTCTACAAAAGCGTCTCGACAAAGGCCCTGGCGCAAAGTTCTACATCAGCGCGTTGGCGCAGCCCCCTTGAGGAATTGCAGGCCTAGGCCATCACAAAAACAGGCCCTAACGGGGCTGAATTGAGTGCACGTTGATCTGGTAGGTCTGCCCCTGGTGGGTTACCGTTACTGGGGTTGGGCCAGCTCCGCTAGCGGCGGCGGGGCCAGACACGGGGGTAAACGTCACCCGCTCCACCTGCTCCCCAGCGGCGGGGGTGAGCGAGCCCGCCACCTGGCCAGCCTGTTCGAGCTGGTGGGTCAGCGAAACCAGGTCGCTGAGGCCGTTGATCAAGTCGCGCAGGTTGCGGCGCAGGGTCGGGTCGCCCGTGAGTTCGTCCACATCGGCAATTACCTTATGGGCACTTTGAAACACGCTGCGGGCCGAGTCTAAGGTTTGCTGCAGCATGATCAGGTTGGCGGGGCTGTTAAAGGTGCCCGTAATCGAGCGAATATCGGCAGCGGCCAGGGCGGCATTAGCGGAGAGCAGCTCAAGGTTAGTTAACAGTTCGCCGTCTTGGATGGCTGGTCGGAGCGTTGCGGTAATCGCCTCTAGATTGGTGGCGCTGCGGTTAACGTTGTCGAGGGTGGTAGCCAGGGTGCCCCGGTTGGTCAACACTAGGCGGTTGATCTCGTTGCCGGTAATCTCAAACTCAGCCGCAGCATCGGCAACGTTGTCGGTGGCGCGATTGGCCGAGGCCATCAGCGGTCCCAGGTCGGTGCGCAACTGCTGCGACAGCACAATCAGCTCCGCAGACAGCAGGTTGGCCGTCTCGGTTAGGGTGGCCGCGTTGTCGAGGGTGACCTTCAGGTCGTTGACAAGCTCTGGATCAGAAAAGGTGCTGGCCAACTCTTCCGCCGAGCGAAGCAGCGACTCATAGCTAGCCCCGACGGTGCCAATCAGGCGATCGCCATTGCAGATAATCGTCTCAGGGCAATCTTCTGCGATCGGGCTGAGGGCCAACTCTGGCGGCGTCAGCGGGCGCAGGGGGGTAATGTCGATGGTGGTGTCGCCAATCAGGCCCGACTGGTTCACCAGAATAGATGAGTCGCGCGGAATGCGCAGATCGCTATCGATAATTTCCACCGCCACATCAACAGCGTTGGTGCCAGGGTTAATGCTGAGCACTCGCCCCACCGGCACCCCCCGGTAGCGCACATTGGTACCATCCTGCATGCCCAACGTGTTGGCAAACACAAACGTCGCCCGGTAGGTGCGCTGGCCGGGGTTGAGCCCGCGCAGCCACAGCACCAGCCCGCCGAACAACCCTACCGCAATTAAGATTAGCAGCCCCACCGACCCTTCTCGAATTGCCCTTGCCCGCATGGTGCCCCTTACCCTTACCCCTAAATTAATTCAGTCACAATCCCATTCTCCCCTGAATCAGCCCTACCCTCCTGGTTCAAAAATAGATCGGGCTAGGGGAGGCTAAGGCCTTTATTGAGTCATTTGAATCGGTCCCTCGATCTGGCCACTAAAGAACTGGCGCACAAAGGGGTTGTCGGTTGCATCGACCTCCGCTACCGGCCCCTGCCACTGAATACGACCCCGGTGCAGAAAAATAACGCGATCGGCGGTGCGGCGAATGGTGCTGTCCTGGTGAGTGACAATCAGGTAGGAGCTGCATCCATTGCTGCCTTTAATGGAGCGAATCAAGTCTTCGATCACCGTTGAGGCGATCGGATCAAGCCCTGCCGTTGGCTCATCGTACAGCAGCAGCGCTGGTCGATCCTGAGGATTTTCGGGGTTCGACACAATGGCTCTGGCAAAGCTGACCCGTTTGCGCATGCCCCCCGATAGCTCCGCCGGATAGCTTTTGCCGGTTCCCGGTAGGCCTACCATTTCGAGCACATCATCCACAATATTGCGAATTTGTGAAGCGGGCAGATCAGAGTGTTGATAGAGCAAAAAACCCACGTTTTCTTCTACCGTGAGCGAATCAAACAGAGCCGCCTGCTGAAACACCATCCCAATGCCCACCGGGTCGGTTGAATCTTCAATTAGCCCCTCTCGCCTGCGCCCCTGCACGTAGATTTCGCCCTCGTCGGCGGAAAGCAGCCCGGCAATAATTCTTAAAATCGTTGATTTACCGGTACCTGAGGGACCAATAATTGCCACGGCTTCACCCCGATACAGGGTTAGATCGACGTTATCAAGCACCTGGTTGGTGCCAAACCGCTTAGAAATACCCCGCAGTTCGAGCAGCACCTCGCTGCCACAGTCGGGTGGAACCAGATCATTCTGGGAGGATACCCCTAACGCCAAGGATGCAGCTGGCTGCCCAATATCAGGGCTGTGATCGTGGGAATCGGGCATAGACCTTACCGATGTGTGTACCCATACAGGCCTGGCGATATCCCCGCCCAGGCCTGTTGACCAAAGCGGGTGACTTTACCAGGTATTAACAGCTTTGGGGGCATATCCATGCTTTGACTCTATCAAATAGCCGCTAAAATCGAAGGCGCTGGTGCTCAATCCTATCAAAGGCGGCTTAAACTATCCGAGGGTGTTTTAAGCCATATCGCAAAGGCGAGTCGTCAGGATTGGCCAAATTTCGGCTTGGGTAGGGCAGCTAAATGGCCGAAGGCAGCAGCAAACGACTGTTTTTACCTGCCTCTTAGGTTGGTCAGCTCGCTATCGGCCTCGTTAATACATGCGCTTAAAACCCTTCTATAAGGCCCTGACCCGGCTGTTTCGTCAGGTCAGGCAGGAGACCTTGACTCTGGCCCCACCACGACAAGTCAATCGGCTGATGTGGTGGCTGGCTCCGGGGCTGCTGGTCAAGCGATGGCTGTTTCTCAGTATGGCTGGTGTGCTGCTAGTGGGGCTGGGAGCCATGATCTGGCTGCGGCTAACGCCAGTGTTTTTTACGGGACAGCTGCTGGGGGCGGCGCTGCGCGCGTTTACCACCCACGTGCCCAACTACGTTAGCGGTCCAGTGGGCATTTTGCTGGGGCTAGGGCTCATTTTTTGGGGCCAAAGCCGCACCGTGGGTGCCATTACCGATGTGCTGATTCCGGGCAATGAGGAAGAGCTGCTCGATGCCCTGCTAACCCAGCGGCGGCTGGCGCGGGGGCCAAAGATTGTCGTGGTTGGCGGCGGTACCGGACTGTCTAATCTGCTGCGCGGCATGAAGCGGTACAGCTCTAACATTACCGCCATTGTCACCGTGGCCGACGATGGCGGGTCTTCGGGGCGGCTGCGGCGCGAAATGGGGATGCTGCCTCCAGGCGATATTCGCAACTGCCTGGCGGCTTTAGCCGACGAAGAGAAGCTGCTTACTGAGCTGTTTCAGTATCGATTTGAGGCGGGTAGCGGACTGGTGGGTCACAGCTTTGGCAACCTGTTTCTGACGGCCATGAACGAGATTACGGGTGACCTGGAGCAGGCCATTGCCGCCAGTTCTAAGGTGCTGGCGGTGCGAGGTCAGGTGCTGCCAGCGACTTCGGTAGACGTGCAGCTGTGGGCCGAGCTAGGTGACGGTCGTCGCATTGTGGGCGAGTCAAAAATCACTGAGGCGCGGGGCCGGATTGTACACATTGGCTGCCTGCCGCCCAATCCGCCGCCGCTACCCAAGGCGATTAAAGCGATCGAAGAGGCCGACTACATTGTGATTGGCCCCGGCAGCCTGTACACCAGCATTATTCCTAACCTGCTGGTGCCCGATTTGGTGAAGGCGATCGCAGCCCGGCAGGTACCGCGCATCTATGTGTGCAACATTATGACCGAGCCCGGCGAGACCGATGGGTTTTCGGTGTCTGACCACATTCGGGCGATCGACTCGGCCTGCGGCTGCTACCTTTTTGACGCGGTACTGGTACAAAAGGTGATGCCCTCCGACCCGGTAATTAGCCACTACGCCCGGGCGGGAGTAGGGCCAGTGCTACTCGATCGCGCCGCCATTCTCGACTCGGGTCGGCGCATTATTGCGGCCAACGTCATGGAAGAGCGCGACGATCTAACCGTTCGCCACCACAGTGAGCGGCTGGCGCGGGTGCTGCTGCGCTGGTATACCCGCACCCAGCGTATGTGGTAGGAAGGGGTGTAGGGGTGTCAGGTTTAAGGTTCAAGGTTCAAGGTGCAGGGGCGCACCCAATACCTTGAACCTCAAACCTTGAACCTTAAACCTGTGTAATTCCTAGGAAGGGTCGGTGTTAAACCGTCGCCCCACCCAGCCGACAATACCGCTGGCGATCGCCCCGGCCATCAGCACGCTGAGAGCAGGCAAAATTAGCGGGTTCCACAATGAGTACCAGAGATCGAGGCCCAGGTCGAGGTTCATGCTGCGCCCCAGCACAGCCACTACGAACCAGCCCAGACTGAGCAGCACCAGCCCCAGATCGGCTACCAGTACCCAGCTAATCAGGCTAGAAATGCGTTGCGTTATGGGAGTTTTCATGGGTGTACTGCTAAGTTAGCCGTGGACAAAATGTACAGAAGAGGCAGCGCCAGTTAGGCCGCTTATAGCCATAGTCACTTCGGTTAGGACATCCAGAAACGTTCGAACGTTTGAACGTTTTGAGGGGAAATGTCTTAGCCAGACTGGCTACAGCTATACCCTAGATCTGATCCTAAAGCAAAAATAGGCTGCTCTAGGGCTAGAGCAGCCTACCAAAAAGACTAAGTTATTAACAGATTGATACAAAAATTGCCTTGGACTAAGGCAAATAGCCAGCTCAGCGTTAGCCTACGCCTCTAGGTTCTGAATCAGCAGATTGTCGGGGTCAACGTAGTGGCAAACAGCATCATCTACGCAAATGAGGGCCCAGCCTGAGGCTTCAATGCTGACTAATTCGTAATCGGCATCTTGCACAAAAAATCCCTTATGGTTCCGAGTTTCGGGCTTGATTCCAACGGGGTTACCAGACATGACTTATGCTCTCCAGAAAATAGCGACCAGCAATGAGTAAAGAAAAGCTTATGGCTTACTTGAGGAAATCCTATCATTGCCTTCATGAGAATTTTATTAAGTAATTTAAGGCTTTATTGCATTAAGCAGTCACAGAACCACCCAAGACCGCGATCGCGTGCTCACTACTAGCCGTCAATCCCTTGATTTATGGCTTATTGAGGCTCCATGCACACATTTTTTGCCGTCAAGAGAAGGTTAACTTAAGTTTTTTAAACACTTATGAGTTTCAGAATTTTTCGGGAAAAGCGGTAGAAATACTTACCAATTTATCATGGTTTCCTTGGATTTCAAGCTGTTCTAGCTTGATCCCCGTAGGGCCTATACCTAGGAAGATGTCAATGTAACAGCATTTTTGATGCTAATTTTGACGCCAGCCTTGTCAGACAAATTCAGCTACCACAACCGACTAGTACCCGTGCATTAGCGATACCTTAGGCGCAATTGGAAAGCTTTTAGCAGTCTTTAAGACATAAAAAGTGGCTCATCTATACAATTTGGCAGATACCGCTTTTTACACTCCACTACTATCGCTATGACATCACCGTGGCTCAGCTGGATTCAACAACTTCAGGGCGTTGCCCAAACCGGGTTGCACTACAAAAATCATCCTTTTGATACAGAGCGCTATAGGCAGGTGCAGGAAATCGCCGACGCTATGCTGGCTGCGATCGCCAATGCTGAACCCCAGCTTTTGACCGACCTGCTGCACCAGGATGTCGGTCACGCCACCCCCAAAATCGAGGTGCGCGGCGTTGTCTTTCGTGAGGGCAAACTGCTGATGGTACAAGAAAGCTCTGACGGTCGGTGGTCATTGCCTGGCGGCTGGGCCGATATCGGCGACTCACCTAGTCGAGCCGTGGAGCGCGAAATTTTTGAAGAGTCGGGCTATACCACCCGCGCCACGCGGCTGCTGGCCGTCTACGATCGCGCCAACCCCCGTCACGGCCACCCGCCCGCCCCGTACCACAGCTATAAGCTGTTTTTTCGCTGCGAAATTGTCGGTGGCCAGCCCACATCCAGCTACGAAACCACCGCGATCGACTTTTTTGGCCCCGACGCTATTCCACCGCTGTCGCCGGGCCGCAACGGCCTCAATCAAATCAATCGCTTCTTCGACTTTTGGGATCACCCTGACCAACCCGTCGAGTTTGACTGAAGCTGATAGAGCTGATAGAGACCCCATGATGGCGATCGCTATCACGGGGTCTCCTATCTAATTGAGTTCTGGCTCACTGAGTTCTGCACCAACTTATCCGCTCTTTCGCAACGCCCCTTGAAACACCCGCTGCTCCACTGGCTCTGTCTCAGAGGGCACGAGCCGCAGCGGGCTGAGGCGATTCGGACGGGCGGCCAGCGGTTCGTAGGCAATGGTGATAGGAAAATCGCGCTGTTCAAAGACCTCTAGCAGCTGCTGGCGGGGCAGCTCTGCCGGGTCAACAAAGGCGGAATTGTAGTCAAAGAAGGCCTGGCGATCGCCCTCAACCTGCACGCCGCTGGCTCGCATATTTTCGTCGTAGGTGAGGGTGTAGTTGACGAAATCAGGTTGGCGATCGCCCAGCTGAATGCGGTCTTCGATCGCCATACGGTTTTTCACGGTGAGGGTGTACTGACTGGGGGCTAAATTGTCGTCAGCAAAGTAGAGGCGCTTGAGCTCACTATTGGCGGCGAGGGCAACGCGCTGACCTGCCGCTAGCCTGAGACCACTGAGTTCAAACCCCGAGCTTTTAGACACCTGGCGATCGGTGAGCGAAAACCCGGTCTCTGGAGTCGACGAGTCGAACCGGTAGGCGCGGGTTTCGTCGGTCAGATTGATCGTCAGGCGAGGAATCTCGGCAGCCCAACTGGCCACAAATGTAAGTTCTGGACCAGTGGGGTTGGCCACCAAAAACAGAGTCAGACTCTGATCAGGGCTAAGCACCAGGTCTTCAATGGTGGCTGTATACCCCGGCCCAGCCAGCTGTAGCGTCGCCGGTTGCTGCGGGCTGCGGGCAGTAGCCCCGGTCAGCGTGACTTCAAGGGGCTGCCCCAGGGTTTCGGTGGGCAGGCGATAGCTAGCGGGTACCTCGCGGTTGAGGCCGCCCTTAAAGGGCACCAGGGCAACGGTATCGAGGTTACTGAAAGCATCTGGCCCCGCTTGCCCTGCAACCTGAGAGCCGAGGTAGGGGGCTACCGTGAGCACCCCTTCGCCGACCAGCGTAATGTCTACGGTGGGTTCAGGTGCGCCTTCGACTTCAACGTTGGGGCCGCAAAAGGGGCAGGTGAACGGGCCAATCGTCGAAAGCTGGCTCTCGGCCGGGGGCTGTCGCCACGATCGCTGGGTTAGATCTAGAGTTTTGCTCTGGGCGTCGCCTCCAAACGATGGGCCGCTGACAGTGGGCTGGTAGGTCCAGGTATCGGCCTGGGTATCAAACTCGACGTGGAGATCGGTGGGGCTGCTGGTGCGACCGGCCGGGTAGTTGCTGTCGTAGACGTAGACCCAGTATTGGCCATTGCCCTGGTCTTCGACTCGATAGGGGGTGAGGGCATGGCCCTCGCTCAGCGCCCCATTGAGCAGGTGGTAGACCCCCATGGTAAACGGGTCGCCCGAGCCGGTCAGAAATACTCGCGCGACCTGCAGCAAAATCTGGGTGGGGGTAAAGGTCTCGCGCACCGTCTGGGTAGGCTGAAATACTTCGTTCACCCCCTGCATCAAAAATAGGTTGGCGACAAAGGTTTGCAGATCAAACAGCGTGCGGGCCAGGCCAAACACCGTGCGCCCCAGCAAACCATTGACCAATCGCTGCCACCAGGGAATGCGCGGCTGGGCCGGTTGCCACAGGTCGAGCACCGCCGCCGCCATCCCTTCCGAGAGCCCCTGATCCATGCGGTCTAGCTGGGTTGTTAGCCAGTTTTGGGCGGCGGCCGTGAGTACACAGGTGGCCGATTCGCCCACGCAGACCTGGGTGCCAAACAGCTGCAGCAGCTGCTCGGTCAGCACCTCCTCCCAAGCCTGGGCGTTGCGGTTACGGTCAATGGCCTGAATCAGCTCTTGGTTAGTAAACTGAAACCCATTCACCGCTGGGTCAAAATTGGGCAGCGCTACGGCACCGTCTGGCAACTGTTCGAGCTGAGCCAGCCAGTTGGGGCTGGCTGAAGAGGCCGCCGGAGTGACCTTCGGAGCGGCCACTGGGGTGGCCACAGCGGGTCGATTGGCGACGGCCAAAGCCATAAAGGGCGACAGCTGTACGGTCATAAAAGCGGTTAGCAGCATAACCGCTGGCAAACGCCACCCGCGCCATCGCATAACAGCGGCCTTGAACTCAAGACCGTCTAACCAGGAGGTCACAACGCTAAGATTAGCCACCGTGTTGTCATTGCCCCCTACACTGCCTAGTGATTCTAACCAGAGCCATAGCTGGCCTTACCGCCGCCGCAACAGGCTGTCCGTAGGACCATTTAACAAATATAAAGAAAGCTTAAAAAAACTCACCAAAATCATTTGGATTATTAATTTTTTCCTTATATGGTTAGAGCAGATTTGCACTCTGTGAAGTTCAGTTGTCGCCTGGTTAAGATAGAGTGCCTGGCGATCGCAGAGTTTTTGTGCAGATCACAGCAATACCAGGGTGTTTCGAGGATTAGTTATGTTTTTTCACATTCCCCCCGCTCTGCCTCCTGCTGCCATTAGCGGATCAGCGTTTGTTCAAGTCGAGATGGTAAGTACCGACAGCGACGATTGCACCCAAGGTAGTCGCGACTGCTTCCCCAAAGATCGAGTTGGAGTTGTCTCCCAAACGACGATGTTGCCCATCCCGATGCAGTCCAGCGATATTGAAGAGATCGTTCGCGCCTTTTGAGGGCTGCGGATATTGGCGATCGCAGGCCTAGACGATAACCAAGTTCCAACTTAGAACTAGCCGCTGGGGAACCCTCAGCGGCTTTTTGCAGGGGTGAGGCCGAGGGCAGGGGTCAAAGCCTCAATCTCTAGGGCCGCCGCTGCCGCTGCCAAAGCTTCAGTAGATTCGGGATCGGGCAGGTAGGGCAGGGTGCCCAACACCGGGGTTTGGGCTAAATTCATGATCAAACTGGCCGGTGCCCACTGGTCAATCTCCTGGGTAGTCAGGGGCTGGGGGCAGTTGAGCACAATGCCGCGCAGGTCTACGCCACTCTGGCGAGCCAGAGCCACGTTGGCGACGGTCTGGGCGATCGCGCCCAGTTTGACCGGTACCACCAGCACCACGGGCAGGTGCCAGGCTGCCGCCAAATCGGCCACGGTCAGCTCATAGGTCACGGGTGACCCCAGCCCCCCTAGCCCCTCCACCAGCACCCAGGGGTGCTGCTGAGTGCTGGCCTCAAGCGCACGCCAGGCCGAGGTTAAGTCCACACTGCGGCCCTCTAGGGCGGCAGCCAAAGGCGGGGCCAACGGTGCCTCGAAATACTGAGGGGTGATGGTTTCTAGGCTGATTTGAGGAAAAAACAGGCGCTGGTACAGCTCGCGATCGCCCACCCCCGACTGAAACGGCTTCAGCACCGCCGGAGCCTGAGCAGGCCGGTGCCGCTGCCAATAGGCCAGCAGGGCGCTAGCCACCACAGTTTTGCCCACTTCGGTGTCGGTACCTGCCACCAGCAATGCGTTGAGAGAGGTCATAGGTGTTGTGATTGTGACTTGAGCAAGGGGATTGGTTTAGGGTTCAAACTGTCAGGTGCCAGACCAAACCCGAGCTATTAGCCCTAGTGCAGCGTCAAGCTTAACTTGTAGGGTGCATAACGCTAAGGCGAGGCTCCGCCAACGCGAAGCAATGAACCTCAGAGAAGCCATGCTAGGAATAGTCACACCCTAAATTTCACCATTGACAGAGCACTAGTTTGCCGACACCCGCAGCACGTAGTTAGAGGGGCGCGGCGACGAGACATCCACCAAGTAGTCGCCGCTGGTGGGCAGTTGCCCCTGCCACGACAGCACCCGCGAAGCATCGGGAATTAGTTCGCCGTTGGGAAAGCGCACATCGAGGGTGACCGGGCCGCTGACGGTGGGCAGGTCCAGGGCTAAAACCTGGCCCTCCTGGGCATTGATGACGTAGCGGCGAGTGCGGTCTTCGTTGACCTGCCCCGACACCTGCACACTGGTTTGCCCTGGTGGAATTTGCACCCGTTGTTGAGTCACATTGGGGTTGGGGTTGGGGGCAGGCTCAGGCTCGGGATTGGGCACTACCGGCGGCGGCTCCACGGTGGGGTCGGGCTGCGGCTCTTCGGTAG
>NZ_JADEXE010000010.1 GCF_015207265.1 Nodosilinea sp. LEGE 07298 | reverse complement strand
GTATAGATCTGAGAGCGTAACCACCCGAAACCCCTGATGGTCTATGAGGTTAAGCAGCGTTGGCAGCGCCTGAGCCGTTTGCACGCAGCGCTCCATTGACCCGCCGTGCATGACAAAAATAGCTCCCGGGAAGATGAATCGAGACAGGTACCAGGTGTTGAGGTTGGGAGCGCTAAGGGGTCGCAGGGTGTCGAACGGCACCATTGAGGCCAGGGCCACCAGTGACTCGTAGCCGGGGGTGAGCCGAATGTGGTCGACCATAGCCCGGTTGTAGAGGCCGCGTCCGGGGCGGTACCAGCGCAGGGGCTGCTGGATTAAGTCGGTAATGCGATCGTGGGCCTCTTGAAAGTGGCGGGCAAATTGGGCTGGCTGCAAAATGGCAGGGGTGGTGTCGGTGGTGCCGTGGTTGGCAATTTCGTGGCCGCTGGCCAAAATCTCTTGCAGAATGATGCTGCCCAAATTGAGATGGTCGGTAATCACAAAAAAGGTGGCCCGCACCGGGTGCTCGGCGGTGCGGTTGTAGCGATCGAGGGCGGTGAGAATCAGGCGAGTAGAGGCATCCTTGCGATCGCCCGGTGTCGGCACATCATCAATGGTGAGGGCCACAAGCCGCGCCTGGGTGGGGGCGTAGAACAGCGCATCCGGAAACATCCGGGCGACCTGGGTGAGCAACTGCTGCTGGGGAAGAGCCATGGGGGTTAGCGGCTGGTGGGATCTAGACTATCGCGGAGGCGATCGCCCAGCGTATTAATGCAAAGGACTGTGAGAAAAATAGCCAGACCGGGAGCCAGCACCAGGTAAGGCGCACTCTCGATATAGTTTTGAGCATCGTAGAGCATCCGACCCCAGGTGGGCACATCGGGCGGAAAGCCAACGCCCAAAAAGCTCAGGGTAGACTCAGCTAACAGCGCATTGCCAACACCAATCGTAGCGGCCACAATCACAGGACCGAGAATATTCGGCAGCAGGTGGGTTTTAACAATGCCCCACGGCCTCGCGCCCAGGGCAACGGCAGCTTCCACAAAGGTGCGCTGCTTGAGGCTCAAGAACCCAGCCCGCACCAACCGCGCCACCGACATCCAGCTCAGTCCGCCAATCAGCAGCACAATCAGCAAAAAAATGCCCCGTTCTGGACCCAGCGATCGCCGTACCGGATCGCCCAGCAGATAGACTACCAGCAGCACCAGGGGCAGCTGAGGCAACGCCAAAAACAGGTCAGTAACCCGCATCAAAACGACATCTGGCCAGCCACCACAGAACCCAGCTACCGCACCGATACCCATCCCTAAGCTAATGCCAACCAGGGTAGCCGCCAGCCCTACCGCTAGAGAAATGCGGCCCCCAACCAGCAACCGGGCGAGTTGGTCTTGGCCCAGGTCATTGGTGCCCAGGGGGTAGGCGACGCTGGGAGGCTGTAGGGCGCGGGCAAAGTCGATGGCGCTCGGAGAGCCTGGGTAAAGCAGCGGGCCAAGGGCGATCGCAGCCACCAAAATTCCTAGCCCAATCAGGGCTAGCCGAGCGGTGCGATCGCCCCACAAGCGCTGCCAGGCTCGATTTTTGCTGCCCGCTAGAGCAACTGGTTGAGGCACTACTGCATTAGTGGCCATAGCGCACCCTGGGGTCAACAATGCCGTAGAGTACATCGGCCACCAGGTTAAAGGCCACCACCAGCACCGCGTAGATAAAGGCAATGCCCATCACCACCGGCGTGTCGCTGCGGTAAATCGACTCAATCAGCAGCGCCCCAATCCCCGGCACCCGAAACACCTGCTCTGTCACCAGCGCCCCGGTAAAAATAGTAGGAATATCTAGCGCTACCAGGGTGATCACCGGAATCATGGCGTTGCGCAGCATGTGCAGGGTGACAATGCGCCAGCGACCCAGCCCCTTGGCCCGCGCCGTTTTTACGTAGTTCTGCGGAATTTCTTCGAGCATGGCGGCCCGCACAAACCGCAGCAGCACCGCCGTTTGAAACAGCACTAGCGTGGCGATCGGCATAATCGACTGCCGCAGCCACTGTCCCAGGCTATTCAGGTCGTTCACCACCAGGGTGTTGTCGTAGATAAACGGCAGCCAGCCCAGGCGCACACTCAGCACAATAATCAGCACCAGCCCCGAAAAAAACGGCGGTGTCGAGAAGCCCATAAAGGCCACGGTGGTAATGGTGCGATCGACCCAGGTGTTTTGCCGCAGGGCCGCCATCATTCCTAAAGGCAAGGCCAGGATCACGCTCAGCAGGTAGGCTACCCCAATGATCCACAGGGTTACAGGCAGGCGCTGGGCGATCAACTCTGCCACTGGCAAACGACTGGTGAACGAGTAGCCCAGGTTGCCGCTAAACAGTGCCACCGTCCACTTCAGGTAGCGAATGGGAATGGGCTGGTCAAGGCCGAGCGATCGCCGAATATTCTCCCGCACCTCCGGTGTAATGGCTGGATTCGTCGCCAGATCGCCCAATGGGTTGCTGGGGGCCAGCGCCAGAATAAAGAAGATCACCGCGCTGATAGCTAGCAGCGTTGGAATCGCAACCAGCAGGCGCTTGAGCAGATAACCGAGCATGGCAGAAGAAATACAGCGTAGGAGCAGCCTTTGACTATGGCTAGTCTAACGGGGGCATTTCACCTCCGCCATAGGACAGATTATTGCCTCAAACCTAGCCATCGCAACCAAGCCCCTGGCAGCCGCCCCAGCCACATCTACGGATAACCCTCAAGCGTATTCAGCTCAACTTCAAAAACTAGATCAATGAGGAGGAGGCCAAGCTCGGGCTAACGCGTGGGCTGTGGCCATTAGATTCAGCAGAGGCGCGTTCAACATTAAAGCGATAGCCCACATTGCGCACTGTTTGAATAATATTGGGTTGTCTCGGGTCAACCTCAATTTTTTTACGCAGGGAAAGAATGTGGGTATCGACCGTTCTGGGATTGTCGATCGCATCGGGCCAGGCGCGGCGCAAGAGATCGGTGCGGCTAAGGGGGGCACCCGCCGCCTGGGTAAGTACATATAGCAGGCTAAATTCCTGGGGTGTTAGATCGATATAGTCGCCGCGAAAGTTGACCCGCCGCTGTACCAGATCAATATTGAGATCGCCGTAGGTCAGCGATGCCGGGGCACTCATCAACCGCACTCGCCGGGTCAGCGCCTCAACTCGGGCCAAAAATTCTTGCATCCCAAAGGGCTTAGTTAGGTAATCGTCGGCTCCGGCCCGCAGCCCAGTCACAATGTCGGTTTCGGTATTACAGGCTGAGAGAATCATAATCAGCGGTTGCCCCTGACTGTGCAGCCACCTGCACAGTTCTACCCCATCGCCATCGGGCAGCTGCGAGTCCAAAATTACTAAGTCGGGCTGACGGTTCTGAAAAACATCGCGGGTGCGAACTATATCTGACGACTGGAAGACTCTATAGCCAGCTTGCTGAAGATGCCAGCCTAGGAGCGATCGCAAATGGGGGTTGCCCTCAATAATCTGTACAGATACAGAGCCCACTGGGTTTCGTCATAAACAGCAATTTTTATTTGTTAAACATAGCAAAGCCCTTGAAGGGGTTTTGTAGCTAGGGTTACCCAACCCCAAGGTCGAGCGAAAGCCTTCAGGACAATGCCATCGGGACAAAACGTTACCAACAGTAGTCAGTAGACTATTTTCAGATCAATAGTTTGCATAACTTAAATATAGTTTGGCTTTTGAAAAGAAGGGGCTTTGGAAAGCCTTTAGAGAGGCTAAAAAAAACAAAAGAATGGATTTGAGTTGATTCACTGAAATACCACGAAAACCCTAACCTACAGGCCAAAAGAGCATTAATACAGGGGTTCAAGACAAATTTTGGCCTAGGTAATATAGAAGTCAACTGCGTCGTTTCTAATCATGACTTTGACCCGAGGCTATATCCTTGTGCTTGATCCAGAGCGTCTTCACAGTGAAGACACTCACCCCCTGGAGACTACCCTGCAATATCCTGTGTTTGTGGCCAGTTCCACCGAGCAAGCGGTAAATCGGGTTAGTCAAGGGGCACCTTGCCTCGTCATTTTGGTGGGCAATAATTTTCAGGCCTGGTCGCAGCCGTTAGTCAAGCAGCTGCGGCAGTACAGCCACTCGCCTGATATGACCATTGTGGCCCTCACCGATTCCACCAGCCCCCAGTGGAACTACAGCGAAGACACGCCGGGGGTAGACGGCCTGCTGGTGCAGCCTCTGAGCATGGATATTTTGCGATCGCTAGTAGAGTCAGCCTTTGCCCGCAGTATCTGCCATTAACAGTATTGAGAAAAAACCGAGTTTAAAGTAGGTGATTTTAGCCGGGTAATACACCCTATCCACCTTGGCATCAGCATTTGCTAAACCAACTGGGTATGCTGAAACTAGGTTAAGAGAGAGCCTCCATGCTGCCCAAGGTTTTGCCCGAGAGTCGAATTCAGGTGTTTAAATTTTGGTTCAATGGCGCGCTACAGGACGGCACTCACTACGCTAATGAGCTGTACTATCGGGCGTTGACCGTTGAAGCAGGCAAACGCACCCGTTTGTACCATCTAGCCTGCAAGTTTTCGGAACAGCAGGCCGGGGCGCTGGTCTCGATCGCCGATGATCAATGCAGCCTGTGGATTAGCCTACGCAGCCAGATGATGGCGGCTCAGCTTTTGCAGCAGCGGATCGCTGGACTGCCCCGCCCCCACCTCTAGACCAGCTCAAAATCAGCACTGGCCCAGGCGAGAGTGCCCTGGTCGATACATCCTTTAACCCTAAACGTAGCCGAGTCAAATAGAGTCAGGTTGGCCTGGTATCCCGCCAACAGTAGCCCCAGGCAATGATCTACCCCGATCGCCCGCGCTGGGTACAACGTCGCCATTCGCAGCGCTTCTGCTAGAGGAATACCCACCTGGCGCACGCAGTTACTCACAGCTTCCATGAGCGTTAGCGCCGCGCCCCCCAGGGTACCGTCAGCCGATACGCACTTACCATTGCGATAAAACACCTGCTGACCGCCAATCACAAACGACTCCAGGGCAGTACCCACCGGAGGCGTGGCATCGCTGACCAAGATCAGGCGATCTTGCTTAATGCTTTTTGCCAGGCCAACAGACCCATAGTGAACGTGGTGACCGTCTACAATAATGCCCGCGTAAACGTCGGGTTGGCTAAAGACAGCCCCCACCAGACCTGGGCTGCGTCCCTGCCAGGCCGACATTGCATTAAATAAATGCGTCACCATGCCAACTCCTGCCTCAAAACCGGCCAAAGCAACTTCAAAACTGGCATCTGTGTGCCCGGCAGCTACTAAAATGCCCGCCTGAGCCAGCTGCTGAATGTACTCTGGGGGCACCATTTCAGGGGCCAGCGTGACCAGCTTAATCACCTCTGGTCCCGCCTCGACCAGGCGGCTAACCATCGCACCATCGGCTGAGCGAATGTAGGCCCGATTGTGAATGCCGCCCCGCTTGGGGTTCAGGTAGGGGCCTTCTAAATGCAGCCCCAAAACCCGCTGAGGATGGCGACGACGGTACTCAGTTACCAGTGCGATCGCCGCAGCCATATCCCCATCGGACGTCGTAATTAACGTAGGCAAAAAGCTGGTCGTACCGCTTTGCAAATTGGTACGGTGCATGGTGTCTAGGGTATCAACAGTAATCGCATCATTAAACATGACACCGCCGCAGCCATTGAGCTGAAGATCGATAAACCCAGGAGCCACCGCCCAACCACAACCATCTAGCCGGGGCAAATCTGGGGCCAGGTGGGCAGCGGGTACTAGGCCAACAATATTAGCCCCCTCTACTACGAGGGCATGGTTTTGCAGAACTTGATGCCCTGTGTAGAGGGTACAGTTGGTAAGGGCATAGCGGGGATAGCGGGCCTCCATGGCAAGGCTAAGACTCCCGACATTCAGCCCTGTCGTAATCCCATCTGTCGTAACCCCATCTGTCGTAACCCTAGAGGACATGATGCTTCGTCCCTTTCATGTGGCGTTTCCAGTGTACGACCTGACTAACACCCGTCACTTTTACGAAACAATATTGGGCTGTCCAGTAGGGCGAACCGCCGATCGCTGGATTGACTTTGACCTGTTTGGCCATCAGATTACCGCCCATCTGGTGGATGAAGCCCGAGCAGCTTTACCCACTAACGCCGTCGATGGGCACGGGGTTCCAGTCAGCCATTGGGGAGTCATCTTAACGCCGACAGAATGGCAGACCCTGGCCGATCGCCTGCGTCAGGCTCAGGTTAAATTTCTGATTGAACCGTACCAGCGGTTTGTAGGTCAGGTGGGAGAACAGGCCACCCTCTTTATTACCGACCCCAGCGGTAACGCCCTGGAGTTTAAGGCCTTTGCCCAAGACGAGCGCATTTTTGCCCAGTCAGAGTAGCCGATTAAAATAGTCCATGCACTCACATACAGCACCAATTTAGCTACCTCTAGCGCTGCCACCGCTGTCCGCGATAGATGCCCTCGGTCTTAGCAGCCGACTGATCAGAGTCGGTAGACTGATCGGCGGCAGACGCATCTGGGGCAGCGTGAGACGAGCGGTATCGAATGCCGCGATAGGTTAACTCATAACTATCGTTAGCTGCCTCTGTGCCGTCGATTGAGTTTGACTGATCAGCTTCCGTCGACTCTGGTTTGACTAAGGTATTGACCAAAGTTGAATCAGGAGCGATCGCGGGTGAAATATCGGCATCGCTGGATTGAGCTACCGATTCGCTAGCCCCAATCTGCCGCTGTAGTGCGTAGAGAGCACCTAAGAGCCCCAACAACAGCACCTGCCACGGGGCTTCCACCAACCCTACTATCACCAACCCCAGCACAGAGACAATCCCCACGGCGGTTGCCAACAAGGTAAAAAAGGCCATAGATTCCCCCTACAAAGGGCTGTACTGCACACTCCGGGTAACCCTTACACTACCGGATGTACCTAGGCTTGTCATCGGCCTATTCGATAGTTCTTAGAGTAGTGAGCTTAAACGCCAAAGCCCTGTAGCAGTAGCTACAGGGCTTTGGCATTTTTACGATCCCCCAGGGGTCGAAACCGCTGGCCCTGGCCCTGCAAAGACCACCCTGCAAGGGTTTCGAGTATTACCGTTATAAATCGGCCTAAATCGTAGCCTAATATTTGGCCTAAAAAAGCGGGTTAATTATGGTGCATTAGAGTTGATACACATTCCTAAGTGTGTTCCTAAAAGCAAGCCCCGTAGGCTTTTGAGCGCTACAGGGCTAATGCTATCGTGATGTCTTAACTATACCCCCAGGGGAATTCGAATCCCCGTCGCCTCCGTGAAAGGGAGGTGTCCTAGGCCTCTAGACGATGGGGGCCTGGTTTTTTCAACGATTCTCAGTATAGATAAAGGGGAAACCCTTGTCAAACCAAGTTTCATTTTTGGGGTTGTCAGCTATGGACTAGATGTTTAGGCAAGGTGCCCGAGACAAGCGAGTCCTGACTGTCACGCCTCTCAATTATTCTAAACCGATGGGGGCACTCTGATCTAACCAAATCTAATCAAATTATTCATCCGTTAAGGAGACAGTGTCTGCCGAATACGTTTGTACCCATACATCATGCGATCGGCGTTCGCCCAGGCCCACCGCAGTCCCTGGCTCGGGTGACGTCCGGCAATACCCACCGAAGCCTGTAGTTGACTAGCGGCCAGAGCTTGCTCTAGACGCGTTTTTAAGGGTTCGCCTTCATCTAAAGAACACTCAACACACAGCATGGCAAACTCATCACCGCCAAGGCGAGCGACTACATCTTGCTTGCGGGTAATCTGCCGCAGCACAGTGGCAGTCTGCTGCAAGAGGTGATCGCCTGCCGCGTGGCCATGGCTATCGTTGATGGTTTTTAAGCCATCTATATCGACAACGATAATGCAGGCTGGATAGCCATAGATGGTGCAGCGCTCTTCTTCACTGTCGAGCAGCTGGTCCCAACCGCGGCGATTATACAGGCCGGTCAGCCCATCGGTAAGGGCTTCAGTTTGCAGTCGTTCAGCCAGACGCGCCTGCTCGGCGGCTTTAGTATCGGCGTGGAGAATGCGGCTGAGCAGCTGGGCCATCAGCTCAATCAAGGGTAATTCTTGCTGAATAGTCGGTGGCTGAGGGGCTGGATCGATGGCGCACAGGGTACCAAACAACGAGCCATTTTCATTGACTAGGGGAACGCCCACGTAGGCACCAATTTTGACCTGTTGGCCAATGGGCGCTTCGGCGTAGGCGGCGACTTCATCGGAGCAGGGGGCAATGCGGGGGCCTTCGCCTTGAATCATGCGTGAGCAAAACGAATCAGTCCAGCTAAAGACATCCCCTGCTTTTACCCCATAACCCTGATCGTTGGCCTGCAAGACAATCCAATCGTTGCCCTCGGTGCGGGTAACCATCCACAAGTCAAACCCGAGCCGATCGTGAAGGTAGGTCAGAACGGCTAGGGCAGCGGTGTTGAAGTCAAAGAGTTGACTAACGTCAAGGGTGTCCAGAGATTTCATCAACGGTAATTTTTAAAGTAACCGAAAGCCTCTACAGTAATGTTGCCCTTTGGCTATTAGAAAGTAATCAGGAATAGCGCCTCAGTTAAGTAGGGTATGTCCAGAATAAGATAGGCCTAGAACGGCGCTTTCTTTTGTGACCTACTTTCTCTAAATCCTTATTTGATGAGCTTTTAAGGATTGTCAATCGATCACCAAATCACTTTAGCACAGCCATTTTAATTGGCATATTAAGCAGGAACCGAAGCCTTGGACAACGCAGTTAAGACACAATACTAAGTCTTCATAAGGCCAAACTTAATTAAGCAGGCTAAGATTACTTGCTTTTTATAACGTTATTGTTAGTTTTCTCTAAGACCTCCACTTTTTAGTAGTTTTTGCTATCGCCAATTTTTGATAGACAGAAAACAATCATGCGATCGCACCTTTTGGCCATCTAAAAAGCAGACCCAGTGGCTGGGCCTGCGATCGCAGCATTAGCGGTGGGCATGGCTCAGAGGTAAGCCATGCCCACCGGTTGCCCTAGTGCCTAGGCCAGCGACGAGAACGCGACAACTATGTCATTGAAGTCGTTGTCGCCACCGCCAAACAGGTCTTCAAACCCAATCGCCCCATCGGCAACGCGCACATGCTCAATGCCATCGGCGTTGGCGGCCCCAAAGGCAAAGTACACCTGACTAGCACTAAAGTCCTCTGGAGTGCCGTTGACGATCAAGAAGGGAGCGTAGAGGCTGCCCCCAGCCACGGTTGTCTCAAAGACAGACTCGGTTAAGTTAGCTGTGGTTAACGCCACAGACTCAGCGCGAGCAGCCAGGGCCGCCTTGGTGTAACCCGCCTGACCGGGAGCAACGTCGGCAGTTCCATCACCGTCTAGGTCGATGCCTCCATTGGTGTCGGTCACCTGGTAGAAGCCGACGAAGTTATCGAAGGCAGCTTCCCGGTTAACCGTAAAGGTGGTGTCCACATCACCGGTAATGTCGCGCAGGTCGAGGAATACGCCAGGTACTTCGGGCTCAGGTTCCCCGATCAGAGCGCTGGCCTCAAACACAGTAATGGTGCTGCTGGCCTCGTTGGCCACTACTAACAGCGGGTTGCCGTTGGGGCTGTCTGCCGCTGCAATAAAGGATAAACCTTCAGGGGCAACATCGCGATCGTCACGAATGTACTGCACAAACGTGGGGGCAAAGGGATTGCTGATGTCGTAGATCAAGACGCCTCCACCAGCCCGCTCAAGACCAACAAAAGCATAGGTTGTATCACCAACCTTAGCAACAGTCAGCGCTTCGGGTTCGGCTCCCTTGTCGTCAGAACGCTGGTCGAACTCCGCAGGGTCACCGTCGTTAGCGTTGAAGAGTTCTGGGGTCAGCTGCGCGGTGATATTGGCCATGTCATCGCCGCTATCAAAGACGAGATTGCCGGTTTGATCCCAAATGCTGAAGGAGCGACCGCCAAAGCTGTAGAGCTCATCAAAATCACCATCACCATCGGTATCTCCCAGAGCCGTAGTAATGTTGAGGCGGCCTATATTTTCGTCCTGCTGCAAGAAAGCTGCATTGGGAAAGGCTGTAGGGTCAAGCACAACATCTTTGATGCGGGCTTCTTCGTTAAAAAAGACACCCTCTTCAACAATGACGTTGCCCGCTTCGTCTTCGATGTCACCGTCGGGGCGGATGCGGGCATCGCCTTCGTTGGCGGTGACGTAGTAGGTCATGCCATTAACGGCGTAGCTTGCGATCGCATCAGGCTGATAAACCCCAAATACGGGCCAGTTTTGGAGGTTAATGCCGCCATCCTCGTTGCTGGCATCAAGCTTAGGGCCAGTGCTGTAATCCTTAAAGCCCAGGGGCAAGATATCTGTAACGGTGGCGCTAGCGATATCAATCAGGGCAAAGGCATTGCTCTCTTGCAGCGTGGCCCAGGCGGTGGTGCCATCGGGCGAAACCGCGATGTACTCCGGCTCAACGTCTTGGGCCACCGTAGCGTTTAGGCCAAACAGCTTAACACCTGCCGCCTTTAGCTCATCGGCGCGATCGTTGAACTGTGTAAACCCGGCAGTTGCAACCGTTGCATTGTCTACGCCATTGCTGAGGTCAATAATGCTAACTGAACCTTCAGGATCGACGGTGTAGTCAGCATTGGGCTCACCTTCGTTAGCCACCAGAACTTTGGTGCCATCGGGGGTGAAGGTCACCATATCGGGCAGTGCCCCCACGGTGAGGCTGTTCAGCACAGTGCCCTCAGCGTTGAGGAAGACGACCACGCCGTTATCGGTGGCTGAGTCAGCTGCCACTGCAACAGCCAATAAGCCGTTGTTGACCGCAACGCTGTTAATGCCCCCGCCGTAGGCGCTCAAGTCGATCAGCGGCAGTGCGATCGGAGCAGTGGGGTCGCTGAGATCAACGACTTGCAGCGTGGGTTCGCCAGAAACCACGAAGAGCTTCTTAGATCCGGGATCGTAAGCGTTGATCTCGGCCCCATCGGCGAGGTCTAGTCTGCCGATTTGGGCAAAGGGTCCGTCGAAACCACCGGAGAAATCAGGCCCATCGACGGGAGGTAGGATGGGTTCACCGGTGCTGGCGTCGATAACGGTATCGCTGCGGAAGGCCAGATTCTGGACTCGGGTGTCTAGACTGCGATCGGTCTCAGCAGCGGCAAAGGGGGTTGCTGCCCCGAAGTTGTCGAACAGATACTCTGCCAGCGCATCCTGCTCAGAAAAGTCGGCGGCAAAGGTCGCATTTCCCGTAGTAGGCGCATCTTCATCCACTAGGTCTACTCGGTTGGCTGCTTCACTCGTAGGAAAAGGATAGCCATCGCCACCGCCAGCCAAGAAGCTCAGCGTTACCATACGGAACGTGCGGCTGGGGTCACCGACAATCTCACCATTTTGTACCACGACATCAAGATCGGTGCCGTCTTCAGATTCGATCGCCAGCGACTGAACACGGTTGCCCGGTTCAGCAGTGACATCAAAACTAAAGGAAAATCCACCAATTTGAGGAAACTGACCAGGGGTGGCACTGTCATCCAGGCTGCTGGCCGAAACGCCGTGCTCAATCAGCGCTACCAATTCTGCAGCGGTGACGGTGACAAGCGATAGCTCGTTGTTAAATTGCAGCGTGTTCTCAATGTCGGTCTGGGAAATACCGCCCGCAGGCTTCACTCCAGGAATTTCTTCATTGGGTAACAGTTCAGCCTCTCCTGTGCCGCCAGCTGGCACCACAACTTGCCCAATCGGGTTGCGAATGCCACCGCCATTCTTGAGCGAAATGACCGTAGTGGGGTCAACCTCGCGCGCAACGGCTAGATTGGCGTCGGCAGTTAGGTTGCCCAGGTTAGTTTCTTCAGTACGAACCTCACCGCGACGCCCCTCCAAAAAGACTTCGCTAACGCCAAAGACATTGCTTTCGGTGGCAATAATTACCTCGCGCAGGGCATCAGTAATGGCCACAATTTTGGGATCGGCCAATCCTACACCACCAACCTCGACAACGCCCTGCTCATCGGTAGCGTAGGCACCGCTGATTGCGGGATTATAGCTTTCTGGCAGCAGTATCCCATTCTCATCAAAGTCAATCACCAGGCGGCCCACATACTTATAGTTGCCGTCGGTGTTGACCACCGCTACGGGATTGCCATCGGCCCCGGTTTGAACGATGGGATAGACCCCCTGGTCGATGTCGCCAGCGCGGAGGCGATCGGTTTCATCAAGCAGACGAGTGTTCGAGCCGCCAGCCACAATGATGTCTACATTTGACAGGCGCTGAGCTAGCTCTTGCTCAATGGCAATCTGCTGCATGTGGGCCAGCAGCACGACTTTATTAATGTCGGGGTTAGCTGCCAGCAGCGCGTCCACATCAGCCTGAATTTCAGCCGCTAGCGCATCGAGCTGTGCTGGGGTAGGGCTGCTGTCAAACGGCTGGGGCAGCACCGTCACGTCGCCAGGGCTAGAGATGCGCACATTAACGTTGCTGATGGTCGGGGTCGTAGCCCCCACTACACCAATTCTTTCGCCATTGATCTCAATCACCGTAGAAGCCGCAATGCTGTTGGGCAGAGGTGTCTGGGCATCGGGCACCACCAGGTCGACCAGGTTAGCATCGGTGCTAAAGTCGAGGTTGCTGCTCAGGTAGGGGAACGCAGTGCCCGGGAAAGACTCGTCGATCGCAGTTTCAGGATCATCTTCTCCAGCGCTGATCAGGTTAGCCACTAGGCCGGTACCCTGGTCAAACTCGTGGTTGCCAAAGGCGATCGCCTGAAAGCCCAGGGCGTTTTGAATTAAAATATCGCCTCTGCCAGCTCCGCCGAACGCCTCACCACTGGCGCTGAAAAATACGCCGGGAATGTAGGCATCTCCAGAAGACAAAATTAGAGTATTAGCAAATCCAGCGACGCCGTCACCATCAATATCCTGGTTTTTTAGAGCGTTTAATACAGCTGAAAATCGAGGAGCATCATCCAGGGCAGAAATATTACCCTCTTGATCGGCCGCATGAAAGAGTTGGAGCTTGAAGTCAGCCATAGATAACACTTGGGGGTTACATCTTGTAGTCATTGCTACGGAGCTATCTTCGGCCATTGCGTACGGCAAAGCTTCATGGGAGGACTAAGTGGGCGGTAAGCTTTGGTTAAAGCTTATTTAAGTGAGGCCAGGGCGGCGCTAGCAGATGCAATCCCTCAGCATTTTTTTTCTGTAAGGCACCCTTGCTTAGAGATAAAAAGTTAGTAACCCCACCATTAGACATCAGGGTGGGTCGGGGGCCAAAGCTAAAATGGCATCACTCGGCCAGCACCAACAGTACTGCACCGAGTCCGCAGCTTAAACAGTACTGAATACCCTAGAGATAATTCCTATGACAACTGAGGCAAAAACCATCCTGGTGACAGGGGGGGCTGGTTACATCGGCAGCCACGCCGTGATGGCCCTTCAGCAGGAAGGCTATCGAGTTTTGATTCTAGACAACCTGGTCTATGGCCATCGTGACCTAGTCGAGAATGTGCTAAAAACTGAACTAATTGAGGGCAGTACCCTAGACAAAGAGCTGCTCAAGTCAATCTTTAGCCGCTACGACGTCAGCGCCGTCATGCATTTTTCGGCCTACGCCTATGTGGGCGAGTCGGTCAGCAACCCTGCCAAATACTACGAAAACAACGTTGTAGGCACACTGTCGTTGCTCGATGTCATGGTGGAAGCCGGGGTCAAAAACGTCGTCTTTTCTTCGACCTGCGCTACCTACGGCGTGCCCCAGGAAATGCCGATTACAGAGTCCCATCCCCAAAACCCGATCAACCCCTACGGTGCCACCAAGCTAATGGTTGAGCGCATTTTGACCGACTACGACAAAGCCTACGATTTGCGATCGGTACGCTTTCGCTATTTCAATGCGGCGGGTGCCCATCCCAACGGGCTACTGGGCGAAGACCACAATCCCGAAACCCACCTGATTCCCCTGGTGCTGCAAACAGCTCTGGGGCAGCGAGAGTCGATCAGCGTTTTTGGCACCGACTACCCTACCCCCGACGGCACCTGCGTCCGCGACTACATCCACGTGTGCGACCTCGCCGATGCCCATATTCTGGGCTTGGAGTACCTGCTAAAAGGTGGCGAGAGCAATGTCTTTAATCTGGGCAACGGCAGCGGCTTCTCGGTGCGAGAGGTGATTGATGCGGCGGTACGGGTAACAGGTAAGACTATCCCGGTGGTGGAAGTTGAACGCCGCCCCGGCGATCCACCTGCGCTGGTGGGAGGCAGCGATCGCGCCCGCAGCGTCCTAGGCTGGAACCCGCAGTACGCCGACATTGACACCATTCTGACCCACGCCTGGGCCTGGCACCAAACCCGCCACGGCTAGAGAATCTGTCCTTGGTGGCGGAGACGCTTCGCGAACGGATCAGCTTGCCCCCCAGAGACCTCACCCAGTCCCTAAGGCTCCCACAAACCCTATAAAAAAGAAAAGCCCGTCACAACTGTGGCGGGCTTTCGAATCGTGAATGTAGGTTGTTCCAGGCTTACAGAGAGTTAGCCCCTGCTACCACTTCCAGAATTTCCTGGGTAATAGCGGCCTGACGCGCTTTGTTGTAGGTCAGGTTGAGGGACTTAGCCAATTCCTTCGCGTTGTCGCTGGCGTTGTTCATCGCAGTCATTCGGGCGGCCAGTTCACTCGCCGCCGACTCCTGCAGCGCCCGCAGAATCTGGTTGTTCAGATATAGAGGCAGCAGCGCATCTAAAATTTGCACCGGATCTTGCTCGAAGATCATGTCCTGGGGAAACTCCGCTGGAGTCGGCCCAGTCACCTTCTCACGCTCCACTTGAAAAACTCCAGCTCGGGTAGTGAGTCGGAAAATTTCGTCATCCGATACCTCTAGACCCTGGGGATCGAGGGGCAGCAGCGTTTGAATCACCGGACGAGAGCTGACCAGCGACACAAATCGGGTATAGACCAGTTCAACGCGATCAACTTCGTCAGACAGAAACAGCGAGAGCAGCTCGTCGGCAATCGTCGATGCTTCTGCAGCGGTTGGAATTTGCTCCATACCGATAAAGCTAGACTCAATTGGCTGTTCGCGGCGCTTGAAGTACTGGTTGGCCTTGCGACCGACGATAACAAACTTGTAGTTCAAGCCCTCAGCCGCCAGTTCCTGAGCGCGGATTTCGGCTCGGCGAATGACGTTGGTGTTGTAGCCGCCGCAGAGGCCGCGATCGCCGGAGATGACCAGCAGAGCCACGGTTTGAACGTCGCGCTGCTTCAGCAGAGGCAGATCGGCCTCCTCAAATCGGAGGCGGCTTTGCAGGCCGTAGAGCACCTGAGCTAGGCGATCGGCAAAGGGCCGGGTGGCAATCACCTGCTCCTGAGCGCGACGCACCTTAGCCGCAGCCACTAGACGCATCGCTTCGGTAATTTTGCGAGTATTTTTAACAGACTTAATGCGGTCTCGAATCGCTTTTAGGTTAGGCATAGTGGATCCCTAAGGGGTCGTCGAGAGCCGGGATGCTGTACAAACACCACCCCGGCTGGAACAGAGGGCCAAAAACAGGCTTAGACGGCTGCCATGAAGGCTTGCTTGGCTTCAGCGATCGCGTCTTTAAGAATGGCTTCGCTTTCGTCGCCGAGCTTTTTCTCGCTGCGAATCAGTTCACCAAACTTGGGCTTGCTGTTGCGAAGGTAGTCGCGCAGAGACTTGGCAAAAGCCGTCACCTGATCTACGGGTACCTCATCCATGTAGCCGTTGATGCCTGCGTAAATGATGGCCACTTGCTCTTCTACCGGCAGGGGAGAGTACTGGGGCTGCTTGAGCAGTTCGCGCAGGCGCGTACCACGAGCCAGCTGCTTCTGGGTAGCAGCATCTAGGTCAGAGGCAAACTGCGAAAAAGCCTGCAGCTCGTCGAACTGAGCTAGCTCTAGCTTCACCTTACCGGCCACCTGCTTCATCGCCTTGATCTGGGCCGCAGAGCCGACCCGAGACACCGAGATACCAGCGTTAATGGCAGGGCGCAAACCCGAGTTAAACAGGTCAGAGGAGAGGAAGATCTGACCATCTGTAATCGAAATTACGTTGGTGGGAATGTAGGCCGACACGTCACCCGCCTGGGTCTCAATGATCGGTAGAGCAGTCATGCTGCCTTCACCCAGTTCGGGGCTCAGCTTGGCAGCCCGCTCTAGCAGGCGAGAGTGCAGGTAAAACACATCCCCAGGGTAGGCTTCGCGACCAGGCGGACGACGGAGCAGCAAAGACATCTGGCGATAAGCCTGAGCTTGTTTGGTCAAGTCATCGTAGACCACCAGGGTAGCTTTGCCCTTGTACATAAAGTATTCAGCCAGGCTAGCACCGGTGTAAGGAGCCAGATACTGAAGCGGTGCAGGGTCGTTGGCGCTGGCTGTTACCACAATGGTGTATTCCAGAGCACCCCGCTCGCGCAGCACGTCTACAATTTGAGCTACGGAAGAGGCCTTTTGACCGATCGCCACGTAGACGCAAACCACATCCTGGGATTTTTGGTTGAGGATGGTATCGATCGCGATCGCGGTCTTGCCGGTCTGACGGTCACCAATAATCAGCTCCCGCTGGCCACGACCAATGGGAATCATCGCGTCAATAGCGGTAATGCCGGTCTGCATCGGTTCGTACACCGACTTACGGGCAATAATACCGGGGGCGGCAGATTCAATCAGGCGAGTTTCGCTGGTTTGAAGGTCACCCTTGCCGTCAATGGGGCGAGCCAGAGCATCGACCACGCGACCCAGCAGGGCCTCGCCCACTGGAACCGAGGCAATTTTGCCGGTGGCGGTAACAGCGCTGCCTTCTCTGATGTTGATGCCGTCGCCCATCAGCACCGCGCCTACGTTATCTTCTTCCAGGTTGAGGGCAATACCGACGGTACCGTCTTCAAACTCCAACAGCTCGCCAGACATGGCGGTTTCGAGGCCATAGATGCGGGCGATACCGTCACCCACCTGCAGCACCGTACCCACATTGGAGACCTTGACCTCCTGGTTGTACTGCTCGATTTGCTGCTTAATAATGCTGCTAATTTCGTCAGGTCTGATACTAACCATAGGACTTGCTCTGGATAAACCTACATAAACACGAGACGTCAGAGAAGCTGCCCAACCAAGGGGCAAGCTGAATCGATGGGGCTAGGCGGTAGCTGCTAGCTGCATACCAATGCGACGAAGCTGACCCTTGAGGCTGGCGTCAATGACTTGTGAGCCCACCTTAATGACTAGCCCCCCAATCAGAGATGAATCAATCTGGATTGACAGATCGACACTGTTGGCTCCGGTCATGGCTTTGACGCGATCGCGAATCGCGTTCTGCTGATCGTCAGTTAGCTCAATAGCAGAGATCACATCGGCCAAAACCGTCTGGTTCCGCTCTCGCAGCAGGGCCTGGTACTGCTGAAGCACAGGCGTCAAGAATGCTATCCGACCTCTATCAACCAGCAGCATTAGAAAGTTCAGCAGGAAGCCGCTCACGTTTCCGTCAGCAATCTGGCGGAGCACTTCTTTTTTAGAATCGGGAGCCATCAGTGGGTTGGACATAAATGCGATCAGTTCTTCAGAACTGGCCAGCACCTCCAGCAGATTGGCGACTTCACCGCCTACCTGGTCGACAGCATTATTATCGTCAGCCACCGACATCAGGGCTTTGGCGTAGGGACCGGCGATCTCAGAACTCAGTGTTGTGTCGTTCATAGCTACTCTCCTTTAAGCATGGCAATACTGGAGTCAACCAGACGCCGCTGCAAATCGTCGTTTAGCTGACCAGGCAGAGCGGCTTCGCTACGTTCAATGGCCAGAGTGGCAATGCGCTGCTGTAGCTCTCTCATAACCCGAGCCTCCTGGGAAGTGAGGTCTTGAGCGGCGTTAGCCCGCATGCGCTCTACGTCGATCTGAGACTGTTCCAAGATCTCATCACGGGTGCGATCTGCTGTCACTTTGGCTTCAGCCAAAATCTTTTTCGCCTCTTGTTGAGCCTGAGCCAGCTTTTGCTGCTGCTCTGCCAACGCGGCGGCGGCTTCCTGCTTACGCTGCTCGGCCTCAACAATTTCTGTTTTGATCGCCGCTCGGCGGGTCGATAGGGTTTTCCCTAAAAACTTGCCGCCAAAGTAGTACAGCACGCCAATAATAATGACCAAATTGATCAGGTTAGTTTCTAGGATGTTGAAATCCACACCAAAACCACCTGCTTCCGCCGCCAATAACCAACCGATAATCATATCCCTACTTTCCGTCAACGACGCGGGCAACGCTAGGGGGCTAAACCACCCCGTCATTACCAATAGTCTAGGCCGCCAAAGAACCTAGCAGCTTGTCTAAAATTTGCTGACTCAGGCCATCCACCTGCTGCTCTAAGGTGGTCATTGCCTGACTCTTTTGCTCATCTAGCTCCCGCTGCACCTGCTCTCGCTGGGCCTGGGCCTCCTGTTGAGCAGCAGCAACCGTTTGAGACGCAATCCTTTGCGCTTCTTCCTGAGCCTCGGCAATTACCGTTTGAGCCTGGCGACGAGTTTCACCCAGCTCTTGCTGATACTGCTTAGCAATCTGCTCAGCCTTAGCCAGACGCTCTGCCGCATCAACCTGATTGGAGCTAATATAACCGTCACGCTCGTCTAAAACTTTACCTAAAGGCTTGTAGAACAGCGCGTTGAGGGCTACCGCCAGCAGCACAAATTGCACCGCCATAAGCGGCAGAGTGGCGTCGAGGTCAAACAGACCACCACCCTCCTCAACTGTTTCAGCGGCTTCAACCGCTAACAACCAAACAAAATTCATCATTGTGGGTATGCCCTTTAACCCGGCCCAGGGCCAGCACTACAGAGTGGAATTCCACAGAAAACCGTGAATATCGATAGGCAGGGAAAGGCATAGAACCTCTCCCTAGCCCGCCGAAGACTATCTACGCAAAGGGGTTGGCAAACAATAGCACTAGGGCTACTACCAGACCGTAGATGGTGAGTGCTTCCATGAAAGCCAGGCTCAGCAGCAGGGTGCCGCGAATCTTACCCTCAGCCTCAGGCTGACGGGCAATCCCCTCTACCGCTTGACCAGCTGCATTACCTTGACCAATACCAGGGCCGATCGCTGCCAGACCAACGGCCAGAGCGGCTGCAATTACGGAAGCGGCTGCAATAGTAGAATCCATGTCTTACCTCGATTTGGACAATCAACAACTCGTTAATCAGGTCGTAGACAACGCTCAATAGGCGTTTCTTTCGGTACGGCCCTAAGACCACGTCGGCTGGCAGCACCTGCCCCACCAGCCAATACCAAACTGAATGCCCCTAGGGGTCATCCATGCTCTTCACCACCATGCCCCTCAATGGCCTCGCCGATGTAGGCCGCAGCTAGGGTTGCAAAGATCAGCGCCTGAATAGCACTGGTAAACAGACCCAAGACCATAACCGGTAGCGGTACGAAGAGAGGTACCAGCAAAACCAGCACGGCGACCACAAGTTCATCGGCCAGGATGTTTCCAAACAGACGGAAACTGAGGGAGAGAGGCTTGGTGAAATCTTCCAAAATGTTGATAGGCAGCAAGATTGGCGTTGGTTCGATGTACTTGGCGAAGTACCCCAACCCACGCTTGCTAAACCCAGCGTAAAAGTAGGCCAAAGACGTCAGCAGCGCTAGCGCCACGGTGGTATTGATGTCGTTGGTGGGAGCAGCTAGTTCACCTGACGGCAAGTGAATCAGCTTCCACGGAATCAACGCCCCAGACCAGTTAGAGACAAAGATGAACAGGAACAAAGTGCCTACGAAAGGCACCCAGGGCCGATACTCTTTCTCGCCAATCTGGTTTTTGGCCAGGTCGCGAATGAACTCCAGGGCATACTCCATAAAGTTTTGGAGGCCAGAGGGTATCCGCTGAATATTGCGAGTGGCCAAAAACGACACCAGCAGCAGAGCACCGATGACAAACCAGGAAGTGAGAAATACCTGGCCGTGGAGTTTAAGTCCACCGATCTGCCAGTACAAATGCTCGCCAACCTCTAGCTTTGCCAGGACTAAGGGATGAATCATTAACATATTGAGCGCCATCTCTTAAATCAACTTCTCCTTAAGACCTACTAGGAAAAAGCATGCTATGCTGGGGAACCACCGATCTAGGGTTAGCCAGGTTCCTGGAATGACCCCGACGATGATTTTGGCAGCACCGCAGTCCAGAGGGTGTAAGCAATTAACGCCCCCTTGTAGGTCAAGAAACCCAGAAAAACAGGTACGACCTGAAGCTGCTGCCATTGAGTAGCTACCAGAACCAATCCGACCACGAGAGCCAATCGGCCGCTGCCTAGCTTGACGCTTCCACGTCCGATGCTGGCCACGCTTTTTGCCAACATCCTCAAGTAAACCACACCACCGCACGCTCCTATTAAATAATTCAGAGCAATTGGTAGCGAGTAGGCCAGCCAGACAGAAACAAAAATCACGCCACTGAATGCCAGAGTGGTCAGCAGCAAATTTTGCTGCAGCTGGTAGTACTCTGCCATGGCATCTGCTGAAGCTGGAGGAAGATCTTGACCGTCGGTTTGACCCAGGTCTTGGTCTGCCTCAGCTGGAGCAGTAGGGTCAGTGTGTTCGGAGGGCAATGGGGCCACGAAAGCGCCTAATCCTTAGCCGTTAAAGGGTTTGACCTGCACATGCAGGCCATGGGAGATCATATCACGGCAATAATACTTAATAGACGCTTCCCAAAAGTAAATCTGCTATCTTCGGCTTAACTTTATGGACTGTGCTGTGGCAGATGCAACAAGATTAACTGACGCTGGTGCAGCTGGCGCACGTCTTCAAGGCTTAACTCGCTTTGGCTGAGCAGGTCTGCGACTGTCGCAGGAGGCTGATGGGGAACAGGGCTTGGGCGATCGCCCCCCAGGGTCAACACTTGACCATCGCAGGCCTGTAAAAACTCAAACTCCTTTGTGTCTAACGAAATGATTTGATAGTTGCAATCGAAAATACTCTGGCTGGGCCAGCCCTCCATACAGGGATTACGGGTGGGAATGGCCGCTAGCAGATCGGCATCATTCTCCCAGGTAGTGCGAGGGAACGGGGGACGAGCCAGGAACCACTCAAAATGAGTAATTTCAGGATCCAGCAGTTCAACTAGGCGGTACTGGTCTTTTTCTGAAAGCTGTTGGGCGCGCGCTAGCAGGGCGGGGTCTGAGGCTAGCAGGCGATCGATCTGCCAGACTTGGGGGTTTGAAAACCCCACGAACTCCAGCCCCGATGCCTCGATCAGCTCAAACAAACTATCAAGGGTGTAATCGACTTCCTGGGGATGGACATACATATCGGCAAAGCACTCGTCGCGGTGGTTTTCCATTGCCCAGCGATCGCGCTCTCGCTGCTTGAGACGGTTACCCTCGGGCAGAGTAGCGAAAATTTGCCGACCCACCTGCACGCCGTCGCGGTAGTCGCCCCGCTGGCGGCCCTGAACCAGAGCGATCGCCCGCTGCATCAGCGAAATTTCCCAGCGGCCAATGGCGGCATATACAAATAAATGAATAAACCCACCAGGGGCCAGCTTGGTGGCTAGCGCCTGTAGACCCTTAAGCGGATCGGGCATGTGGTGGATAACACCAACGCAGTTGATCCAGTCAAATTCACCCTCAAGCTGGTCAACGTCGTAGATGCTGAGCTGGCGAAACTGAACGTTGTTGGCCCCAGACGATTGGCAGCGCTGGGTGGCAGTGGCGATCGCCCGCTCGCTCAAATCAATACCCAATACCTTGGCCTCAGGGTTGAGGTGACTAATATATTCAGTACTCACCCCAGTGCCACAGCCTGCATCTAACACGCGCACTGAATGTGAGGCTGGGGTCGCCCCCGTACAAAAGCTATGTACTGTAGGCCAGTACCAGCGCCAGTTATACCCCGGCGGGGCCTCGTCGAGAATCGGTTCAGGCGGAAAGGGATAGGTGTTATAGAGGCGAGCTACCGCATCGCTAACGACCTGGGTGGTTGTCGAGTCGTCCATAGCTAATCTGTCAGTTCACGTTACACAGCAGTTACATCAAGCAAATATTCAATTGAGAGAGGCGACCCGCTAGAGGTTATGACTGCCCCCACAATACTTACGCCGATCGCATCTGGGCGATCGCAACCATCGACATGGGGACGTAACGGCTGGCTTCCTTGCTACCGTTACAGAGAGCCATCCAATCAAACCCTCTCCAGAAGAGGCTTTAGAGCCTTCAAGATCTCAGCTTTATCACGAAACGTTACAAAACTTATCTGCCCTCTCAGGGGTGTAGTGACCATCATCTATGATGACCAAAGGCATTTGCCAGGTCGGATGTTTCACAGTTTTTAATAATCTGTGTTGCTGTCCTGAAACGGTTTAATCTGATTCCAGGTCAGCGAACAGCCCGCCATTCATAGATACCGCATTCGGTGCCCAGCTTGGGTGCCCGGCAGGTGAGGTTAACAACGCTTTACCTTCAAGCGGGTTCAGTGATTTTGCGCTAGCTCAGGGAGCATTCCTGAACGGTGCCTCTGCCAGAGCAGAATTCTGCGCCCTCTAACCGATTGATAGATTCTTTGAAATTCGATTTGATGCCGTCATTGTCCGCATAGGGAGCCTTTGAAAACGCATGAGTGTTAAAGCAAGTGGTGGAAGTGCACCAGCGCGGCCCCAGCTCTACCAAACTCTGCCGGTGGCCACGATTTCCCAGGCCGAGCAGCAAGATCGCTACATGGGTCGGGGTGAGTTAGAAGAGCTATCGGGCTTTTTTAATTCCGGCCTGAAACGGGTACAGATCGCCGAAATCTTGACCCGTTACTCCGAATTGATTGTCTCCCAGGCGGCCAACCGCATCTTTACCGGTGGGTCTCCCCTGGCTTATTTGGAGCGGGTTGAAAACGAGTCGCCAGTCGAAAAAACTCGGGCTGGCACCGTTTTAGATGAAACAGAGGCTTCCCGGTTGGGCACCTCAACCTTCATCGAGAGTGGCGGCGGCTTATTCCAAAATCTATTTAGCTCTACGCCTTCTGGGCCGGTTCCCCCTGGATTCCGCCCAATCAGCGTGTCTCGCTACGGCCCCAGCAACATGACCAAGTCGCTGCGCGACATGAGCTGGTTCCTGCGCTACGTAACCTACGCCATTGTGGCGGGCGACCCCAATATTATTTCGGTCAACGTGCGCGGCCTGCGGGAAATCATTGAGAGTGCCTGCTCCTCAGCGGCGACGATCGTGGCCATTCAAACCATGAAGGCAGGATCTCTGCGCTACCTAAATGGCGACCCCGATGCCCAAGCCATTGTGGATCAGTACTTCGACGTGCTGCTGAGCGAGTTTAAGGCTCCAACCCCGTCGAATAAGCTGCGCCAGCGTTCCTCTAACGACCTGCAAGGGCTGGAGCTGCCTCAGATTTACTTCAACGCCGCTGAGCGTCGGCCCAAGTACGCGATGAAGCCAGGGCTATCGGCAGTAGAGAAAAATGATGTGGTGAAAGCCGCCTATCGTCAGCTTTTTGAGCGCGATATTACCCGGGCCTACTCCCTCTCAGTTTCTGACCTGGAGTCGAAGGTGAAGAACGGCGAAATCTCCATGAAGGAGTTCGTGCGTCGTCTGGCCAAGTCGCCGCTCTATCGCAAGAATTTTTACGACCCTTACATCAACAGTCGCGCTTTGGAACTGGCCTTCCGCCACATTCTCGGTCGCGCGCCTAGCTCCCGTGAAGAAGTGCGCGACTACTTCTCCATTGTGTCTAGCGGCGGTCTGGCCGCCCTGATCGACGCTCTGGTCGATTCTAAAGAGTACGCCGACTACTTTGGCGAAGAGACGGTGCCCTACCTGCGCGGTTTGGGTCAAGAAGCCCAAGAATGCCGCAACTGGGGGCCGCAGTTTGAGCTGTTTAACTACAGCGCTCCCTTCCGCAAGAAGCCGCAGTTTATTACGCTGTTTGCGTCCTATGAGCAGCCTCTGCCCGACCAGCATCCCTACGGATCGGGCAACGATCCGCTAGAGATTCAGTTTGGAGCGATCTTTCCCAAAGAAACCCGCGATGTCAGCGCTACGCCAGCGTTTTTTAACAAGGATACCCGCCGCATTCTGATTCATCGGGGTGCTGGCATCAACAACCAGTTGAGCAACCCTGCGGCTCGGCCTGAGAATCCAGGTTCGCTGGGGGCTAAGGTATTCAAGCTGGATCAAATTCCCAGGACTGGCAATACTCAGAACAGCGTACGATACTCCGAAAGCTCGACTCAGACGATCATTAGCGCTGCTTACCGGCAGGTGTTTGGCCGCGAGGTGTACTCGGGTCAGCGCTCTAAAGTCGCAGAGATCAAGCTGGAGAACGGCGAAATCTCGATGAAGGAGTTCATTCGGGCGATCGCCAAATCCGAAGCCTTCCGCAAGACCTACTGGTCATCGCTGTACGTGATGAAAGCGGTGGAATATATCCACCGTCGCCTGCTAGGACGGCCTACCTATGGCCGCAATGAAACCAACGCCTACTTCGACATCTGCGCCAAAAAAGGCTTTTATGCTCTGGTCGACTCAATTATCGACAGCCAGGAGTACAACGAAGCCTTTGGGGAAGACACCGTCCCCTACGAGCGTTATCTAACGCCCAAGGGACTTGCCCTGCGCAGCATGCGGGCCGGTAGCCTGGCGGAGAGAGGCATGGTTCCCGTGGCCGATACCAGCATCCCCCGCTTTGTGGAACTGGGTGCAGTCACCGAAGACCGGGCGATTCCTGAGGTTCAGCGGCGTCTGGCCCAGGGTGTCAATCGTCAGCGCCAGCAGACTAAGGTGTTTAAGCTCACCTCCTTGGCCGACAAGCCCAATCTCAAGCTGGTTACCGCCGCCGCCTACCGACAAATCTTTGAGCGCGATATCGCCCCTTACATCGTGAAGAGCGAGTTTACGGCGCTGGAGAGCAAGCTGGGCAACGGTGAAATCAACCTGAAAGAGTTCATTGCGGGACTGGGCTGTTCAACGCTCTACATTAAAGAGTTTTACGCACCCTACCCCAATACTCAGGTGATTGAGTTTGGTACCAAGCACTTCTTAGGACGTGCGCCCATGGACCAGGCAGAAATTCGCAAATACAATCAGGTGTTGGCGAGCGAAGGGATTCGCGGGTTTATTCAAGCCATGCTCAATACCCCCGAATATGCCGAAAACTTTGGCGAAGACACGGTGCCCTACCGGCGCTATCCTACCCTGCCAGCGGCCAACTTCCCCAATACGGAGAAGCTCTACAACCGCCTGACTAAGCAAAATCGCGACCTCATCGTACCTAGCTTTGCCAGCGCGAATACCGGCATGGATGTCGCTGACATGCCCTTGATGGCCGGTGCAGTAGCCTCTCAGGCGACCACTTCCGCTGAGCTAGCCGCGACGGTGGGGCGAGCTTCGGTCGAAGCTGAGGTGCCCGTCGCCGGACCGACGACGCGGTTCTATCGTCACCAACCAGGGGCCAGCCCTGAACAGTTCAACCAGGTCCTCACGGCGGTCTATCGTCAGGTGATGGTGCTGCCTACAGGAGAGATCCCGGCTGAATGGCGGCTGACCGAGGCTGAGACACTGTTACAGGGCGATCGCATCACCCTGCGCGAGTTTATTCGTCATCTCGTGCAGTCTCCTGCCTATCAGGAGCGGTTTGTGGCAGCCTACCCAGCCGCCAAGCTGGTGGCCATCATGGGCCGTCAGCTGCTGGGCCGCAGCCTGGAGGATGGTGAGTACGGGGCGATCGCAGACCAGCAGGGGTCTATGGCCGTCGCCGAAGCCATGCTCAACTCTGCTGAGTATCTGCGCTACTTTGGCGAGCAGGGCGTACCCTATCGCCGCGTCTAGACGCCACAACTTTAAGGGGATGGTTTGGGCCATCCCCTTAAAACTGGTGCAACGGCATAATTTGACGATTAAGAACAAACTGGTCTTTTAAACAGATCATTGTCCTGGTCGCAAAGCTACCTGAACTTGTTGCGAAATATTAAAGCCTGACTCTAAGTTGCATCCGGCTTATAGTTTTTTTGAGGTTTTAGGCATCTTATTCAGCCTCCAAGATGGCGTTGCTATCAACCCTTGGAGAATCTGAGGAAAACTGTTACAAAATATTTCGCTACTTTGAAGAAGGCTGACACGATACCGGACAATTAATCGGGAAGGCCTTCAGAACTAAGGTTCTGTATAGCGTTAGCTCTGGCCCTGCACCCTTAAATGCCAGTTTCATACTATCTGGTCATATTTTTCGGAGGAATCCATCAATGAGTATTGTCACGAAGTCAATCGTGAATGCCGATGCTGAGGCTCGTTACCTCAGCCCCGGTGAACTGGATCGCATCAAGGGCTTTGTTACCTCTGGCGAGCGCCGTTTGCGGATTGCTCAAGTACTGACCGAATCCCGCGAGCGCATCGTTAAGGAAGCTGGCAACCAGCTCTTCCAAAAGCGCCCCGATGTTGTTTCTCCCGGCGGCAATGCCTACGGCGAAGAAATGACCGCTACCTGCCTACGCGACATGGACTACTACCTGCGCCTGATCACCTACGGTGTGGTTGCTGGTGATATCACCCCCATCGAGGAAATTGGTCTGGTAGGTGTGCGTGAAATGTACAACTCCCTGGGCACCCCCATTCCCGCTGTGGCTGAGTCTGTGCGCTCCATGAAAGCTGTTGCAACCGGGCTGCTGTCCAGCGATGATGCCGCTGAAGCCGCATCCTACTTCGACTATGTTGTCGGCGCTATGCAGTAGTCGCAGCTGCGCTACTCCGTCGATTCGTTGTTGAGATTACGTCAGTTCTAAGGAAGCTTCACCAATGCAAGACGCAATTACATCTGTTATCAACTCCTCCGATGTGCAGGGCAAGTATCTGGATGGGTCTGCCCTCGACAAGCTCAAGGCCTACTTCCAAACCGGTGAACTGCGGGTTCGTGCCGCTAGCACCATCAGCGCCAACGCCGCTGAAATCGTGAAGGAAGCTGTGGCTAAGTCCCTGTTGTACTCCGATATCACCCGTCCCGGTGGCAACATGTACACCACCCGTCGCTATGCGGCCTGCATCCGCGACCTCGACTACTACCTGCGCTACGCTACCTATGCCATGCTGGCTGGGGATCCCTCCATCCTAGATGAGCGGGTGCTCAACGGCCTCAAGGAAACCTACAATTCCCTGGGTGTACCCATCGGCGCTACCGTCAACTCCATCCAAGCCATGAAAGAAGTCACCGCCAGCCTAGTAGGCGCTGACGCTGGTAAGGAAATGGGCGTTTACTTTGACTACATCTGCTCTGGCTTGAGCTAGTCCAGGCTCATCCATTGCGCTTTGGCCATTAGCTAAAGCGAATCTAGGCCAGAGTCAGGGGTGAGTGTTGAGGACACTAGGTTGTGCTGTACTGTCTTCCTGCTGTCCATAGCATTGGCTTTCGACTCTGGCTTTTCAGTGTTTTTAACAAGTCAATCTCAAGATCTGTTGTTTTTGCCGGTGGCAAAAAACCATTTCTGGACTTGGATTGGATTCACATCTGTCCCGTGAGATAGCAGGAGAGTTTTCGGCCATGCGCATGTTTAAGATCACCGCTTGTGTTCCTAGCCAAACCAGGATCCGTACCCAGCGGGAACTGCAAAATACCTTTTTTACTAAGCTCGTTCCCTACGATAACTGGTTCAAAGAGCAGCAGCGAATTCAAAAAATGGGCGGCAAAATCGTTAAGGTTGAACTGGCCACCGGTCGGCAAGGATCCAATACTGGTTTGCTCTAATGGTTTAGCCCTAAAAGATGCCCCAAAAAAGATTAAAAAGGCATCCGACAAAGATTTTTACTGCATTTTAATGCTGCTATACGCGCAGGGTCGGCCAAAGAGCTAGCCCTGCCGTTGTGCTTTAAAGAGATATTTTTATGCTTATTTGCTTGATCAAAAATCACAAAAATAGTTCACTCCGCTATACTTGGCCCTGAAAAGAGTTGGCCCTTGGGCACGCGGGGTATAGGTGTGAACATTGCTCGATTAGTTCCATGGATTGACTCCACAGTAGGTCAGTGGTCGGCAGAAGCGCGTTGGCTGCGGTGGTTAACTTTTCTATGGTTGGGAGGCGGGCTACTGGTGCTGTTTTCGGCCTCCTATGCTTTAGCGGTGGTAGAGCACGGCTATGGTTTGCACTACGTTATGGTGCAGGTGCTTTGGGTAGCCATCGGTTTAGTCATTTTTAATCGCATTGTTCATACGTCTCTAGATCGCCTAATTCAAGGGTCAGGCATTGTGCTGCTGGTGCTGGTGGGGTTGGTGGCGCTTACCCTAATTCCTTCCCTCGGCGTGACGGTGAATGGGGCGACCCGATGGCTGCCCTTGGGACCGTTTATGATTCAGCCCTCAGAACTTATTAAGCCGTGCCTAGTCTTGCAGGGGGCGCGGCTGTTTGGCCGCTGGCCACAGCTCACTTGGCCAACGCGCCTCACCTGGCTAGGCATTTTTGCAGCTATTTTGGGGCTGATTTTGATTCAGCCTAACCTGAGTACAGCGGCTATCTGTGGTCTCACCCTCTGGCTAATTGCTTTGGCAGCGGGTATTCCCTACAGCTATTTACTGCTAACTGCTGGCAGCGGACTATTGGCAGCGGGAGTGAGCATTAGTCTTAAGACCTACCAGCGCCAGCGCATTATTTCGTTTTTAAATCCTTGGGCTGACCCTGGTGACCAGGGCTACCAGCTGGTGCAGAGCCTGTTGGCCATCGGCTCGGGCGGTTTTTGGGGGCAGGGGTTTGGCCTATCTCAGCAAAAGCTGTATTCACTACCAATTCAGTACACCGATTTTATTTTTGCGGTATTTGCTGAAGAATTTGGCTTCGTGGGCTGCCTGGTATTGCTAATGCTTTTAAGCGTTTATGCTTCTGTAGCGCTGCTGGTAGCACTGCGGTTGAAGCAGCCCCTACATCGGTTAGTAGCCGTAGGGGCAATGGTGGTATTGGTGGGGCAGTCGCTGCTGAACATGGGCGTGGCTACAGGAATACTACCTACGACGGGATTACCCTTTCCCCTATTGAGCTACGGCGGTAGCTCGATGGTTGCTAGTCTGGTTACGGCGGGGTTGCTAGTACGGGCAGCGCGGGAAATTAATTTGGAAGCGCCAGTTCCCCTACGGCGCAGGTCAAAACTTGGGGATCGGGAACAATTATCTCTACGAGTCTTAGACGGCGGCAATCTTTTGTCTTGAAACTTTTTTAAAACTGAAATCTGAGGGCGGGTTGCGAGATTGTTACAATAGGGATTGCTTTTACATTTCACTATTTCGGCAATGCTCCAAAGCCTTCAGCTTTATTTGTATGACATTGCCCAGTGGGCCAACCAGCTAGTCAACGACCAGCTGACTCACATATCTTGGGTCAGCCTATCGGTGGTAGGGTTGGCAGGCTTGCTGACCAGTCTGTCGCCCTGCCTGCTATCGATGTTGCCCATTATGGTGGGCTATATGGGAGGTTATGAGAGCGATCGCCGCCGCGATGCCGTAGGGCGATCGCTTGCCTTTGCCCTTGGCCTAGCCACCACCCTGGCGGTATTAGGGCTGATCGCCGGGCTCTTTGGCTACGTCTACGGCCAGGTAGCCTGGGGTCTGCCAGTAGTGGTTAGCCTGGTGGCCATTGTCATGGGGCTAAATCTGTTGGGCATTGTTCCCCTCGCTCTACCTGCCGGTGCAGGCCCCACCTTCGAAGGCTGGAATTTGCCGCCCTGGCTACGGGCCTACGCCCTGGGCCTTACCTTTGGTATTGTGGCGTCGCCGTGCAGTACCCCGGTGCTGGCTACCTTACTGGCCTGGATTTCGGCGACGCAAGATCCTGTTTTGGGCAGTGCGTTACTGCTGGCCTATGCGGTGGGCTATGTGACTCCCCTAGTGCTGGCAGGCACCTTCACCGCCAGCCTCAAGCGCCTGCTGAACCTGCGTCAGTGGTCGAGCTGGGTTACTCCGGCTAGCGGTGCGCTGCTGCTGGGGTTTGGGGTCTTTTCACTGCTGTCGCGACTGCTGCCGTCTACCTTAGTCTAAGCGTCTAGATTTAAAGGACTAGTGCAATAGTGACGGGTGTATTTGTGCTGACCTTCGAGGGATACTAAAGGTACTATGGCCCCATCTGACGATCCCCGCGACTCCCTGTTGAAGGGAGTGAGCGCTTACTTTCGACGAGACTTGCTGCCGCTGCTGGCGGATCTGCGGCTGGCGATCGTGCTGCTGCTGGCGATCGCGGCCTTCAGCGTCAGCGGTACCGTAATCGAGCAGGGTCAAACCCTGGAGTTTTATCAGACCAACTACCCCGACGATCCGGCTCTGTTTGGCTTTTTGAGCTGGAAGGTCATTTTGATCAGCGGGCTCGACCACGTCTACCGCACCTGGTGGTTTTTAGCGCTGCTGATTGTTTTTGGGGCCAGCCTGATTGCCTGCACCTTTACCCGCCAGTTTCCGGCGTTGGGCGCGGCTCAAAACTGGAAGTACTACAGCCAGCCGCGTCAGTTTCAAAAGCTGGCCCTCAGTGCCGAACTCACCGAGACCGATCTAACCGCTTTGTCTAGCCGGTTAGGCAAAAGGCGCTATCGAGTGTTTCAGGATGGTTCTCAGCTCTACGGGCGAAAGGGAATTGTGGGCCGCATTGGCCCGATTGTGGTTCACGCCAGCATGATCCTGATTTTGCTGGGAGCGATCTGGGGGGCTATGACCGGCTTTTTTGCCCAGGAACTGGTGCCCAGCGGCGAGACCTTTCAAATTCGTAATATTTTTGATGCGGGTCCCTGGGCTGAGCCCCAAATCCCTAAAGACTGGGCAGTGCGGGTAAACCGCTTTTGGATCGACTACACGCCCGAGGGCAAGATCGACCAGTTTTACTCTGACCTATCGGTGCTAAATCAGGCCGGGGCCGAAGTCGATCGCAAAACTATTCACGTCAATGAACCCCTGCGCCATCGGGGCGTGACGCTCTACCAGGCCGACTGGGGCATTGCGGCGGTGCGGATCAAGCTCAACAACAGCCCCGTTTTGCAGCTGCCCATGCAGCCGCTCGAAAACGACGGCCCCCGCTTTTGGGGTACCTGGCTACCCACCAAGCCCGATATGAGCGAGGGTGTCACCCTACTGGCCAGTGACCTGCAAGGGTCGGTGCTGATCTATGACAACGCGGGGCAACTTGTTTCCACCGTTCGCAAGGGCATGGCCGCAGAGGTGAATGGAGTCAGGCTAACGCTAGTGGATGTCGTGGGCAGTACCGGCCTCCAGATCAAGGCCGACCCCGGTATTCCGATGGTGTACGGTGGCTTTGGCCTGCTCATGCTGGGAGTCATCATGAGCTACGTCTCGCATTCCCAGGTGTGGGCCTTGGAGCAGGATGGCACCGTCTATGTGGGGGGCAGAACCAACCGTGCCCAGGTGGCCTTTGAACGTGAACTGCTGGCGCTGTTAGCAGAACTGTCCGATCAATCCGCTCAGGATCTGGGTAAAGACGCCAGTGAAGGTACCGATGGCAGTAAATTAGCCCAAGTTTCGGTGAGCTAACTGGGGTGAGGTCGAGGGTGGCGGTCAAAAGCTTCGAAACCTGGCGGGCCAAGATAAAGATATTTTCAACTGCCCCTTGGGCGGCCTAGCACTTCGCCCCATCTCCCTGGATTAATCTCCCTAGGCAGGCTGAGGGGCGCAGCCCGAGCGTGATGTTATAGATTAAGCAATTAGTAAATTAACCCCCTACCTAATAGGCCATGACTTACTTTGGGCTGAAATTTCACGCGGCGATCGCCGCGTCGGCTTTAGATAGGGCAGTACCCTTACCCCTGGGTCAGCTATTACAAGAGCCCATCACTGACCCAGTAGCAATCTTTCTCACGATTCTGGCCATTATGCTGGTCGCCCCGCTGCTGGTGGAGCGACTGCGGCTGCCAGGCATTATCGGCCTGATTTTAGCCGGGGTGTTGGTGGGTCCCCACGGCTTGGGAATCTTGGATCGCGACCCTACCATTGTGCTGTTGGGCACCGTGGGTCTCCTGTTTTTGATGTTTTTAGGCGGACTCGAGACCAGTCTAGACGATCTCAAAAAAGACGCTGATAAGCCAATTATCTTTGGCCTGGCCACCTTTGTAGTGCCGATGCTGATGGGCACCGGAGCTATGCTCGTGCTGGGCTATGGCTTTTGGGCGTCGGTGCTGGTGGCCTCCTGTCTGGCCTCTCACACCCTGGTGGCGCTGCCGGTGCTGACCAAACTGGGCATCATGCGCCATCCCTCCTCCATTGCCACTCTGGGGGGCACGCTGATCACCAACGTGCTGGCGCTGCTGGTGCTAGCGGTGGTGGTCAAAGCCGACCAGGGCGACCTAACCCTAGGCTTTTGGCTGTTTTTAATTCCGGCCCTGACGATTTATACCTTTGCGGTGCTGTGGGGGGTACCCAAGCTGGGCCGCTGGTTCTTCAAAAAGTTTGGTCACGACGAAGGGGCAGAGTTTACCTTTGTGCTGGCCACGCTGTTCGTAGCGTCGTACCTGGCCAGCCTGATTGAGATTGAGCCTATTGTGGGGGCATTTTTGGCTGGGGTAGCGATCACCCAAATTATTCCTCGCCTCAGCCCGCTGATGAACCGGGTGCAGTTTATCGGCAACACGCTCTTTGTGCCGATATTTTTGATTTCGGTAGGCATGCTAGTTGACCCGCTGATCCTGCTACGCGAGCCCCAGGGTCTGCTAATTGCGGTGATCATTGTGGCGGTCGAACTGGCCAGCAAGTTTGTGGCGGCCTGGGGCTCGGCCCGCTGGTTTAAGTGGAAGCTGCCCAGCGCCATGGTGATGTTTGGCCTATCGATGGCTCAGGCGGCCTCTACCCTGGCGGCTATCACCATTGCCTTCGATATTGGTCTCGTCGATGAACTGGTGGTGAATGCTATCATCGCGATGATTTTGGTCAGCTGCGTGCTGTCGCCGTGGGTCGTAGCGCGCTGGGGCGCTCAGCTCCAAACTCAGCCCGCTGAGGCCGAAGCTGCCCCGGTCGGTGATCAGGCTACACCGACAGCTCCGGCTCTGGGCCAGCGCGTTTTAATTCCGGTGGCGAACCCCAGTACCGAAGACAACCTGCTGCAGCTGGCGATTATTCTGACCAAGCGAGTGGGGGGTACCCTGCTGCCCCTGCACGTGCTGCCCGATCGCAATCAACCCATCGCCGAGGCCGACAGAACCCGACAAAACCGTCTGCTTGAAACCGCCGAAACCATCGCCCACGCCGCTACAATTCCGGTCGAAACCATTGGCCGGATTGACGACTCTATTGCCTGGGGCATTTTGCGCACCACTCAAGAACGCAATGCCGACCTGCTGATTTGCGGCTGGAAGGGCTTTTCGACCTATCGCGAAAATTTCTTTGGCAGCGTCATCGACACCATTGTGCGATCGGCAACCATTCCGGTGCTAATCAGCCGATTTCCACAGCCAATTGAGAATACCGAGAAAGTGGTGCTGGCCATTACCGGCAGGCAGGCCAACCTGGGGCAAATTAAGCAGACTCTAACCATTACCCAGTGTTTAGCGGAAGAGCTGAAGGCCCCCCTCCACGTCGTGCAAATGACGGTAGGCTCGGGTCGCGATCGCAAGCTCACCACCCTGCTACAGGAAAAGGGTATTGCCGTACAGCCTGTGCATGGCAACACCGTTAAGCACGTATCAGAGGCGGTGCAGCCCAATACCTTGCTGATTCTGATCGCCAGTACCCACATTGTCGGCCAGTCGGCCCTGGGTCGAGAGCCCGAGGCTATCACCCGCGCCAACTGGGATACCAACATTCTGGTACTGCATTTCCCAGCCAAACCCTCAAAACGCGCCTAAGGTGATATTGGATTAGCAATGTTGTGTACCTAGGGCCGACCGTTCAGGTAGTTGAGAATGCCCTGGGCGATCGCCTGGCCCATCTGAGCCTGCCAGCGGGGGTCGCGTAGCTTCGGCGCGTCGGTAGCCCCAGTCACAAAGCCAATTTCGATCAGGGCCGCAGGCATGGAGGTGCGACGCAGCACCAAAAACCGGGCCTGGCGTACGCCGCGATCGTTCATGGCCATAGTGCCTAACACCTGCCGCTGCAGGGCTGTGGCCAGCACCTGCCCCGTATCGGAGTAATAATAAGTCTCTAGGCCGTTCACCTCAGGGCGCTGCATGTTGACCGCATTGGCGTGAATGCTGACAAACACCGTCGCCCGAGCCGTCTCGGCCATAGTGGCGCGGGGCTGCAAATCCACCGTTTGGTCGCTTTGGCGAGTCATCTGCACGGCAATGCCCTGAGACTGTAGCGCCGCCGCCGTGTGCTGGGCCACCGCCAGTACCACGCCCTTTTCCTGAAGGCCACCAATGCCTACAGCCCCTGGGTCAACCCCGCCGTGGCCAGGGTCGAGCATGACCAGTACCTGGCCACGAGGTGAACTGGGGGTAACCGTGGGCTGCGGCACTGGGGTAGCCACCGCTGGGGGAGCTACGGTTCGATTGACGGGCGGCGGCGCGACTACCGCATTAATAACCGGCAGCACCACCGTGGTCGGCGGCGTGGCAATCTGGCTGGGGGACACACCGATCGGCGTTACCCAGATACCGCCGCTGGCCAGGGGCGTGATTTGCCAGTCGGGGCTGTGCTCATCCAAGGTTAGGGTAACGCGAATGGCAGGCGGGGCCGTCGCAAATTGAGTTAGGCTCCAGCGAGAAATGCCGTAGCGGCCCTGGGGCAGCGCCTCAGCCGATAACCCTGGGGCAATGGCCGCATCCAGTAGGTCAATGACAATCTGCCGCGAATGGTTCGTATCTCGGGTTCGGTAGACCTGCACCTGGGGTGCGGCCCCAGCCGTGGGAATAAAAAAACCTTCGGCGGCAGCCTGAACGCCTCGCAGCACCGTGGCTGTAGCCCTAACTGCAACCGTATTTACCTGATTGCGGCTAATCAGTGAAGGTAGAGGCTCGATACCCACTGTGGTTAGAGGTCGCGAGGTTGAGGCTTTAGAAAGATCGGGAATGGTTAAAGGGCTATTGGGAAACGTGTCGATGGGGGCGTTAGCCTGAGTTGCAGTGGGCAACTGCACTACCCACTGCTGGTTGGTCATTCCCCACACCTTGACCTGCTTGGGGTCAAGATTGTAGTCGGGGCTGAGGTCTAGCACCATCCGGGTGGTGTGGGCATTGGCCTGAGTCACCCGCACCGCTCGAACTGGCCCACCGACAACCTGATTGCCTAGGGCATCATTCGACACAATCCCTGGCAGGTCGATGACCAGCTGATGAGGGTTCGCCAATAAACTAACCTGAGGTTCTACCCCGCTCTCGGTAGTGAAGATTAGGCGGTTTTGGCCCGTGTCAAACTGCCAGGCCTGTAGACGTGCGCTGGCCTTGGCCGGGAGGCTGCCCAATAGACATACTCCGGCCACGCCAATCACCCCAGAAAATAACTGCCTTAGCCGCAATTGGGCTGATCTCCCCACGCACCACAGAATTTAGCTCACCCTTTCAGCGATCGCAGTGCGATCGCTGGTCATCAACCGAGCCAGCTCTAGTTCCCTTGACCGGCCAACATAAAGCCTTAGAAACTGGCCCTAAAGCTCAAAAATGGCCATTCAAGCAAAGATTGAGCGGCTGAATCGGCTTAGATATTAGCTCACTTTTAATGAAGTAAAGCCTTAATTGTTTAGCTGCCGTAAAACTTTGGCAGCCCTTAAAGAACCTACCCACACACCCTCCTTCAGAGTCGCTACTATGGCCCGAGGGTATCAAGTTAACCGCTTGAGTCATCAGGATTGGCCAGACCCAATAGCGTCAGGGTAAATTGCCGAAAAGGGGATCTAAAAAGATGTTGTTTAAGCTCAATTGCTGGCCTCGCAAAGCAGCGCTCTGGCTTGGCATACTGACTTTTGCCGTGGCTTGTACTGCCGGTACCTTGGGCCATATGCCCACTGCCAAATCTGAGCAACCTGATATGACAGCGTCCGTCATTAGCCCTGAAGTCGTAGTAGTTATGCTGCACCAGGGCGAAATAACCCACGCTCGCCAGGTACCTTACCAGCCTGAACCCCAAGACCGTTTAGAAACCTCAGGCAGCGATACCTGGGTGATACGGCAGGGGCAAGCCTTAGGTACGCTGGTTAGCCCTGACCAGAACATTCTTTATGGGTTTGATCAATACACTGAAACACCCTTTAATGCCGATCGCGCCAGCCAGCCCCGCAGCTATCGCATTCAGTCTCAAGACGACCCTGTTTACCAACAGCCTGCTACCCCTGCCGAGGTCCATCGCAAAAGCAAGCCGGTGGATCTCGCTCGCACGGGTCGGAACGGCGACTTGCGCTGGGCTATGGAACATCGCTTTTACTTGCGGTTGCCCACGGCCCTGACACCAGGGAAAACCTACAAAATTGAGCTGACAGAGCAAGAGCTACCACCACTTACCTTTACTTACCAGCCCGATCGCCAGTTTAGCGAGGCCGTACACATCTCCGCCGTCGGTTTTCGCCCCGACGACCCGTTAAAAGTGGGCTTTTTGTCGACCTGGATGGGCACGGGTGGGGGGCTAAGTTACCCAGAAGGGCTGTCATTTCAGGTGATTGACGAGGCCAACCAAGAAATAGTGTTCACTGGGCAAGCGAGCCGCCGCCACCGCAGCGGTGATGTTGAAGACGGTCGCGATCGCACCTACACGCTTGCCGATGTTGACCAGCTCGACTTTAGCACCCTCAACCAGTCCGGACGCTATCGCCTCTGTGTAGACACGGTCGGTTGCTCTAGCACCTTTGCGGTAGCGAACGATGCCTGGCAGCAGGCTTTTCGCCTAGCCGCTCGAGGGTTTTACCACCAGCGCAGCGGTGTTGCCCTAGGGCATCCCTACACCGATGTGGTTCGCCCCCGTCCCTTTCACCCCGACGACGGGGTTACCGTTTACCAATCGTCGACCGGGCTGATGGATACCGGCAACGGCCTCAATGCCCAGGGCACCGACCAAGGCAACTTTGCCAACCTGGTGCGGGGCAGAACTAATACGACTGTAGCCAACGCCTGGGGCGGCTACTTTGATGCAGGCGATTGGGACCGTCGGATTCAGCACCTTGAGGTAGCTCGCCAATTGCTAGAACTGCTAGAGCTATTTCCCCAGCCGATGGAAAATCTGGCCCTCAACATTCCAGAATCTGATAACGATCTGCCCGATTTGCTCGATGAAGTGCTCTGGGGAGTCGACTTCTTTCGCCGCCTTCAAACCCCTGAGGGTGGCGTGCGCGGCGGCATTGAGTCATCCGAGCACCCCCGTCGAGGTGAGACCAGCTGGCAGGAGTCACTGCCGATCATGGCCTATGCCCCAGACCCTTGGAGCAGCTACGTTTACGCTGGGGTAGCCGCCCGTACCGCCAGGCTGATGAGTACCTATGCCCCTAGCCAATCCCAAAGCTACCGCGACAGCGCCCTAGCCGCTATGGACTGGGCCGAAGCCCGTCACGAGAGCGGCATTAAGGCCCAGGAGTGGCCCCGGCATCGAATTGAGGCCGATCGCGCCCTGGCCGCCCTGGAGATCTACCATCTGACGGGCGATCGCGCCTGGCACGATCGCTTTGTGGCAGCGCAATCGGCCATTCCCGCAGAGGCTATAAATGACTACCGCATTGCCATCCCCCAGCGGGAAATCGCCTTTCTCTACAGCCGATTGCCCGACGAGCAGGTCGATGCCGACCTGCAAGCCGAGCTACGAGCAGCGCTGCTCGCCGAAGCTGATGCAGCGCTGAACACTGGCCAAACCACAGCTTTTGGCTGGACAAAGCTCCTTCCCTCCACTCCTGTCGGCTGGGGCGATGGCCTGGGCGCACCTAAAGCGCGTACCCTATTGCGGGCTCATGCCCTGACCGACAGCGATCGCTACCTTCAGGCCGCCCTATTGGCCTGCCAGTTCTCCGCTGGGGCCAACCCTGACAACATGACCTATACCACTGGCTTGGGCCATAAATCACCCCAGAACCCGCTGATAGTCGACCAGCGCATTACTGGCGACCTGTTACCAGGCATCACGCTGTACGGCCCCATTGACACAGGTTTCTACGGTGACGAGTGGTTCTTTGGCGTGCTGGAATCGGTGGCGGTCCCCCCCGCTCGCCAGTGGCCCTCCATCGAGACTTACTTCGATATCTACTTTGTGCCCAACATCAACGAGTTCACCGTCATGCAAAGCATGGCCGACGCCGCCTACGCCTGGGGATATCTGACTGGGCGAGACTAGAGCGCCGAGAAAAAACCCCGGTTTCTTGGCCAACAGGCCCGTCATGCCGTTAGGGCAGCGACAAAGAAACCGGGGTTTTAGCCCTACTGTGCGAAGTCTTTAGCTGGATAACCCCTTGACTAGTAAAGAAAGGGGCAAACGGTTGTTTGCCCCTACAGGTGCCATTGTTTGAATCGGGTTTCCCTAAGCCGGATGCTGGTTTAGAAGAACGAAGGCTGGTGGCGAATCAGGCTGAGAAATTCTTCCCGCGTTTTAGAGTCTTCTTGAAATACCCCCAGCATGGCGCTAGTTACCGTCCAGGAACCGGGTTTTTGCACCCCGCGCATGACCATACACATGTGGCTGGCTTCCACCACCACGGCCACGCCTTTGGGGTCAAGAATTTCTTGCACAGCCTCAGCAATCTGGCGGTTGAGGCGCTCCTGCACCTGCAAGCGGCGAGAGTACATCTCAACAATGCGGGCCAGCTTACTCAACCCAACCACTCGCTGATTGGGAATGTAGGCAACGTGGGCTCGCCCCATAAAGGGTAGCATGTGGTGCTCACAGAGGCTAAATAAATTGATGTCGCGCACCAGCACCATCTCGTTGTGGCCCTCGTCAAAAATAGCCCCATTGACCAACTCTTCTAAGGACTGTTGGTAGCCACTGGTCAGAAATCGCATAGCTTCGGCGACCCGCTTAGGCGTTTTGAGCAGCCCCTCACGCTCAGGGTCTTCGCCCACCGACAGCAGCATGGTGCGCACGGCGTCGGCCATATCTTCGTGGCTGGTTTCAGGAATGGGATACTGATCAGCATCGTCTCGGTAGCTGCGGGTGCGATCGGGGCGCACTTCAGGCTGGGCGATTTTGGGGCCACCATTGGCGGCAACTTTGTCGTTAAGGTTATTTGAGGATGCAATAGTCATAGGGGTTTTAAACACTCTAAAGGTTCAACAGAATTGAGGCCACTCGCTGAGTTAGCCGGTTTGCTACAGGGTAAAAACTTGCTACAGGGCTCCGCCAGCAGGCATCAGGGTGAGATCTTCAATCACCGCCTGGGGGGGCAAGAGAATAGTGTGCAAAATGGTTTGCGCTACTACCTCTGGAGACAGCATGGAGGAGCGATCAAAATCGGCATGCACGGTGTCGGTGTCCCAAATAGACGTATTGACGGCACCCGGAGACACAGTCACCACGCGAATGCCATGAGCCCGTTCTTCTACCGCCAATACCCGCGACAACGCCACCAGGGCAGCTTTACTAACGGTGTATGCACCCCAGTCAGGGAAAGCGGACTTGGCGGCAACGGAGGCAATGTTGACAATGGTGCCACCGCCAACCGCCCGCAGCGCTGGCAAAATCGACTGAATGCACTGGAACACACTGGTCACGTTTAAATCCATCACCCGCTGCCAATCGGCCAAAGGCATGGTGGCGATCGCGCCGGTATAGCCCATTCCGGCGTTGTTAACCACTACGCTAAGGGGGCCAAAATCAGCTAGCACCTCTGCCATCCGGTCCTGCAACCCCTCCATCTGAGCCAGATCAACGGCATAGGCTTTAGCCACTACCCCGCAGGCCGCTAATTCCTCCTGCACCGGCTGGAGCGAGTCCAAGGAACGGCTAATTAAGGCCACGTCGTACCCCGACTGGGCCAGGGCATGAGCGATCGCACGGCCAAGACCACGACTAGCCCCGGTTACCAGGGCGCGGCGCGGCAGGTCAGGAAACGTAGAAGTCTGCAATAGAAAGTACCCATTAACAAAGAACTTAGGGTAGTTAATACCCAGGGTCACTAGGGCTGAGGGAAGCCCAACTAAGGGTCTAAAACAACCCCATCAACTATGTTAACAAATGTAAACGGTTTATTAACGTAGTTATCGCTGTCCAGTACCGGGACTTTTTCACCCTAGCGCTAGCCCCAGACAGACAAATGAGTAGACGATTAACTCCTGCTCGGGTAGATGCCAACAATTGTGTTAACTGTGGCAACAGCGCTGCAGTTGTTGAACCTAAAGTGCCCCTAAGCCGCTTCAGCGAAAACGCCAATCTGACGGTATTTTTGGTAGCGGAGCTGCTGTCGCGCCGTTGGGGTGAGCTGAGATAAATCGGCTAGCTGCTGGATCAGCGCCTGCTTAAGACTATCTGCTGCCTCAATTGGGTGAGCATGGGCTCCACCCACGGGTTCGGTCAGCAGTACGTCCAAAAGCCCCAGCTGCTTTAAGTCCCAGGAGGTAATCTTGAGGGCTTCGGCGGCTTCTCCAGACCGGGCGGCGTCTTTCCACAAAATGGCGGCGCAGGCTTCGGGGCTGGCGACGGTGTACACCGAGTGCTCGAACATCATCAGGCGATCGCCCACCCCAATACCCAAAGCACCGCCAGAGCCGCCCTCACCAATAATGGTGCAAACGATCGGAACCGTGAGACTAAACATCTCTCGCAGGTTGTAGGCGATCGCTTCGCCCTGACCCATTTCTTCGGCTTCGTAGCCAGGGTAGGCCCCTGGGGTATCAATAAACGTAATGATTGGCATTGAAAAGCGATCGGCGTGACGCATCAGCCGCATCGCTTTGCGGTAGCCTCCAGGCGAGGCCATGCCGAAATTACGGGCTACATTGTCTTTCGTATCGCGTCCCTTTTGATGGCCCAAAATCACCACGGGGCGTCCATCTAGGCGGGCTACGCCACCGACTAGGGCAGGATCGTCTTTGCCGGAGCTGCGATCGCCGTGCAGCTCAATCCACTCATCGGTAATAGCTTGAATATAGTCGAGGGTACTGGGGCGGCGGGGGTGACGAGCTACCTGCAAGCGCTGAGCCGGAGTCAAATTTGAGAAAATTTCCTGGCGCAGATGGGTAGCGCGAGCCTCTAGCTGACGCAGCTGAGCCGAGACATCAACGTCGTTTTCCTCAGCCAGATCTCGAATTTGATCTATGCGAGCCTCTAGTTCGACCAGGGGCTTTTCAAACGACAGCAAAATCGACTTGCGCTCAGGTGGGGCCATAGCCAGGGGTGTACAAAAACATAAACAAGTTAGCGTAAAGCAAAGACTTTTCCGCCATTGGGCAGGGAATCCTGATCCATCCGTCTCTTAGAATACCAAGATGACGTCCCCATCGCCTAAGGTTAGAGCCCAACCCAGCCGGAAGGGGAATGTCTCCTAGGAGAGTTCAGCGGCCAGAGGAGTCACATTGAGGTCAAGCAGCGGGCGGAACCCGTGTCGCCGAGATGACTGGCCAATCATGTCCATTTTTTCGAGGGTGATCTGGTTGCGTCCCCAGGAAAAATTGGTGTACCACTTTTCAAACTCCAGCAGCATCGACTCAGCAAAACAGGCAAACAGCTGACGAGCGGGCACATCCATGTTCACAATGCTCATAATGCGCCAGTCAATATCGAGAGAGTGCTCAACAATGCCGCCCTTGAGCACGTAAACACCGTCATAGTTAAAGTGCTGATCAAGGTTTTTGGGATAGCCGCCGTCAATCATGAGGCATGGGCGTTTGAGCGTGTTGGAATCGACCTCAACGCCCTTGGCCATACTCGCTACCCAGACGACAATATCAGCCTTAGGCAGAGCGGTATCAAGATCCATCGCTATGCCACAGCCCAATTCTTCTTGCAGGCGATGTAGGCGTTCTTGATTGCGGGCAATGAGCAATAGGTCTTTAATATCGGTGCGAGCCGTGAGCCAGCGACAGACGGCACTGCCGATGTCGCCAGTAGCACCACACACGGCCACAGTGGCATCAGATAGATTAATGCCTAGTTTCGCTGAAGCCGCGACCACCTGCTGGCAAATGATGTAGGCCGTGTGGGTATTGCCGGTAGTGAAGCGCTCAAACTCTAGAGTGACGTTGCGCACCTGCTGAATTTGATTGAGGTTAAAGTTCTCAAAAATAATTGACGAAAACCCACCTAGGGCCGTGATGTCAATGCCGTGCTTTTGAGCATGAGCCATGGCGTTGATGATTTTACGGGTAGCCGCTTTGATGCGCTTTGCTGCTAGCATTTCGGGCAAAAAACACGACTCGACGTAGCGACCTTCAATCTGCTGGCCCGTGACGCTGGTCACCTTAATAGTGTCAACAATTTGGGGCGGGGCGCTGCACCAAAAGTCAAGTCCCTGGTCGGCATATTCTGGATACCCCAGATCTCGGGCTACAAGCTGGGCATGGTCAAGGCTGGTTAAATGTCCGATTAGGCCAAACATCGCAAATCTAGGTTACTGGGGATAGTGCGCCAGGAAGTATGGTGCAGGTTAACAATTCACCTACGATAAACTGCCCAGTGCTGGATTGAATAGCACACTGGGCAGCAAGTAGGTAGCGGTACACAAGGGAGCCATGGCCTTAAAGCCGCAGCCCGAAGAACCGCCGTAGACCGTTTTGGGGCAGCCGCAGCCTATATTATGGCGGTTAGACGGCCGCTAGCCCTTGGGCTGATAGCTTCATGACCTCGCGGCTAGAAAAGCCAATATTGGCCAGGGCTTCGCCGTAGGTAATCATAAAGTCTTCGACGAGGGCGTCTTTTTCCATCCCTAGCACCTGAGCATCGTCGGCGACTTCGTTGAGCATGGCCCAAATGATGGGCAGGTTTTGGCGGTTGGCGACTTCTAGCTCAGCCTTGGCCGACTCAAAGTTGGCTTTGAGCCACTCTTCGCCAAAGTTGAGGTGACTATACTCATCTTTAACCACGCCTTCGGTGATTTTGCGGGCAAAGTCGTCGGCTACGGGAATGTAAATGTTGTAGGCGGCGATCGCGAAGGTTTCAATAATCAGCGACTGAATCAGCAGGCAGGTGACAATCTTGCCTTCAGCCCAAGCCTGCTGAAAGTTTTGGTGCAGCTGAGCAAAAAACTTGGCGGCAAATTCCATATCAGGCGTGACGGCCAGATTCTTGCCGCAGGCCTGAAAGCCCTTCATATGACGGCTTTCCATTTTTGCCAAGCGCAGCAGGTCATCCTTAGCGTCAGGTAGAGACTCAGCCAGCTTGCAGTAGTTGTCGTAGGCTTCCTGCTCGCCTTCAATCACAATAGCGTTGATGCGGCTGTAAGCATCCTTGTAGTGATCTGACTGGTAGTCAAGGGTCGACATCGTCTCAAGCTGTTGCATAGCCATGGGTTCCTGCTGATTAGCGGATAACTTTCTAAATATTATATTGATCGCAATAATACTATGCCAAAGTCAACGGCCTTTGGGGGCACCTTAGGGATAAAAGCAAAGTTATTCTGCCCAAAAGCCTGTTAACACCTGCCAAAGAGCAATAAACACCATAGAAAAAAAGAGTCATCTCCCACTTTTTCATAAGTATTACTAATGAGTAGACCGGGTAACGGCTGTGCGCCAATAGCGGTTGATTCAAGCAATCGGGGGGTTCTCCCTCGCCTTTCCGATCTACTTTCAAGCTTTTGCAAATATAGAAAACCTGAGCGATCGATATAGTGAATGCCCGCCAGTCTTAACGGTTAAATTGAGAGTATTTAAGGTCGTAGATTGAAATTTTTTAGGGTAGATTGCTGGCCTAGAAGAAACCTGGGCAAACCGTGGAATTGAGACAAAAAATTGTCGACCAGGACAGCAGGCTAGACAAGGGGGCAGGCACCATTTCGCCACGAAAATCGAGCAGCTGCACCAGCACCAAATAGCCCACGGCTAACAGCAAAGAAATGATGCCAGTAACAACGGCGACCAGCTTAGATCGATCCATAGGAGTTGCAAGAACTTGAGGGCACGAAGCAGGATTAAGCGACGACCTTAAACCTAGCGCATCCAGGCGTGGCTTGGCGGATTGGAGCCGGGCCTAGAGGCTAGTACCATAGTGCCATTAGGTGGGTATCCTGAACAGTAACCGACCAATGCTGGCCTGACCATTTTCACCGCTTTTTCCCTATTGATTAGGCGATTGAGCGTAATGGATTGGCACAATAGAATGACAGTTGCTTCAGGGATACATTTGAGGCGCGCAGTGTTGAGGCGCACAGTATTGGCAGGATGGTCTTGAGGGCATCGTTTATGGGCGCGGCATTGTCACAGCATGAGTTAACCACACTACCGGATCAGCCTCCGGTCGTGGTGCAAACGACTGGGTTAAGTAAGGCCTACCGCACCGGGTTTTGGCTGAACCAACAGATTACGTCCTTGAAAGACTGTTCATTGACAATTCGGCAAGGCGAAACCTTCGGGCTGCTTGGCCCAAACGGGGCGGGTAAAACGACCCTGCTAAAAATTTTGCTGGGGATCGTTCGGCCTACGGCCGGTAGCGCCATGCTGCTGGGTCATCCCCTCGGCGATAGCGCCGTGAAGCAGCGGATTGGCTATTTGCCTGAAAATGCTTACTTCTACGACTTCTTGACCGGCTGGGAGTTTTTGCAGTACACCGCTGGGCTATTTGGCCTCTCGCGAGCTGCCCAACAGCGCCGCATTACCGAACTGCTCGATCTGGTGGGGCTACCCCAAGCTGCTGCCAAAAAGAAACAGCTGCGCCAGTACTCAAAGGGTATGCTGCAGCGGGTAGGTATGGCCCAGGCACTCATGAACGATCCCGACGTGGTCTTTTTGGATGAGCCGATGTCGGGGCTTGACCCCACCGGACGATTTCAGGTGCGGGAGATTATCTTGGCCCTGAAGCGGGAGGGCAAGACGATCTTTTTTAACAGCCACATTTTGTCGGATGTCGAGGTCATTTGCGATCGCATTGCCATTCTCGACCAGGGCGAACTGGTTGCCATAGGCAGCCTAGACGACCTGCTGGGTACCGCTGACCAATATGTGGTCAAAGGGCGTGGTGGGCGTATAGCTGAGCTTGAGCCCTGGCTCGACCAGATAACTGTGCAGGGCGACCTTTGGCAGGGCCACATTAAGGGCGACCCCTACGGATTTACGCAACAAATTTCTTTGGCGGGGGGGCACTTGGTTACCCTACAGCAAGCTCGCCCCACCCTGGAAGAATTTTTTATTGCCCAAATTCGCCAGCGCCAAGCCGGAGATAAGCTGAAGGAAGGAGAGGAGATAAGGAAGGTAAGGCGATGAGGGAAGTCACCTTTTGGTGTTTATCCTTTGGGCAGTAAAGGCCCGAACCTTACCTTGTAGCTAGTTCATCTGCTGGTTCAGCATCCCTGGTTACTCTGCGGTTACGACCATGGCCGATCGCGGGGGCAGCGTCAGGCTGTCGCTGGCCCAGGTTGCGCCGTGGTAGGCGAAGACCTGCTCAGCGGACTTGACCGCTGGGGTGAGGGCATCAGTGGACAGGGTAATCGTATCGTCGGAGCCAGGATTCAGCGCCACAATGACGCGATCGCCCTCCAGGCTGCGGCTAAAGACATAGCCCATGCCCTCGGCATGCAGCACCTCGTAGGTGCCGGTGTGCAGGGCCGGGTAGCGGTGGCGCAGGGCAATCAGCTCGCGGTGAATTTTGAGCATATCCTGGTGCCACTCTTTTTCGGGTGGAAAGGTGCGGCGGCAGTCGGGGTCAAGCTCGCCCGGCAGACCTACTTCATCGCCGTAATAAATGCTGGGCGCACCCGGAAAGGTAAACAGCAGCAGGGTTGAGAGCACCATGCTGGCATCATCTTCACCCACAACCGAGTAAATGCGAGCGACATCGTGGCTGGAGAGTAGATTGAGCTGGGTAAGCTGAATCTCCCAGGGGTAAAGCTCCAGCAAGTGCTGAATTTTGTCAGCGTAACCAGCTGCATCTAGGGCTGGGTAGGGGTAGTAGTGGGGATCTTCTACTAGGTCCATGCGAACGCGATCGCCCGCCGCAAAGGCGATCGTTGGCCCCGTAAACAAGTAGTTCATCACCCCATCAAACTGGGTGCCGTCGAGCCACTGGCGGGCATCGAGCCAAACTTCGCCCACGATGTAGGCGTCGGGGTTGATGGCCTTGATGCGATCGCGGAACTCCTGCCAAAACCCTTCGGTCTTCACCTCAAAGGGCACATCTAGCCGCCAGCCGTCGATGCCCTGCCGCACCCAGTACTCGCCCACCCGCATCAGGTACTCGCGCACCGCTGGGTGGTCGTGTTTAAACTGGGGCAGGGCGCGATTGTCGACCCAGCTAGTGTAGTTAGCGGGCAGGGCTCCATCGTAAGCCGACAGCGGCCAGCCTTCTACCGCAAACCACTCCAGCCAGGGGGAGTTGGGGCCATTTTCGAGAATGTCATTAAAGAAGAAGAAGCCGCGACTGCAGTGGTTAAACACGCCATCGAGCACTACTTTCATGTCTTTGGCGTGGGCCGCCTCTAGCAGGTCAAAGAAGGCTGGATTCCCCCCCAGCAGCGGATCAACCTGGTAGTAATCGTGGGTATGGTAGCGATGGTTGGAGGCCGACTGAAAAATCGGCGTCATATAGATGGCAGTAACACCTAGATCGGCTAGGTAGTCGAGCTGCTCAGCTACGCCCCACAGGTCGCCACCCTTATAGCCAAAGGGGGTAGGGAGCGTTTCCCAGGGTTCTAGTGTTACTGCCATGGCGGGGTGATCGAGATGCCGCTGGGTACGGGCAAACCGGTCGGGAAAGATCTGGTAAAAGACAGCGTGCTTCACCCAGTCCGGGGTTTGAAAAGCCATGGATTTTTGCCTCGGTTTCTACCGTTAGGCTACCGTCATCTGGGCGGAGTGGCCACGGTAAAATACCCTGAGCAAAAGATTTTGGCTGGAAAACTTTGAGTCCCAGCTTGCCCTATCCAACGGTTTTTGGCAAAGCAGCACACCGTGATTTTTCCTAAGTTTCTATCATATGGGTATAAACCCCAACATAGCAGCCGCTGGGGTGACGACCCAGCAGATACAGATTTACATCTACCGCTCCCACCCGGTAAAAATTGAGATCTTGCAGGTGCGTTTGCAACACCTCTTGCAGACGCTTATACCGCTGGGTCAGATTGCCGCCTTGAGGTGTACTCCAGTAAAAGTTATCAAATATACGCCGGAAGAATTCGTCGGCAGAGCGGTGCTCGAAGGTGTCAGCGTTGGTGCCTAGCTGCTTGCCCAGGGATGTGGCATCTAGGTTAGGGTCAGCATAGATGGCGATCGCCAGGGGAGCATCGGTTTCGCTCGGGTACCAGAGACCGGCGATCGCCTCCTCCAAGGCCGTCAAACAGGTGACAAAATCGCTGTGGTGGGGTTGAAGTTCCATATCAAGCTGCTGGTAAGGTTTTCAAAATGCCCATAGCTTCGGCTATGTGACCTTTGGGGTTGAACTGCGAATTGAAGATGTGGCGCACTATACCCTCGCGATCGATAACGTAGGTCACTCGACCCGGCAGTAGCCCTAGGGTAGCAGGTACACCATAGGCCTTTCGCACCGCCGAATTGGCATCGCTGACCAGCGTAAAGGGCAAATTGTGCTTGCTGGCAAAGGCCCGGTGCGAGTCGGGCGAGTCGCTGCTAATGCCAATCACCTCGGCCCCTGTTGCGACGAAGTCATCATAACTGTCGCGAAACGAGCACGATTCTACCGTGCAGCCGGGGGTGTCGTCTTTGGGATAGAAGTATAGCACCACCGTCTTTTGGCCCTGAAAGCTGCTCAGAGTGACTTGTTCACCCTTTTGGTTAGGCAGCGTAAAATCGGGGGCCGCATCGCCAACCTGAATCGCCATAGATGCCAATCTCCTGCGCAGGGGTTAATAGTTCTTTAGAATACTTAATAAAGCACCTCATGCTCAACGGATATGTCCACTCTCGTCTGGTTCCGCAACGATCTTCGCCTTCATGACCACCAGCCGATCGATGAGGCTTTACGGGCCGGAAAACCGATTGTGCCGGTCTACTGCTTTGACCCGCGCCAGTTTGGTCAGACATCCTTTGGCTTTCCCAAAACGGGGGCTTACCGAGCGCAGTTTTTGCTGGAGAGCGTGGCCGATTTGCGGCGATCGCTGCAAGCCCTAGGCAGCCATCTGGTCGTGCGAGTCGGCAAACCTGAAGACATCATTCCAGACCTGGTAAAGGCCCATGGGGTTGAAACCGTCTACTGGCATGAGGAAGTGACCAGTGAGGAACGGCGGGTCGAGCAAGCCCTGGAAGTTAGGCTAGGGGAGATGAGTTGTAAAACCGAGGTGTATTGGGGCGCAACGCTCTACCATCCTGATAACCTACCCTTCGAGATTGCGCGTCTGCCCGAGGTATTTACCCAGTTTCGTAAACAAGTTGAGCAGCACAGCACTATAGATATGGCCCTGCCCCGGCCAGCCAAACTGCCGCCGATGCCCCCAATAGAGCCTGGTCCGCTGCCAACACTGGCTGATTTTGGCCTGGAGCCACCTATTTCCTACAGCCGCGCCGTGCTCAGCTTTGCGGGGGGCGAAACCGCTGGCCGAGACCGCCTCAACCACTATGTGTGGGAAGCCGACTGCCTCAAGACCTACAAACAAACCCGCAACGGCATGGTGGGGGCCAACTATTCGGCCAAGCTCTCGGCCTGGCTGGCGCTGGGCTGTCTGTCGCCTCGGCAAGTTTACGAAACGGTACAGGACTACGAATCTAAACGCATTCGCAATGACTCCACCTACTGGCTCATCTTTGAGCTGCTGTGGCGCGACTACTTTCGCTTTATCTGCGCCAAGCACGGCGATCGCGTCTTTTATCCTTCTGGCTTACGGGGGCTACAGATCGATTGGAAACAGGATTGGACGCGTTTTGAAGCCTGGCGAAATGGCGAAACGGGCTTTCCTTTAGTCGATGCCAATATGCGCGAACTGGCTAGATCTGGATTTATGTCAAACCGGGGCCGACAAAATGTGGCTAGTTTTTTAACCAAAAATTTGGGCATTGACTGGCGCATAGGGGCCGAGTGGTTTGAGTCACTTCTGATTGACCACGACGTGTGCAGCAACTATGGAAATTGGAACTATACCGCTGGCGTCGGCAACGATGCGCGCGGGTTTCGCTACTTCAACATTCCAAAGCAGGCGAAGGACTACGACCCAGACGGCCTCTTCGTCAAACACTGGCTGCCCGAGCTAGAAAATATTCCCGCCGCTAAGGTACATGAACCCTGGAAACTGCAGCCCGTGGAGCAGAAACGCTTTGGTGTAACCATCGGTGTCGACTACCCGCGCCCCATCGTAGACCTGCATAAATCAGTACAGGCCAACGAAAAAATCTACAATGCCGCCCGCGAAATTCGTTAAGAGTTTTGCTCACGCTGAGCTGTAACGATTTGCTGTCGCAACAGCGCCCAAATGCTACCCACAGCTCCATCTGTAAACTTCAGATATGGCTGGTTATTGCTGCTGCTTCGATGGTAGCCAGAACCCAACACAGCTATTTTATTGATTCATTTAACCGTAGTCTTTGTAACGGCAAGCGATGTTGAGCTAACATACACTTTATGCAGTGTTGACAATGTCACAGTTCACTGACTCACCCTACGGGCAAGCCTGGACGGGTAAAAGCAGTTGCTAGGACAGAGCCAGCGCTAACGCATTTTCATAAATCAAACCTTTAAATCAAAACCTTAAATCAAAGCGTTGAATCAGCCATTTAACCTACAACCCCAGCTTTGGACGGCTGGGGTTTTTTGTGGGAATTGCCTCAACGTGGGTATCGTTCAACTTTCCAATTAAACTACCCAACTGAACTAATGGCTGCTACCTCCCATAGCTCCCCATTAACCCTGTTTGGACTGCCCGCAGAACGGGGCCGCTGGCTATTGATTCCCCTGGGCATTGTGGTGCTGCTGTGCTTGGGTACGGTCTATGCCTGGAGCATTTTTAGAAAACCTTTAGAACTGGAACTGGGTATTGGCGCGACGGAGAGTCTGCTGCCCTACACCGTGGCGCTGGTATTTTACGCCGGGCTGATGCCCGTTGCTGGTTTTTACATTCCTCGGTGGGGGCCGCGTCTGGTGATGACTTTAGGTGGCCTGGTGCTGGGAGCAGGCTATGTGCTGGCCAGTATTGCCCCCCACATTGGTGCCATCACCCTTGCCTACGGCGTCATTGCGGGTACTGGGGTTGGCATTGCCTACGGTGTGCCGATGGCGGTGGTGGCCCGCTGGTTCCCCGAGCGCAAAGGGCTGGCAGTGGGCTCAACCATTATTGGGTTTGGCCTATCACCGCTGATCACTGCCCCTTTGGCCAATAGCCTTATTGAAGCTTTTGGGGCGCGGTTAACGCTGCGTATTTTTGGGCTGGTGTTTACGGCCATAATTCTGGCGATCGCCACTACCCTCAGGTTTCCTCCTCAAGGCTGGCACCCCTCCTCGGCCAACTCGCTCCAGGCCCAGGCAATGGTCAACCGCTCCTACCCTACCCACCTGCTCACAAGTCGTGCCTTCTACGGACTGTGGATTTGCTACGCCATTGGTGCCCTGGTGGGTCTGAGCGCCATTGGCATCTCTAGTCCGGTGGGCGAAGAAATCATTCGCCTTGACCCTACGGTAGCCGCCAGTAGTGTAGCCCTGTTTGCAATCTTCAACGGGCTGAGCCGCCCGCTATTTGGCTGGTTGAGCGATCGCTATCGGCCCCACTATGTGGCGATCGCCTCCTACAGTCTGATCGTGGTGGCCTGCATTCTGATGCTTCACGCTCAAACTGGCCAGGTCGTGACCTATCTAGTAGCCTTTTGCCTGTTTTGGTTCTGCCTAGGGGGCTGGCTAGCTATGGCCCCTACCCTCACCCTACGCATGTTTAACCCCGACCAGTACGCCCAAAATTACGGATTGGTCTTTACCGCCTACGGGGTGGGTGCCCTGGTCGGCACCCTGAGCGCCGGTCAAATTCGCGACTGGCTGGGCAGCTACACCTATGCTTTCTATCCCATGATGGGGCTGGCGGTCGTTGGCATTGGTGTAGCCATGGCGTTTCTCAAACCCGATACTTACCCGCATCGATAGAGCAGGCGCGATTGGTTTAGAATCACCACAGATAATCCTTTACCCTTTTGCTTTGGGAATGGCTCAGTCTTCTACTTCCCGCCGCCCGCTGGTGAGCCCCTGGGACCGCCTGGTAACTTTTGCCACCAGCGAAACCGTACTCTATGTGGTGAAGCGTATTTTGCAAGCGGCGCTGACGCTGCTGCTGGCTTCAGCCCTCAGCTTTTTTGTGATTCAGCTGGCTCCAGGCAATTTCCTTGACCAGTACCGCCAGAGCCCTCAGTTTTCTCCTGAGACCCTGGCCCAGCTTGAAACCCAGTTTGGCCTCGACCAACCGGTGTGGCGGCAGTACCTCAACTGGCTCTACCAGGTCATTTTTCACGGTAACTTTGGCCTCAGCTTTGCCTACCAGCGGCCGGTGGTCGAGCTGCTGTTGGAGCGGGTGCCCAATACCCTGTTATTGTCCTTGGCCGCGATCGCAGTGACCTGGTTGGTTGCCTTGCCCATGGGCATTTTAGGGGCCGTCAACCAAAATCGTTTTCTCGACAAAGCTCTGCGGGTGCTGAGCTACCTGGGACAGGGCATGCCCACTATTGTGACTGGCCTACTGCTGCTATTTTTTGCTCAAAGCGTGGCTCCCCTGTTCCCGATTGGCGGACGCACCAGCATTATTCACGACGACCTCAACTGGTTTGGCAAACTTGTCGACGTGGGCTGGCACCTGATTTTGCCAACTCTGGCCCTCAGCATTACCAGCTTTGCTGGACTACAGCGCATCACCAGAGGGCAACTGCTCGATGTTTTGCGGCAAAACTACATTCAGACCGCCCGTGCTAAGGGGCTTTCCGAAAACCGGGTAGTTTACGTCCATGCCCTGCGCAACGCGATCAACCCGCTGATTACCCTGCTGGGCTTTGAGTTTGCCAGCCTGCTGGGGGGCTCGTTTATTATTGAAACCTACTTCAACTGGCCTGGCCTAAGCAGGCTGATTCTAGAAGCGGTGCAGGCCCAGGATTTATATCTGGTAATGGCCAGCCTGATGATTGGAGCAATTATGCTAATTATCGGCAACCTGCTGGCCGATTTGGCCCTGAGTTTTGTAGACCCGCGCATTCGCCTGTCGGATATTAACTAGGGCAGCCTTAGACCTATGGTTTCTCAGCTTTACTACCTGCTGCGATCGCGCGCCGACGGCAGCTACCTGGTCGCCCGCCCCCACGGCGGCAGTCCTAACCAGCCACTGCCTACTGGGTTTTTGCTGGTGTTTACCGCCGACTACGATGCCCTCAGCTACCTAAATGCTCACGCCCCTGAGCTCAGCGACAAATTTGCGATCGAGACCATTACCACCTCAAGCCTCAAGCCTTTGATCAGCCGCTGGGATTTTCAGGGGTTGGGTATGGTCAATGACCCCCGTCTGCCCCAGGTAGAGTTCTTTAACCGCAGCTAGCTGAAAGGGTTAGACTCCCGCTTGTCTTTAGCCAAGAGTCTCTACTTAATCTTGATCAGGGCGAGTAAAGAGCCTAAAGTAAAGCCCCTGGCCCAGTTCCTTGAGAGGAAAGACCAAATAGGTAAGCGGGTTAATGGTGACAATAATATTGCGCACGTTCCGCTTAGCCAATGCCACCACCGCCCAGGCGACCCAGTCGGCAGACATCACTCCAATCGGGTTGAGGTTGCTCTTAAACGGCCCCAAAATCACCTTGCGCACCACGCAGGGGGCATCGAGCCGCCGCAGACTGACCAGGTCGCCCATTAGCCGCTTAGACACCTCATACAGTGGGCTAAAGGCCGGGTTAACTTCGGCCTCAGACGTATTTACCCACACCTCTTTCGTGGCCCGTTGGGGAGACGTTTCTACCGTGCTAAAGAAGACTTCCATCAGGCGATAGCCCGAGAGAGCGTTGGCCTCTAGGGAGGTGTGAATGGCCTCGGGGGTGCGATCGCCGTGCACGTTCAGCCCGTGGTTCAGAATCAAAATATCTACCTTCTTGAGCGCCTCACGCAGCTCAGCCTCAGCCCCAGGTTGCCACGTCCAGCAGGGAATGCCATCGGCAAAGGTCGCATCAGCTGAGGTGGTGAGAGCAATGGGTCGGGCCTTTTGACGGGCTAGCTCCTGCAGTAGGGCACGGCCCATCGTGCCCGAAGCGCCAGTAACGGCAACAGTTTTGCCCTTGAGGGAAACAGCAGTGCCCATGAGCTTATCTAGAAAGGTTAAGTAGCCAGAGAAGTAGGCGTTGGTATCGTCAAAATGATGCCGCCAGTGGTAAGTGCGGTTGACCCGCCAATTGCCAGGAATAGTGGTGAGTTCGCCAGGTTCATGGGTGAGGTCGGTAGTCAGCCACCAGCCCTGAGAGCGAGCGATCGCGGCCACCAAAAAGCTCAGGCCGTACAGCGAGCCTATCCATAGCCCAGCAATGCCCGTGGAAATGGCTAATCCTGCCAATGCCCCGGCCATAACTATGGATTCCGGGGCGTCGTTGTAGAGCTGGGCCTGGCGATAGAGGGTAGGGCTAACGGGCGTAAAGTCTTTTTTGTAGGCCCGATGGTGCCAATTGTGCAGCCGCATTAGCGGGGGCCAGTAGTGGCTGACCACGTGGTAAACATCCCGTAGGGCCTCTGCTATCACAATCGCGATCGCGCCCCACAACCCCTGCCAAACAACCGTTTCAAGCGGCATAAATATATTCACACCAAGTCGAGCAATTCACATTCTGACACGACTTGATACGGGGTGCAGGGCTGTAGAGCAATAGCAAAGCCCTGGGCCTAGGCCCAGGGCTTACTTCAAACATTTAGATGTGGGAGGAGCCAGGTCTTAGCCTAGGCCGAAGGTTGTTCGTCGGCAGCGGTTGCCGGGGCGGCTCCCACCGGGCGAGATACTTCAATTCCATTTTGTTCGAACACTACCACTGGATCGCTACCACGCACCTCAATGCGCTTGACCAGCACCCGCCCATTGGCAACGCGCTGACCAGCCTTGACGTACTGACTACCAGCAGAGGTTTCTACCACCGCAAAGTTTTCGTTGCCAATAGTCATTACCCCGCTCACGAGCACCGCTTCAGCCAGAGTAGGCTGCGGTAGGGCCGGCAGGGGTGCCAAGGGCGGCGTACCACCGGGCTGAGTCCTGCCTCCTGGGGCACCGGGAGCAGCACCGCCTGTGGTGCCAGCCCCAGTACCTGCGCCACCTGGAGTGCCAGGAGCCGCTGCCACTGGTGAGCCAGCACCACCAGCGGTACCACCAGCGCCAGCTGAAGTAGCGCCTGCTGGGCTAGCGGCAACAGGAGAGGGAGAACCAGGTGGAGTTGGTGGGGCCACCACCTGGGGCGGCGGTGGTATGGGCACAGCCGCAAAGGGATCGATACGGTTATTGTTGATCTGCTGTAGTCGCTCGTTTGGGTCCGTAGACTGAATCAAATCGGCCCGAGCAATGGGCGATAGCTGAGGCGCAACAGGCACCAGAGGTTCGGCAAATTCTTCGTCAGTGGCCACTTGATCTTCGGGCACCGGCACCGGCTCGATCACGGCACCTTCGGTAGGAATGTTTTCTTCGATGGATGTGCCAATCTGACCAGCCCGCTGAGCTATAAAAGCACCAAGCAGCGGTGTGGAGAGCAACATTACTCCCAAACCGCCCAGGCTCATGATCAAGCCGTTGCGAGCCCACTTGCGGCCCCAAAACTTGATGCAGTAAACCAGTAGAACAAAGGGCACAAACAGCGAGAGCAGGCCCCATACAGGGCTAACTCGAAACGCGTCTACCAGGCCAACAATGCCGCCTACGGTAGCCAGCAAAAAACCCAGTACAAATAAAACTAAAAACGCGATCGCCCCCATGGCCAAGCCTCCTTGCTTCCTGAGCCGATGTTTCTCAACGATAGCTCAATTCTGCTGATGCGGTTCATTATCTACCGATACGGCGTGATTTAAGCAATTTCATCTTCGTTAGAGACCATTAGGGTCTGGAGGTGGCTGAGCCCCTGCTTGACCCGTCGCGATACGGTAACAGCGCTGATGCCCATGCGCTCAGCGGTTTCTTTTTGAGTCAGGTCATAGAGAAAGACAAACTCCAGCACTTCGCGAGTGCGTTGTTCAAGCTGGTGCAGCGCTTGCTGTAGGCGGATTTGATCTTCCTGAGCCAGCTGAAAGCTTTTGTACTTGAGATCGGGCAGCAGATCACCTAGGCAAGCCGATTCTTCATCTTGCACTGGGGCATCGAGGCTGAGCAACGAACGGTTGCGGTTAGCCAGCTTTACGTCTTGCCACTCAGCCACCGAGATTTCAAGCGCAACGGCAATTTCGGCATCGGTAGGGCCTCGGCCCAGTTCGGCTTGCATCTGGCGAATCACGCGGGTTGACTGACTTTGCAGTGCCTGCCACCGTCGCGGAATACGCATAGACGTGCTCTTGTCGCGCAGGTAGTGCTGAATTTCACCCCGAATATAAGGAATAGCGAAAGAGCTAAAGGCATAGCCCTTGGCCATATCAAACCGCTCGATAGCCCGAATCAGCCCCAGGCTACCCACCTGCATCAGGTCATCAAAGGTTTCGGTAGTCTGCTGTAGCCAGCGATAGGCTTCGCGGCGCACTAACCCAATGTTGAGCTGTACCAGCTGGTTGCGTAAGTTGAGATCAGGGTTGCTTTGATACTGCCGCAGCAGCTCTAGAGTATTGCCTTTAGCGTGAAACCGAGAAGTAGCGACCATAGCGTTTTCAGGAAACGTCAAATCCAACTGGATAACCGAGAACTGTGCCCCCAAGTGGAGTAACCCTGGCACCAAGGCGGTGAACTACCGGCTATGGGCGCAGGCAAATACCTGCTGCCCTGCCCTTGTCAATCGCTGTTGGCGCTGTTGATTACGAGGCGGCATATGGAAAGATGGTGTGCTCGTGATATCAGCCTAAGGTTAGGGGAGAAAGCTCACAATAGCGGAACTACGGATCAGCCCTGGACTCGCCTACTCAGTATAGAATCTGACGATTCTATTCTCAAAAGCAGTAGCGGCGGTGGCGAAAAATTGACGCCTGAAGTGGCTACCAAGGCCGTCCAAAGAGGTTTTGGCCTATGGCCAACCCTTATGCCATAAAGGATTCCGGCTTATTCATGAAATACCCACAGCTCTATGAATTTTTAGTCAAACGATCTGCTTTCTGGCGGGTTGACCGCCGAAATCTTATTTTTCTTCCAAGGAAAATGTGAAATTCCCGGCTATCTTTGGATTCAATGCCCGTATATTCCCTGGGGTAGAGATAGAAACGTTACATAAATTTTTCGCTAGATCAGGCGTAATCAGCTCAGTGACGGTTCAGACGCTAGCTTTCTCACCCTGGCCTCATCCACAGAGGAACTGGTTGTGAAAGGATAGAGGAAGATAGCGATCGCCAGGCCCATCCCCCTCATCCTTAAACTTGAGCATGGTTTTCTTTAAAGCTCACCCCGACTGGCAACAGCCTTACTCTGAAATAACTCCCGAAGGGGTATTTTGGCGGCGGCGACGGTTTATGACCTCGCTGATAGGTGCGGGGGTGGGC
>NZ_JADEXE010000109.1 GCF_015207265.1 Nodosilinea sp. LEGE 07298 | reverse complement strand
GGCTGGGCAGGGGCGATCGCATCTCAGTTCTGGCTCTGGGCAGCGTAAACCACAGCTCTAGACCGCTGGGCAGCTGCTGCTGCGATCGGGCCGCAATCAACCCGTAAGATTTATCCATCCAGTCGCGGTAGGTGGGTGATATCAGCCAGCAGCGCAGGCGTTCGTAGGTTTCAAACTTCACGATTACCACGTACTCGGGGTGGTCATGGTCGCGGGGGCGAATAACATCAACCCCCAAAAAACCATCGAAGGTACGAGCATCGCGGTTGATTCCCTTCGTCCACGCCTCGTAGGCAGGTACGTTGCTCGGGTCAACTACCTCTGAGATCACCAGAGTCACCGGCCCCGACGGCGGCTGAGTCGCTTCCATAGAACCAGGCCAAGGCGTCAAGTAGAAACCTCAAGAATACAGAACATCAAGGGTTTCCGCCATTTGCTCAGCCTCGGCTTCAATGGGGCAATCTGTCCCTGGGAGGGCTTCTAGAGAGAACAGAACTTTCTCACCCGGTCAAACTCGGGGTCTTGCCATGAATAGGCAAAGTGGCTCACCGACGTAATCTCTGGAGTCGCCCGGCGCAGGGCCTCCATTTGGGTTTCGAGCGCCGGACGGTTGTAGGTGGCCTGGCCCCAAATCCCGGCCAGCGCTGGGGTAATGGTGGGAGACGTGCCGCCCGGTATCATTGTCTGCACCCGACGCACGCCATCTAAAATGCAGCCCGTGTGGCCGCACACCGCGTAGGCCATTGGGTGCCAGGTCATCCAGGTGGGAAAGCGCTCCCAATACTGCAGGCGCGAGTCGTAGCCGCCGGTACCCACCGTTTGGTTACCCTCCGGGAAAAACACCGCCCCAGGCTGAATGCCGGTACGCTGGGCCTGCTCCCCAGCCAGCTTGACAAAATCAACGACGCCCTGCACCGCGTGGGCTACGCTCAACTGCCATAGTTCGGCCTGTAGTCGGGGCCTTAGGCTAGCCGGTGTGGGTGGTGCCTGGCCGGGTTGCAGAGATGGCGAAGGCGTGCGGCTTTGCCACAGGGGTTCTGCCTCGTTGGGGTAGAGGTCGCGCACGTCTTGAATATCGCGATCGAGCAGGTGCCCCCGGCTAATGTAGCGGCGGATCAGCTCCTGACCCTGCTGATTAGCCGCCCGGCGCAGCAGCGCATCCCGCGAGGCCTGGCCGTAGATCCACAGGTCGTCGACGCTGTCGACCACCGAGTTGGGGCCAACCCCACGGGGGTAGCGCACGTAGTCAAACAGTACGCCATCGGGCTGTCGTCGCAGCACCGCCCCTAGCATCCGGCTGTAGTCGTCCTGGGCCTGTGTATTGTACGGATCGACAAAGACCTCGTCGGGGTTGCTAGAGGCCCCGGACTTGGCATAGGTGTAGGTGGTCTGGCCACGACCATTGAGGGCCAGTACCTGCTCGCGATCGGCCCTTAACCCATAGGAATAGCCAAAGTTGAGGGCAAACACCCAGGCATCGACCTTGAGGCTTCGCTGGCGACCCTTCTCCAGGGCTTCGGCAAACAGATCGCGGCGCTCGTAGCCGGGGGTTTGCACCACCGAGGGCCACACCGTGGGGTTATCGGCCTGAGGCAGCAGCACCTGGCCGCCGTAAAAGACTTCGACGTAGACTTCGTTGTAGCCCAGGTTGACCACGCGATCGAATAATGCATCTAAAATGCCCGGCTGTAGGTCGCAGGGGTACAGCCGCAACCACACGGCCTGGCGCTGGGGCCAGGTGCGGCTGCGACACTGGCTCAACGCCTCGGTATGCTGGCGAACCAGGGCCTGATACTGCTCTGTGGCAGCGGTATCTCCGGTGAGAGCGGCTTTGCGCAGATTTTCTTTGGCCAGGGCATCGGCCTGGGTGACCTGACAGTAAGCATTGAGGGCTAGAGCCTGACCCGTGCCCACTAGGGGAATTATCCCTAACCCCACCAACCCAGAGGCCAGGGCCAACCCCTGCAAAAGTAAGGGTTTTGTCAGCCGCTGGAGTGAATCACGAAACCGAGTTGGAGAAGGACAGCTGACCATAGGTAATGGGGGCCTTGCGTATCGACGTTTAGGGTAACGTTTGAGACGAAAAAACGCTCTACTTTTCTTCCCCCGGAAACAGGTCTTCTTCGATAGTCGGCATGGTGGTGGGGAAAAGATTGTCGAGATCTAGGTCAGGCACGTTGGCCAGCAGGGCTTTTAGCTTCATGCGCTGAATGTAGGGCCAGCCGCCGCTGACCTCAATGTCTCTAAGCAAAGCATAGAGGTGTTGGCGATTGTCGGGTAGGGCATCGCGAAAGAGCGTTTCGCGAATGTCTCGATGCTGCTGCTCTAGCAACCGCAGCAGCGCCAAAAGGTTTATGCTTTGCCCTCGGCGGGCCAGAGCAGCCCGATCGATCGATTGTGACAAGGCTTTAAGGTCTTCTGGCAGACTTTCACGGCGATCGCCATGCGGGTAGTCGGTCATGGGGCTAGGCCAAATATCTGTTAAATAGCCTAATGTTAGCTGCCTGGCCGTAAAAGCCACGTCAGTTTTTGATAAAGCTCACTCCGCCTAAGATTTATGCCCCAGACCCGCCAATTTTAGGCTTGTCTAGGTTAGGGGTTTCAAATCTTAGGAAAGAGGCCCAGAGCCATGTAGAATGCTTACTTGAGGCTTTACTCGGCTGAGGGCAGGCCCAGCATTGTTGCTGGGCTCTAGGAGCAGATTACTCTCCCGCCGCTCGCAATGGTCATTGGCGCAACCTCCTCAAAGGAGTTAGACCAGCCCCCAGGGGCGATCGCGCCAGGGCTATTCTGGCCAGCGCCATAAGCCCAGAGCCAACGGCTGTCGCATTATTTGAGTAGTTTGACAGCGCCTTTTACATACTAATTTTTGAGGTAGACCATGAGGTATCGCGCCCTCTTAGTTGCATTCTTGGCCATCTGCCTGAGTGTACTGACAGCCTGTAGCGAAGCGCCCAGTGCCAGTAGTAGTGTGCCCCTGACCTACGACGAAATCCGCAATACGGGCCTGGCTAACAAGTGCCCACAGCTTTCTGAAATGACCCGGGGCAGCTTAGCCCTAGAAGACGGTAAAACCTATCAGCTGGTAGGCATGTGTATCGAGCCCACGGCCTACTTCGTTAAGGAAGAAGCCTCTAAGCGCCAAGATGCCACCTACATTCCTGGCAAGGTGCTGACCCGCTACACCTCCAGCCTAGACCAGGTGCGCGGCGATCTCACCCTGCAGTCTGACGGCAGTCTGCTGTTCTCTGAAACCGGCGGCATGGATTTCCAGGCGATTACCGTGCAGCTTCCCGGTGGTCAGCAAGAGCCTTTTCTGTTCACAGTTAAGGGGCTGGCCGCTCAGTCGCAGCCTGGTCAAAATGCTCTGACCACCTCCACCGACTTCGAGGGCGATTATAAAGTGCCCTCCTACCGCACCTCTAACTTCCTGGATCCCAAGGGTCGTGGTCTGGCTACCGGCTACGATACGGCGGTGGCATTGCCCGCCAGCGGCGACAGCGAAGAGTATGCCAAAGAGAATATGAAAGCCTTTGATATCGGTCAAGGCCATATTTCTTTGCGGGTATCTAAGATTGACGGTAACACGGGCGAGATTGGCGGTACCTTTGAGGCTGAGCAGCCCTCTGATACCGACATGGGTACCGCCCAGCCTGTAGACATCAAGGTACAGGGCGTCTTCTACGCTCGCCTTGAAGAAGCCTAAAATTAGCTTTGATCTAAACCCCTAAACCTTTTAACTTGGGAAGGAGCCTAGCTCTCCTTCCTTTTTTATTGCCCTGCATCCAGCAGCCCCACCTGCGCCAACTCCCCCTCATCATTCAGCGCCACCACCACCGCCTGCCCAGACCCAGGCAAGATGCCAGTTAGCGCGGTGATATTGACCTGGTGCGTCACCATTACCAATACGCCTCGGTTGGGCTGGTTGCGCACATACGCCTGCACCTGGCTAGTTTGTTGCGTAGCAGTACTGCGATCGCGAAAAAACGAATTCAGTGGCGGATAGGGTTCCACTGGGCCTAAAGCCATCAGTTCAGCGGTCTCCAGGCAGCGACACCACTGGCTGGAGAGCACCTGCACTACAGAAATATCCCGTTGCCGAAAAGCGGCCCCAATCTGCTGCGCCTGCGATCGCCCCGCCGCCGACAAATTGCGCTGGGTAGCACAGTCGTCTAGCCGAAAGCTAGCCGGGTCGCCCGTACCGGGAGCGATCGCATGGCGCAGCAGCACTACATAAAGCTGCTCATCGGCCTGCTGCAAGTGCTCCCACACGGTGACAGGGGCCGGACGAGGCACCGCTGGACTAAGAGCTAAATCTGCTGGAGCAGCCTGGGCCAGGGTCGGCAAGGCCAGAGCTGGTGTCATGGGTCTAAGGACACTGCGATCGCTCTGGCTGGGGGAGCATCCGGTCAGAGCCAGGCCCAGCAGCCCCACGCTCCACCACTGCAACCAGTAGGGAAGAGGCTTGTTGTTCAAGGGCCTAAGCATGGGCGGCAAGCCTGATCTAGATCACACACCTACCTTACCAACATCACCCTCGACCGGGGGGGCTATCACCACGCGCATCGGCCCATTGAGGGATATTACTTATGTCGCGTGAAACCCCCTCGTTATGGCTTCTTCCCCCCTCTGCTCTACTCAGACCGCAACCCTGACCTGGGGAAATCGCATTCAGACTAACCTGTACCGCTTAGCCACTGCCGCTGCCGCTGTGATTGGGCTTTCGGCCATGGCTAGTAGCGCAGCGGGCAGCACCCCTGGTTTGCCCGACGGCACCTACCTCTACGGCGAGTCGCCCGTGGCCGATACCATTGGGGCAGTTTATTTTGTGTTTGAGGCTAGGGAAGGCCGCTTGAGCGGAGCGGTGTATCAGCCTTCTTCTTCCTTCGACTGTGTGCGCGGCACTGTGGCAAATGGCGCTCTCGATTTAGTCATTACCGACGCCTATGACCAGAGCGAATCGCCCTACTCGGTCGCTCTGGTGGGAGAGGCAGCTGTGGCCAGCACTAGCGGCGGGGGCGCACCAGCACAGCTGGAGGGCATGTATGCGATCGCCACTCTCTCGGAGCTAGACCAGCAGATCCTATCTACCTGTAGAGCCCGCTAGCCCAGAGGTCAGGCGGTAGAATCAGGTTAAGGGCAAGGCGATCGCTAAACAGGAAATGCTCTGACGTTTTTGCGATCTCACCCATCCTCTAACCATACCTAGGGGGCAAACCAATGGTTCAGGCGCTATCTCAGCCATACATGAGCCTGCAGGAGTTTTTGACCTGGCTGCCAGAATCTGGACGCTACGAGCTGCACGATGGGGTAGTAGTTGAAATGCAGCCAACTGGGGCACATGAGCAGGTCGTGGGGTTACTAAACCGTAAGCTCAATGTGCTGATTGACCAAGAGAACCTTGACTATTTTATTCCCAATACAGTGTTGGTTCAGCCATTGGGTTGTGAGAGCGGTTACAAACCGGATGTGTTGCTGGTCGATAGTGCTGCGCTAGCGCAAGAACCGCTGTGGAAGCGAGAATCGGTGATTACTCTAGCCAGCTCTGTTAAGCTTTTGGTGGAAGTGGTCTCCACTAACTGGCCCGATGACTATGCTCGCAAGTTTGAAGACTACGAAGCTATGAGCATTCCCGAATACTGGATTGTGGATTACCTAGGCTTGGGTGGGCGACGCTACATCGGCAACCCCAAACAACCCACGATTACCGTTTGCCGCTGGGCCGAGGGGGTCTATGAAACCCAGCTTTTTCGGCGGGGAGATACCATCATCTCGCCAGGGTTTCCCAATTTGCGGTTAACGACCGATCAGATTTTTACAGCAGGGCAGTAGCTACGGGAATCATAGATAAAATTTAGCGGGGCTAAAACCGAGGCGATCGCGGCCAAAACTGGCGTTACCAAGGCCATGATCTACTACCACTTTGGCAGCAAAGAAGAACTCTACAAAGCTGTCATCCAGCGGCCCGCCGAAGATTTCGTCAATGCCTTTGGCAACCTAGAGTTAGAGACTATGCCGCCTGAGGAAGCGCTAAAAACGGTGATCAAGGTGGCGATCGCCCACGAAATTAGCCATCCCCATTACGGTCGTGTGCTGCTGCACGAAGCGATGCAGAACCAGGGCCAATACTTTAAGCTGACCGGCTGGGTTAACCCAATCAATCGCGTGATCGCGGTGGTAGAGCGCGGCATTCAGGCAGGCGTCTTTCGTCCGGTAGACCCCTGGTTAGCGGTCAACCACACGATGGGAATTTGCACATTCTATTTCAATGCCCAGGCCAATATGCGTAACGTGCAGCCTGAGTTTGAATGGTTTACGCCAGAGGCGATTGATCGCTTTACCGAATCGGCGATCGCTATGGTGCTAGCTGGGCTAAAGGCCTAATTTGACTCAGCAAAACTCTAAAACACAAAGGGCGGCGAGGATATCCTCGCCGCCCTTTGGCTCGTTATCTAACCCATGATAGGTAGACTTTAGTAGCGGTAGCCGCTGCTGGTAGCACCGGGCTTGTGCACGATGAAGCTAGCGATCTGGCACTGCTTGACGTTGTCGAAACCCACCACACGGATGTAGCAGTTCGAGTACTCAGAGCGGCAGGCTTGTACTTCGCTCAGCACTTCCTGGGTAGAGTTAGCGTTAAACAGGGGCAGTTTCCACATAGTCCAGTAGTAGGCCTCAGGATCTGAGGTCTCGTTGAACTCAATGGCGGGGAAATAGCCTTGTTTGAGAATGTAGGCGATCTGACGCTCGATTTGAGCATCGGTCAGGGGGGGCAAGTAAGACAGCGTTTCAAAGCGACGCTCTTTTGGCAGTGTTTTCATGGTTTCTCGCTAGGTTAACTAGGGTGCGATCGGCTGAAGCCGTGAACGAAATAAGTGATCAGACTGAGTTAAATAGATGACCTACTCGGCGGCATTTTCGGCGTCAGCAATGGATTCTTTGGATACATCTGCATCCTCAGAGGAATCAGGTTCCAGAGCGTATTCAGCGTCTGTGAGCTGAGTAATGCGCTCTAAATGCTGGCGGCGGTGCTCCATATTGGCTTGCTGAATACTGGTGACCACCATTTCGGGCAAAAATTCGCAGATACCCTCTGCAATGTGCTGCCGCACGGTCATCACTCGAATCGCCAGGTCTGCGCTTTCTGCTAGCAGGTCGCTCAGGTAGACTTCGCCATCCTGAAGCGCTTCTTTAGTTGAGAACGCATTGAGCCAATAGGCGCGGGCAGGGTTGGTTTCCTTGAGCTGGTTCAGTACGGTTTTCACAGCCTGAAAGGTCAAGTAGCTAGTGAGCACTTTAGCGGTGTCTTTAGCCGTTTGCTTAAGGTCCATCGGTGTCTCTCGAACGATTGACGTAGACCCCGCCAGAGGGCGGTTGGTAGCCCTGATCTAAGCCCGAACGGTTGGAAGATTCGGTAACTTGTACAGCATTCTCAACGATTTTAAGAACCTGCAGATCGGTGGATTAACCAACGCGCCCTCAGCCGCCCCAAAGCGGGTACCGCAGTACCCACTGGCCATCTTAGATGGTGTCCACGGTGTCGAACTCGAACTTGATTTCCTTCCACAGTTCGCAGGCGGCAGCCAGTTCGGGCGACCACTTGCAGGCTTCGCGGATGATGTCGCCACCTTCACGGGCCAGGTCACGGCCTTCGTTACGGGCCTGAACGCAAGCTTCGAGGGCCACGCGGTTAGCGGTAGCACCAGGTGCGTTACCCCAGGGGTGACCCAGCGTACCACCACCAAACTGCAGTACAGAGTCGTCGCCGAAGATTTCCACCAGCGCGGGCATGTGCCACACGTGGATACCACCGGAGGCCACAGCCATAACGCCGCCCATGGAAGCCCAGTCTTGGGTGAAGTAGATACCGCGAGACTTGTCTTGCTCGATGTAGTTTTCGCGCAGCAGGTCAACGAAGCCCAGAGTACCGGCGCGATCGCCCTCTAGCTTGCCCACAACGGTACCGGTGTGGATGTGGTCACCGCCGGACATGCGCAGACACTTGGCCAGCACACGGAAGTGGATGCCGTGGTTCTTCTGACGGTCGATTACGGCGTGCATAGCGCGGTGAATGTGCAGCAGCACACCGTTATCGCGACACCAGTGAGCCAGGCTAGTGTTAGCGGTAAAGCCACCAGTCAAGAAGTCGTGCATGACGATGGGCATTTCGAGTTCTTTGGCGTACTCGGCCCGCTTGATCATCTCTTCGCAGGTGGCGGCGGTGACGTTCAGGTAGTGACCTTTGATCTCACCGGTTTCAGCCTGGGACTTGTGGATGGCGTCGGCTACAAACAGGAAGCGATCGCGCCAGCGCTGGAAGGGCTGAGAGTTAATGTTCTCGTCGTCTTTGGTGAAGTCGAGACCACCGCGCAGGCACTCGTACACGGCGCGGCCATAGTTCTTCGCCGACAGACCTAGCTTGGGCTTAATGGTGCAGCCCAGCAGCGGACGACCGTACTTGTTGAGGCGATCGCGCTCTACTTGAATACCGTGGGGAGGACCTTGGAAGGTCTTGAGGTAGGCCACCGGAATGCGCAGGTCTTCTAGACGCAGGGCGCGCAGGGCCTTAAAACCAAACACGTTGCCCACTAGGGAGGTCAGCAGGTTGGTGACCGAGCCTTCCTCAAACAGGTCGAGGGGGTAGGCCACGTAGCAGATGTACTGGTTATCTTCGCCGGGCACGGGCTCAATGTCGTAGCAGCGACCCTTGTACCGATCCATGTCGGTCAGCAGGTCGGTCCACACCGTGGTCCAGGTACCCGTAGACGATTCTGCGGCCACAGCAGCAGCGCATTCCTCAGGAGGCACGCCGGGCTGGGGGGTCATCCGGAACGCCGCCAGGATGTCCGTATCTTTAGGTGTGTAGTCCGGAGTGTAATAGGTCAGTTTGTAGTCCTTAACCCCGGCGCTGTATCCAGCTTTTGATTGAGTCGTTGTCTGAGAGTAAGACATATCTCCCTTTCCTGTGAATCTAAGAAATCCCTCAAGCGAACCCCTGTAGCCCAGCCGCACACAAACAAGCCTCCTTAACTTAAGGAAGCCTAAGGTTTAGCCCAAGCCCCGGTCAGTCCACGCCAATTCGAGACGATAGAAAATACCAAAGCAACTCCCACAGCAGCCCCAAAACGGCTACTTTGCAAGCGCTTTAGGTATCCTTCATTACCTTATGGTTAGCATACTATCAGCGATTGGATAAGTTTAATTTTGGAAGATCTGTATACATTCATAACCTTAAGTTATGAATGTAGGTGAACCAAGGTGTGGGTTTCTCAAGTTCTTTAAAGACGGGCGTAGATTGCACCCAAGGGATGCTGGTTAACGAATTTCGTCTGAGGACTCCAACCCCCAGAATTGTCGATATACTGTAACGCTTGAGGTGCTCTAAAGCGCTCTAAAGCCTTTAAGGGCAATCTATTGGGGGCTGTTGCACGTCACCGCAAACCGTGGGGAGAGATTATGTTAAGCCTGCTGGTCCTATCGTCGCTAACGCTGTCATCGGGGAGGCTCTACCCGCCAGCTAACCCTCACCCCGGCTCCTACTCCAGTATCCCGGCGGCATCCATCCTGGCCCAGGCTCCGATCGCCAATGACTATCGGGTCACCGCGCTACAGCCCGACTTTACCGGCGACCTCTGGGTTGGTTCCTGGGCGGGCCTCTCTCGCATCAATCCTGAAACGGGGCGAGTGCTGCAGCGGGTCAGAATGCCCAGCCGCACCCTTGAAGCCCTGGCCCAAGATCGGGTGGGGCGAATTTGGGTTGGCACCTTTGACGGGTTGGTGCGGGTCGACCCACGTACCAACGTGATTACGGCCCAAAATTTTCAGCTGCCCTCAAATCGGGTGCTGTCGCTCTTGATCGACAGTCGCGGCTTCCTTTGGGCCGGGACCGATCGCGGCCTAGTCATGATCAGCCCCGATCGCGGCCTGCTAATGACCACCGTGCGGGATCTACCTGGGGTTAGCGCCAATGCCCTGGCCCTCGACGGCAACAACAACCTCTGGGTCGGCACCCTCGACGGACTGGTACAGATCAACACCGCTAGCGCCTTCCCTATCCGCGAGGTCGGCAGGCTGCCGGGCGGCGCAGTGCAGTCGCTCACCCTTGGCCCTCGCGGCAACCTCTGGGTCGGCACGGCCAGTAGTCTGCTGGTCGTAGACCCGGTGCGGGCCGAACTGGTGCGATCGGTCGGCACCATGCGGGGCCGCAGCGTGCAATCCGTTGAGTTTGACCGGGCTGGCAATGTCTGGGTGGGTACCACCAGCGGTCTATTTAAGCTCAAGCCCGACAGCGGTGAGCTGCTAGGCCAAGTACCCTCGCTGCCCTCAGGGCAAATTCTGGCGCTTTCGCCCAATACCGGCAACAAAATCTGGGCCGGCACCAGCGAAGGTTTGGGCTGGGTCAGCCTGACCACAGGTGAAGGCAACCCCCACTGGGGCCTAGTCAGCCCCACCGTAGTCGAAGCATTGCGGTAGTCTTAGTGGTTTTGTAACGAAAACCCTGATTCTAAAAACTGGGTTTCTTCTTTAGCTCGCTCCAAACTTTGGCTGCTGGCCAAGAAACCCGGTTCCTGAGTTTCCCTAAACCCGAGTTTCTAAGTATTGACCAATCATGATCTCTTCTCCGGCACGGGAGATGATGGTTTGGCGGGTGCGGTAGCGCTGGCCGATCAGCCGCAGCTCTTCTTCAAAGCTGGAGTCGTTGTACTGAGTTTTGAGCACTAGGGTGCGGTTGTCGTTAAAGTGGTACTGGGCGGTGACGGGCTTGGGGGTAGCAAAGCCGCGATCGCGGTACAGGGTCGTGCCCCGTACCCCAAAAATAGTGCTGCCCTTCACCGGCTTTTTGCCGGTGCCCACGTAGTCGCTCTCCCAGGTGACGGTGGTGCCACAGATCAGGGGCTTGGTGGGGTCTAGCTGATGCATCTCAGCAAGCTCCACTAGCTGGGGTACGCCAGCCTCTAAAAATGCGATCGTGATCTGACTGACCACTTCCTGAGTTTCGCCACTTTTGAGCGTGTAGTAGCGACGCTCCGATCGCCAGTCTCCGGCGGTGTCGCGAAAGAAAGCCTGAACCAGAGGCTCAGCTAAAATACGGGCGGTATCAGCGGAGAAAGGCATAGTCACTCGTCCAGGCAACGGGTATAAGGCAATGAAAGTCAATCCAAAAACTGGATTCGTTAATTTTCTTAACCTTGGGTTTCTATATCATAGGAGGTGAAGATGGGTTCGGCAATCACTCATCAGGGTCATTTAGCTCACCTGCGGGCTCAGGCTGCCGCTTATCCTACGATGTCTGCTGGCGAGTTCTGTAAGCATTAATACTTAAGGCGAGCGATCGCTGAATATCAGCCTCAGGTCTTGGTTAGCCCACTCGCAACCCTGGTACCGTATAAATTGCCGAGCAGCTCTGGGGCTAACACTATGGATTTGGCCGACATCACCTACTTTTTTGACTGCTGCATGGGTCAGTGGTCGATCGAGCGCACCTACCACTACCTCACTCACCAGGAGATCGAGCGATCGCATACCGATTTTCGCGTCGAGGCCATTACTCCCGAACTGCGGCGTAAGGTGCTAGCCGACAACGGCTACGACCCCGTCGAAAATATTGACCAGCTGCCGGGTTTCCAGCTGGCCTTCCGCACCCTGTCTGACAAGGGCGAAGAAGTCTCTCAAGAGCTGCGGGCGCTGTTTGTGCCCAAGCAGCAGGAGGGAACGGTGCTGAGCGGCGATTATCTGCGCGATCGCGCCTACGAAGAAGATCGCCCGATTATTTCTAGTTTTACCTACGACCAGAGCAACCGCGAGCTGCTCATGACTACCCACTACACGCGAGTTGTATCTATCGATTCAATCCTGCTGGTCAACCCCAACATGCGTATTCGCCGCATTCTCAACTATCAGCGCCCCGCCGAGGGAGCGGTAATGGATACCCTGGTGCTGGTTGGATTTGGGGTCGAGCAAAAAGTGGGATAAGCCATGCTAATTCTTTGAGGAGCAGAAATGAGAGTTTCCGCTCTTTAGAGAAATGGCCATACCGTAGCGCGGCACACTCAACAATAAAAACAACCATAGCCGTTCCCTTCGACTTCGCTCAGGGAACGGCTATTTTCAGGACACCTGTTGTGGGTGAGGCTGACCCAGCTCTAACCAAGTACAGCACTATTTGAAATGCGGATGGCGAGACTCGAACTCGCACAGCGTAAGCCACACGCCCCTCAAGCGTGCGTGTCTACCAATTCCACCACATCCGCTGGTGATTTTCTGAGCTGTACCAAGCGGGCGCACTGAGGGAAGTCGTCGCCCAAGCACTAGCTCAGATATATAAGAGTAAACCATAACGGTCCCCTTGTAAGGGCACATCTTTAGCAATTTTTGTCGCGCTAGCGCTGTGCCAACACCATGATAGAATCAGCGACCGTCGTCATCGTATGATGCTGGTTATGGTTGGTTGCAGTAGTGGGCTGGGATTGCTTGGCTAGGCTGCTAACGCCAAAACTCAATAGTCTCTTGCTATTTGCCCTACGTACATGCGCTTTTCCAAGATTTTGATTGCCAACCGGGGAGAAATTGCGCTACGCATTCTCCGGACCTGTGAAGAAATGGGCATAGCCACCGTTGCAGTTCACTCCACGGTCGATCGCCACGCCCTGCATGTGCAGCTGGCCGATGAGGCGGTTTGTATTGGCGAAGCGCCCAGCCAAAAAAGCTACCTCAACATTCCCAACATTATTGCCGCCGCCCTGACCCGCAACGCCAGTGCCATTCACCCCGGCTATGGTTTTTTGGCTGAAAACGCCCGCTTTGCCGAAATCTGTGCCGACCACCAAATTGTCTTTGTCGGCCCCTCCCCTGACTCGATTCGCAGAATGGGCGACAAGTCGACCGCGAAAGACACGATGCAAAAGGTGGGCGTGCCTACGGTGCCGGGCAGCGGCGGTCTGCTCACCGACGAGACCGAGGCCTATAAGGTGGCTAGCGAAATTGGCTATCCGGTCATGATCAAAGCTACTGCGGGGGGGGGCGGGCGCGGCATGCGCCTGGTCAACAGCGAGGTCGATCTCGTCAAAGCCTTTATGGCGGCCCAGGGTGAGGCTCAAGCTGCCTTTGGCAACGCTGGCGTTTACATGGAAAAGTTTATCGATCGCCCCCGCCATATTGAGTTTCAGATCTTGGCCGATAGCCACGGCAACGTGGTGCACCTGGGCGAGCGCGACTGCTCCATTCAGCGGCGGCACCAAAAGCTGCTCGAAGAAGCGCCCAGCCCTCGCCTCACCGCCGAGCAGCGCGAAAAAATGGGTTCGGCAGCGGTGCTGGCGGCTAAATCGATTAACTATGTGGGGGCGGGCACTGTCGAGTTTCTAGTCGACAGCCAGGGCAACTTCTACTTCATGGAAATGAATACCCGCATTCAGGTCGAGCACCCGGTCACCGAAATGATCACCGGCATCGACCTAATCGCCGCTCAGCTCACCATTGCCCAAGGCGAAAAGCTGCCCTTTACCCAGTCAGATATTCAAATTCGCGGCCATGCGATCGAGTGCCGCATCAACGCCGAAGACCCCGACCACAACTTTCGTCCCAACCCCGGTCGCATCAGCGGCTATCTGGCCCCCGGCGGCATGGGCGTCCGGATGGATTCCCACGTCTACACCGACTACGAAATTCCGCCCTACTACGACTCGCTGGTGGGCAAGCTGATTGTGTGGGGGCCAGACCGTCCTACCGCCATTAGCCGCATGCGCCGCGCCTTGCGAGAGTGCGCCATCACCGGGCTACCCACCACCATCGGCTTTCACCAAAAGGTGCTCGAAAACGCCAACTTCCTCAGCGGTGATGTCTACACCAATTTTGTCGCCGAAATGATGGCCATTAAGTAGCCTAGTATAGGCTGTGCTGGCCTGGAGGCGTCGAGCGACGATCGCCGCAGATCTGGCGGTTCAGGTTTTAGATATTGTTGTCAGACCCGATCGCATCATTGCACACCATGGGTTTTAGTCGTGTTTTGACCAATATCTGCTCAGATCGGCTGGCCGAGAGTCGAGAGTTTTATATTGCTCTGCTGGGGTTTGAGGTCAACTACGACAGCGACTGGTACGTGCAGCTGCGGTGCCCGACCAATGCTGAGTTCGAGTTTGGCATTATTCAGCGCGACCACGAACTGGTTCCAGAGCAGTACCGTTCTGCGCCTACTGGCATGTACATCACCTTCGTCGTAGACGATGTTGATGCGGTCTACGAGCAGGCCAAGGCTATGCATTTGAACATCGTGCAAAAACCAAAGAATGAGTTTTACGGTCAGCGCCGTTTTCTTACCGTTGACCCCAACGGCTGCCTGCTCGACATCTGCTCACCCTGGAGTGACGCAGAGCGTTAGCCCAGCATTCGCAGCAGCCCCTGCTGCCCCACCAAAATCTCCCGCAGTAGGGTGACGATGCCCACCCAGATCACCGGGGCAATGTCGACGCCGCCAATCGGGGGCACCAGCTTCCGCATAGGGACCAGCAATGGTTCGGTCGGCCAGGCTACCAGGGCAAAGGGCAGCTTGGAGAGGTTGGCTTGGGGATACCAGGTAAGCACAATGCGAAAGATAAACAGCAGGGTCATCAGCCCCAGTAGCAGGCCCACGCCAATCGTCAGCACTTGTGTAGCGGCCACGGTTAACCCTCCAAAAATTCGCCGTTGCAATTATCTACAATTCTAAAGCCTTACTCGGCCTATTCTTGGTGCTGACCTGCGCTAGGCTGGGCCGAGCTGAGGGGATTGGGGCAAATAACTTGCGATCGCCCGTCTAGAGCTATGGGCAGGGAGCGTAACTTGATCAATAATGATCAGTAACAATTTGTCTAAATCATTATCAGGACAAGGGCATATGACACCGTCTTTAGCTAACTTCTTGCTCAGCCTTCTGGCTGGGGCCGTAATTATCGTTGTACCTGCTTCCGCTTTTCTGTTCTTTGTGAGCCAGCGCGACAAGATTCAGCGTCAGTAGTCCGAGCCTGTGCCTCTCAGAAGCTATGTCGAGGGGCACAACTTGCAGGCTTTGTAGTCGGGAACCCTGTAGGCGTTCCCGATTTTTTCGTTAAGTCGGCTAGAATTAACGTGTTCGGTTGGCAGAGGCGTCTTAAGAGGAATTTGCCGTGAATTTTGGTACCCCCGTCCCCCTGCTGCTGGGCATCTTTATGGTGATTTGCGGCGTGGCGCTGTTCTTTTTAGATCGGCTCAAGCCCGGTTACGAGCGCGACTCGGACAAGGTCTATGCCATTTTGTTTTTGCTGTCAGGGGTGTTCTTGCTCGGCAACCTGACGATGGACATCATCCCCTCATTTCAGCAGATGCTGATGGTGGGCATGCTGGTGTCGCTGATGATTCAAAACATCAACTCTAGAACCCCCGTGACCTTGCGCTCTGGCCCTGGTGACGGGGGTGACTACGGCGGTGGCTATCGACCACCTAGCCGTGGCGGCGGCCGTCCACAGCCCTACGCGCCCGACAACCGCACCAATCTGCGCGCTGAGCTAGATCGCCGCGACTACGGCCCCGCCGACCCCTACAGCCGACCCCGACCCATGCTGGAAGGGCGCGGCGAGCCAGGTGGTCGCCCTCCCTATAATGCCGATGTCTATGGCGACGGTCGTCCGATGCGCCCTAACGATGGCCCGATCGATCGCCCCCCCATGGGCGATCGCCCCCCAGTGGACGATCGCCGTTTGAATGATCGTCCTCCCGTAGATGGCCCTGACGGCCCGCCTTACTATGGCAGTGGCCCTCGGCCCGGCGACGATCGCGTGCGCCGTCGTCGCCCCCCCAAGAGCCGCAGCGAGTACAACGATCGCTACCGCCTTGACCCCGGCCCGCCGCCGCGCGACTACCGCCCCGATCGCGACCCGCTCTAGGATCGCGACGGTTTAACTGCGCTGTCTGTCTATCTACTGGCTTTATTTCGGTAATTTCTTTGTCGCCTCTGCCCGTTACCTTCGACACCGCTACCATTGCCGGTACCGCTCTGTGGGCGATCGCATTTTACCTGGGCTTTTCACCCCTGGCCGATCGCCTGATTGATACCTTTGAGGGGTGGCTTGGGGCCGGGTCTCCAGCGGCATCTCTTCTCAGCATCGTGCCGTTCTTGCTGGTGGGCGGGCTGGCCCACTACGGTTTGACCCTCTCGTTAGGAGGCAGCTGGGCAGTGAGCCTGGGCGTTATCTCTGCGATGGGGTGCGGTGTCTACGAGCTGGGGCGACGCGACGGTCAGGCGTCTGACTAGGGTTACCCACTTCGGGCAGGGCGCTTCACAGTCGCTTGTTTGAATAGAAAAATTGGGCAAACAGCAGCAGAATGTGCGCAGCTGTTGCTTCATGCCTGCGGTCGCTTCATTGCTTTGAAGCCAGCGGCAGCTCCAGATTTTGGAGTAATCTATTGAAGCACTAGAGTGGAATATTGCCATTCTATGGAAACTAAACAATTCATCCTTTTAGGTCATCCTGGTGTAGGGGTGCGGGCTCAGGCCGCTGCGCTAGCTGAGCGCTGGCAGGTGCCCCATGTTTCTATGGCAGAGCTTTTGCGGGAGGCGATCGCTCAAGAGACCGCCATTGGCACAGAAATTCGCCCCTTTGTAGAAGCCGACGAACTGGTGCCCGATGCACTGGTGATAAGGCTGATCCGAAAGCGGTTTGAGCAGCCCGACACCATGCTCAAAGGTTGGGTTTTAGAGGGTTTTCCACGCACGCTGGTTCAGGCTGAGGCGTTTGATGAGTGGTGGTCGGCGGTGGGGCAGCCTCCGGCGATGGTGGCCTACCTCAAAGCGCCGTCGGAGTTTTTGATCATCCGAATCTTAAATGAAACCAGCGAAAAGCCGCCGATTTCTGTCATCCGAGACCGTTTAGAGCGCTTTCAGCAATCGTTAGAGCCTCTGATTGAGTACTATCAGCAGCAGTCGAAGCTCGCCACCATCAATGCCAGCCTGTCGTTTGCGGAGGTGGCTAGCGCCCTGGCTCAGCTCGGCCAACAAGACACAGGTGCGGCTAAGTTGATTCACGATGAAGCTGAACTCGATGCGCTTTTAGCCAGTGAACCACTGCTGGTAGTCGATTGCATGGCCTCTTGGTGTGGCTCCTGCAAACAAGTGACGCCGTCGATCGATAAACTGGCTGAGGCCTACGGCGGTTCTGTCGCGGTTAGGAAGATAGACTTTGATGCCAATCGGCAGATTACTAAGCGGTTTGGGCTGAAAGGGATACCGGCGGTAATGTTCTTTAAGCATGGCGAACAGCTAGAGACCCTAACCGGTATCAAGTCTTATCAGGAATACAGTGCAGCGGTAACTCGCCTATTAGCCTGAGCTAAACCCATAGGAACCAAGCCTCTGCTGCTCGCTCAGGGTTGGGAGACAGCAGCAGAGACTCGGTCTTTTAAGGTGGCTTGCTACATGAGTATGGTTTTGGTCAAAATGACCATCCATAGGTGGGAAGACGCGATGGGCAAAGCCCGACCCTTGCAGGGTCAACGCGCGATCCTCTGATGTGACTGTGCCACCAACCTTAGGCTGTCGTGGAGCATGTGACGCACTTTCTCAGGATTTAGGGACCGGGTCCCTTTGTCGTTGGCTCCAGATCTAGGCGGTAACGGCAGGGACCCCGTTCCTTGGGCAACGTCAGTCGCGTCGTGGGGTTGGGGTACTTAGGTTAAAGTTTACGCACCGCATAACAACCGAGTTGCACTGGAACGATCCAGAATGGACTGGTTGAGTTGCAAAAGTTATTTGCGTCCGGGAACGCGACCATTAGGCCATGTATGAGTTGTAAAAATGATGGATAGTGAAGCAAATAAAGAGAATTTAGTTCGGCCTGGGCTTATCTGCCGTGGGCAGCTTTACTGGATTGCGCCGGACGAGTCTCATCGGTCTATTCTGCCAATCCGTCACCCGCACGTCGTCGTCCAAGACGACCTCTTCAACGCCTCCAGAATCAGCACCGTCGTGATGTGCGGTATTACATCGAACCTGAGGCGTGCTTCGGAGCCCGGCACAGTTCTTCTCGAACCAGGCGAAGGCGGGCTAGAACGGCAAAGCGTTGTGATCGCATCGCAGATTTCCTCGGTGGATAAGTCTCACTTAGGTGAGTGCATTGGTATGCTTTCAGAGCAGCGGGTTGAGCAGATCCTGTCAAGTCTACGGTTTTTGCAGAGAGCGTTTATCAGGGGGAGCTAGTTGGGCGACTTAATCCCTCGGTCGGGCCGTTATCTCGATCTTACCTATCTGAGTTGAAATGGACAAAGAGTTTCGAGTTCTGTACAATCACCGCTCTGGTTGAACGGCTTAATGGAAGAGCTACTGGTACAAAAGCTTCGCGTCAACCGTAGGGCAAGAACGCGCGACAGAAACCCACTAACTATCACTGGGTCATTAAGTAGACGGGGCGGTTAGGTGATGCATAGGCGAGATTTTCTGAAAATATTTGGTTTAACGCTGATGGTGTCTGCCAATAGTGCCTGCCGGGAAGAATCGCAAGGATATACAGCAACCTCAAATAAGAAGCGTATCTTGGTAATTGGTGCTGGGTTATCTGGTCTAGCTGCTGCTCAAGAATTAAACAGATGGGGACATGAAGTTATTGTTGTCGAAGCCCGTGAGCGGATTGGTGGTCGTATTTGGACGAGTACTCAGTGGGCTGATATGCCTTTAGATTTTGGGGCAACATGGATACATGGACCGCAGGGTAATCCATTGACAGATTTGGCAGAACAAATTAACGCCAAACGCTTCACGACTAGTTACGAGAATTCAGCAACATATAACACATCAGGAAAGCCCCTTTCCAAAGCAGAAGAAGTTCGCATGGAGGATTTGAGGGAGCAAGTGTTCACGGCTTTAAAAAAAGCACAGGGCAGGGATAATGATGCTTCAATTCGACAGGTGATTAAGCCGTTAATAGATCGGTTTAACGAGTCCTCGGAAACCTACCGATTTATCAATTTTATTCTCAGCGGTGCGATCGAACAGGAGTATTCGGGAAGCGTGGAACAGCTCTCCGTACACTGGTATGACAGTGCCAAAACATTTGATGGTGATGATGTTTTGTTCGCTCAAGGATTTAAAGTTATCCCAGAGTTTCTAGCGCAAGGATTACAGATTGAACTAGGTCAGGTGGTGAAAGAAATTCAATGGCAGCGATCGCCCATTCGGGTGATCACCCAAAAAGCTGAGTTCATCGCCGACTATGTTGTAGTGACTCTGCCGCTTGGGGTTTTGCAGACTAAAAAAGTTCATTTCTCTCCTGAATTACCTCGCAGCAAACAGAATGCGATTGCCAAACTGGGTATGGGTGTCTTGAACTACCCCTGTTAAGGTGAACGTTTGTTCTCCTTTTGCTTGAGGAGCCGAGCGGTGGCAACATGGGGATGCTTCGGATTAAACGGCTCCTTTTTAGCAGGTTTTTTGGGACCTCTGGGAGAGGACGAAA
>NZ_JADEXE010000555.1 GCF_015207265.1 Nodosilinea sp. LEGE 07298 | reverse complement strand
TCAACAAATTGCTCGAATAGCGCGTTTATCATGGGACGCTAACTCATTGACTCTAAGCGGCCAGGGGTAACGTCTTTAGCTTATCCAATTGACCGCACTAGTACGAATGATCACCTTAACAGGGGTAGCTAAGCATGAGCTATGCCGTAGAGTATGAACCTGAAGCCGTTGAAGACCTCAAGCGGCTTTCTGGCAATATTCGCCAGCGCATTGTGGCCAAAATTAACTGGCTAGCCCAAAATTTTGACCACGTGCAGCCTTTGCCGCTAACGGCTAACTTAGCGGGCTTTTTTAAGCTCAGAGTTGGCGACTACCGGGTAATTTACGAGTGCGATCGCACTCTCCGAGTCATTACGGTCGATCGCATTGGCCACCGCCGTGAAATCTATGACTAAATCCCCTTATAACGCATCCTTTTTCAACGTCACCTATCGTTCACTGGGGCTGCTCGATTTCGGTTACTACGCCGGTTTCTAAGGGACGATTGCTGGTTTGAATCGAGCAGTTGGTCGGTGAGCCTTGGCTCTGCAACACCCGAGTCGTTTGCTCACCATTGATGTTGATGTAGGCTGTCGCGCCAGAGCTAGTTTCTATGCGGGCGGGGGTGTCGAGCCAGGTCAGGTTATCGAGGCGATCGTGCACTCGCAGCTTAAGCTCGCCGCTTTGGCGATACACGCGAGCTGTGGTGCGGTTGGTGCCGTTGCAGACCATAACGGTAGTTGCCGGAGCCTCAACCCCCGGCCCCGGCTGATCCAAAATGGTGACGTAGGGGGCATACACCCAGCCCTCAACCGGGCCGGTGACAATGTATAGCCAGAGGCCCTGAATTTCGATAATCTTGGCCTGGGCACCCCTGGGTATGGTGCCGCGCACGGCAAAGTTTGTACCCGGTCCCGATCGCACGTTGAGTAGATCAATACTCACCTCTGCAACCTGGGCAAAGGCCGCTGAAATAGACAAGCCAATGGCAGTAGCTGTGGAGAGCAGGGCAACGGCCAGGGTTTTGAGTTTCATAGTTGTCGGTTCCGTCACGAAAAATAAGCCGCAGCCTGGGTAAACGGCTCGGCTGCGGCGATGTTTGGATAAATCATCAGCCTTAACTTAGGGAATTAATCTAAGGAACTCATAAACCTGGGTTTATTGCCTTAAGAGAATTGCTACTCTATCCCTTGACCCCGCTCCCAGTCTCTGTGGGCACGATATAGCGCTGTAGCAGGATAAATACCGCGATCGCGGGCAGCACCGACAAAATTGATCCTGCTGCAATTAACCGCCAGTCGAGCGAAAAGCTGCCCGCCAGCCGAGCCACCCCCAGAGGTAGGGTGTAGCGCTCGGGGCGATCGAGCAAAATCAGCGGCCACAGAAACTCACTCCAGGTGCCAATAAACACAAAAATTCCCAGCGTTACCAGGGCCGGACGGGTGGCGGGCAGCATCACATTCCACCAGATGCCCAGGTCAGAGCAGCCATCCATGCGGGCCGCTTCTTCTAGCTCCTTGGGCACGCCTTGAAACGCCTGACGCATCAGAAAAATGCCAAAGGCCGAGGCTAGGTAGGGCAGCACCAGCCCCAGGTAGGTGTTCCGCAGGCCCAGATTCACCGCCAAAATGTATAGCGGTATCATCACCACCTGAAATGGAATCATGATCGTGGCTACAATCAGCGCCAGCAGGGTGTCGCGGCCCACAAACGCCAGCCGCGCCAGGGGGTAGGCCGCCAGCGAGCACAGCAGCAGGTTGGCCGCCACCGTTAGCACCGCCACAATGGTGCTGTTGAGAAAGTACTGGCCAAAGGGGTTAGACTGCCACAC
>NZ_JADEXE010000108.1 GCF_015207265.1 Nodosilinea sp. LEGE 07298 | reverse complement strand
CCCTATCTCGGCACCTATGACCACCGCTCCCTACAATCCCCCTCGCCCCCGCCCTCGGTCATCTGTGCTGACGGTGATGGATCGCTACATCGCCAAAGAGCTAACCATGCCCTTTTTGTTTGGGGTGGGCGCATTTTCCTCGATCGGCATTTCAATTGGGGCGCTGTTTGAGCTAATTCGCCGTATCACTGAGTCGGGGCTGGCGATTACCCTGGCGGTGCAAATTTTTGTGCTCAAGCTGCCCGAGTTCATTGTGCTGGCCTTCCCGATGTCGACGCTGCTGGCCACGATGATGACCTACAGCCGCTTCTCCAGCGACAGCGAGCTGATTGCTCTGCGGGGGGTAGGGGTAAGCATTCGCCGCATTATTGCGCCAGCCGTGGTGCTGAGTCTGCTGGTGACGGGCCTGACCTTTGTGTTCAACGAGCTAATCACCCCGGCCGCTAACTACCGAGCTGCCATCACCCTGGAGCAGGCACTCAAGTCTGAGCGTCCCCCTTTTCAGGAGCGCAATATTTTCTATCAAGAATTTCAGCCCGCCAGCGACAACCCTGAGGCCCAGGAGCTCAAGCGCCAGTTCTACGCCCGCCGCTTCGATGGCACCACTATGCACGGGCTGACCATCATTGACTTTTCTCAGGAAGGATTAAATCAGGTGGTCAGCGCCGAATCGGCCAACTGGGACGTGGAGAGCAACGCCTGGACCTTCTACAACGGCACCATCTACGTTGTCGCCCCTGACGGATCCTTCCGCAACATCATTACCTTTGAGACCCAGGAACTGCAGCTGCCCCGCACGCCGCTAGATCTGGCCAGCCGCACCAAAAACGACACCGAAATGAACATTTCCGAAGCCACTCAGCAGCTAGAGCTAGTGCGCCAGAGTGGTGACGAAAAGATGATTCGCCGCTGGCAAATTCGGATTATGCAAAAGTACGCTTTGCCGTTTGTCTGCGTGGTGTTTGGCCTGGTAGGAGCCTCGATTGGGGTGCTGCCCCAGCGCACCAGCCGCGCCACCAGTTTTGGCATCAGTATTGTGATTATTTTTGGCTACTACCTGCTGTCGTTTATTACCAACGCCATGGGCGAGGTGGGAGTGCTGTCGCCGTTTCTGTCGGCCTGGCTGCCAACCCTGCTGGGGCTAGCCGTCGGTCTTTACCTGCTGTTTCGAGCCTCTAAGTAGAGAGCTTTGGCAAGGTCAGACTCAATAGAGGGCTACCCATCAGGGGACGCACACCTGCAAAAACTAAGGTGGCGACAGGGCAAGATTTTACAAGACGGAGTCTTTCTCAAAGCCTATGCTGAGGGCTAATGTTGCCACTGGACCCGGCCATGAGAGAACAGGCAAAAGCGTGGCGATCGCCGATTTTTACCCATTTAGAAGTGCTCCATGCCACCTATCGCACCCATGCGTTTGCCCGGCATGTCCACGAAGATTTTTGCGTTGGCATCATTGTTGACGGGGTAGAGGCGGTCAAATATCGAGGCGCTACGCATACCGCCCCCAAAGGCAGCATTGTTGTGCTTCAGCCGGGTGAGGGACACAGCAATTGGGCGGCTGTCGAGGCTGGCTGGAGTTTTCATGTCATCTATCCGCCCGCTGGTCTTTTTCAAGCCTTAATGGTCGAGGAGGCCGAACAGAAAACAACGCTGCCTTTTTTTGCCGAACCCGTAATTTGCGATCGCCCGCTGTTTCGGCAGCTAGCCCGTGCCCATACGCGGCTGGCGCAGCCAATGGTAGAGGACTGCCTATCGCTAGAGACGCATCTGTTGACCCTGCTGCGCACGTTGGTTCGCCGTCACGCTGTTCACAGCGACCATAGTTCCCAGCGCCCTCAGGCTGAGCATTCGATGGTGCAACCTATCAAGCACTATTTAGAGACCCACTATGGCCAACGTTTCACCCTAGACGATTTGTCGCAGCAGTCTGGGCTCAGCCCGTACTATCTAACCCGAGTATTTCGAGCCGCGGTAGGGTTGCCGCCCCACAGTTACCTCACCTATCTCCGCATTACTAAGGCTAAGCAACGGCTGCGCCAGGAAACCTCTCTGACGCAGTTGGCGTTAGAGCTTGGCTTTGTCGATCAAAGTCACTTCACAAAAACCTTCAAAGCCTGGGTAGGCGTTACCCCTGGGCAATATTGCAGGCAGCTCAACGGTTAAGCTGCCGCCCCGTTCGACCTGTTCTAACTCTAATAGCTGTGGAGCACGGAGATGTCTGATCCCCCTCGTCTGCTTCCCCTTGGTTCAGGCTGCCTAGCCGCCCTGGGCTGGGGACTTACCGGCACGTTTATTAAGCTGATGCCTCAGTTCAGTACCTTAGACGTGCTGTCAATTCGGTTGGGCCTTGCTGGATTGGTCATGCTGCCAATTTTAGCGATGCGCCGCCCCCTGTGGTCAGACCTGCGGATGCTGCTGAGAGACCCCCTAACGGTGCTGCTGTCGAGTTTGATGGTGCTCTATTATCTGTTTGCTGTCCGAGCGTTTCAGCTGGCCCCCGTGGGGGATGTCGTTTTGGTGGTCGGGCTATCGCCGCTGCTGGGGCTAGCCGCCAAAGTGTGCCTAAAACAGCGACTGACGGCATCAGAAGGCATCGGTGGAGCGATCGCCTTTAGCGGACTAGTTTTGTTTGTGCTGCCAAACCTCCAGGGCAACAGTGAGGATAGTTTGACCTACCTAACGGGGTTGGGGTTTGCTCTGCTGTCTGCGGCTACTACCCTGGCCTATGCCTCGCTGTTTAAATCGCATGGGGCAAAACAGCCCCGGCTAACCCCGCTGCTGGTGGCGTTTATTACCTTCGCGATCGGGTCAATCGTGATCATTCCCATCGCCTGCCTTTCAACCTCCCAGCGCCTAAACGATCTGGTTCAGCCGCAGGTATGGACGATCATGCTGGGGCTGGGCGTGATCTCGACGGTCATTCCCACCCTGTGCTACAGCTATGCGGCCAAGCATCTCTCCCCGATCTTGACTACGGCTTTGAACCTGATGACACCCATATTTGCCGCTGCGATCGCTGCTATCTTACTGGGTGAATATCTGTCTGGATGGAATATAGTCGGTGCACTGCTGATTCTCACCGGTATTCTCACCCTATCTAGGCCTCGCCCTAGAGGCACAACTCAATAGCATTGGAATGCCGCTAGCGACCGATATCCCTGACAAAAAGGGACCTGCCAAAACCGGGACTAGGTTGGTACACCATCTAGCTTCCTCGAAGAAAAGCCTAAAAGAAAAATCCGTCTTGCTCAATTTCTTCGATGGTTTGCAGCCCTCGGGTGTCGCCGACCTTGAGCAGGGCGGTGCGAGCATCTTCGCGCACGCCCAGGTCGTCCTCCTCGGCAAAGCTTTCAATCAGCGCGTCGATCGCGGTGTGGTAGACCACATTAGAGGGTAGTTCGCGGCACAGCTGACCTATAGCCCAGGCGCAGTTGCTACGTACCGCCGGTACTGGGTCGCGGCGCATACCCTCAATCAGCGGAGGAATGGCGGCAATTACCGACTCGTAGCGGACCTGGGCCATCTGAGCCAGGGCGCTAGCGGCCCAGAGCCGGACGGCGGGAATGTCGGTGCGCAGGGCTTCAAGCAGGGGGAGCAGCGATCGCGCGTCGTGGGCATTGCCCAAGGCCCACACCAGCCCTTTGCGCACGTAGCCATTCCAGTCGGTAGATAACTGGGTGATTAAAGGCTCTACCGCCGATGGGTGAGGATTACGGCCCAGGGCATAGGCCGCACTGACCCGCACCAGGGGGCAGAGGTCGGTGAGCAGCGCCGTTAGGGGAACCACCGCTCGGCTGTCTTCTACTTCGCAAAAAGCCCGTGCCGCCAGCATCCGCTGCTGCGGGTCAGCTGCCGCCAGCAGGGGCAGCATGGCCTCGGGATCGTACTGGGGTGCCTGCTCCTCGTCTACGGGACCGAGGGCATCGAGGGGGTCGGCAAACTCCAGGTCGGTGTTTAGGGTGGTGAGTTCGTCTTCATACATAGGGCTACTTTATCTGGTTGTGCCGCACTTTTAGCGGTAGCGGGGAGCCTCTGCAAACTTTCGTTAAGCAAGAATAGAGTCCTCGTTCTCTAGAGCGGTTTAGCGGCCCGGTAGGTAAGCTGTACCACGCCGCTAGTAAAGGTCTCAGCCTGATAAAGCTGCACCTCTGCCCTGGGGCCGGGGGGCATAAAGAGCGGGATGCCATTCCCCAGCAGCACCGGAATAATCGACAGAATGTACTCACTAATCAGCCCCTCGGCGCGAAAGGCGGCCGCTAAAGCCGCCCCGCCAACCAGCCACACGCGGCGGTAGCCCAACGCTGACCAGGTGGCCATCAGGTCTGACGGCGACTGGGCGGTGGCACTGACCTCGGCTAAGTCAGAGGAAAGGGGCTGGTGGGTCATGATGTAGCTAGGTTTGCCCGGGTAGGGCCAGTCGCCCCAGCTAAGCACCTGGTCGTAGGTGCGCCGGCCCATCACGATCGCATCGACGCTGGTGTAAAAGGCCTCGTAGCCGTAGTCTTCCTCGGGAGTTTCGATCGCAGAGAGCCAGTCAATGCCGCCCTCAGGAGTAGCGATAAAACCGTCAAGACTCGTAGCGATGTAAAGAACAATCTCGATCGGCATGGCGGGTAGCCAGGGGAGCAGGGTAAGTGGCGGTGGCAAGGAGTATTATCCTCCTTTCGAGTGGCGAAATAACCAAATTGAGGGGGTTGCGATGGCCCTAAACTTTCCGAAGAATATCAGTAGTTCTCTGTACCCCACTCAGGCAGCCGTTAGGATGAAGTCAGTAGGCCGGGTTTAAGAAAACTCCCAGCGCCCAAGGCAACGCCTCACTAAACTGGCCAATAGCCTGACTGATTAATTGGGATCGGTTAACTAACGCCTTGCTGAACCCAGAGACAACCCCGGCGATGTAACCAGGAGTATGGTAGCGATGGCCTCCCAAGATCAAATTAGAAACTTTTTGGCCCACTGGTTTCAGTTGGGCAAACCCGTAGTGCTAGCCGAGAACCGGGGTGAGTGCTTGCCCGATCCCGTCTTTCAAAGCAGTCGCTACAGCCAATCTTTTGAAGACTGCTGGCACCAAATCATGGTGACCAGCGGCCAAGACTGCTACCTCAAGGGCACTAGCCAAAGCATTGCAGAAATGCTGTCGCCAGCCTGGGAGGTAACGCCCTGTGCCCGCTGCGAAATGCCTGTTGCCGTACCGACCTTAGGCATTATGTCATCTCTGTGTCCGTGCAATGACCTGCCCTCCTGGCCCAATACCGATATGCCTATGCCCCGCACCGCTGTCGACAACCAGCAGCACCTCACCGATCTCAGGCAGCGGCTGGGCAATGTGAAGGGTTAGCCTGCATCAACAGACTCTAGAGAACCTTAGCGGACGGCGAAGAGCCCGTGTCTAGCCCGTGGTTAGCTAGCCCATAGTTAGACTGACGACGAGGCCAGCACCTTCTCATCTTGGCGAGGAATGTCGTAGATCATAAAGTCGTGGGCCATAGCCGTGTTGGGGAAAATGGCGCGAGCTTCAGCTAGTAAATCGGGCAGCTGAATCTCATTGCCGGGGGCATAGCGGGGGCTGAAGTGGGTCATAATCAGCTGCTTGGCTTGGGCGCTGAGGGCCACCTGGGCGGCCATAGTCGAGGTCGAGTGCAGCCGCTGGTAGGCTAAGTCGGCATCGCGGTGAGAGAAGGTGGCCTCGTGGATTAGGACGTTAGCGTTGGCGGCCAGCTCCACGGCGCGATCGCAGTAAATAGTATCAGTGCAGTACACCAGCTTGCGCCCTACCAGGTCTGGCCCGCAGAGGTCGGCTCCGTTGATTGTGCGGCCATCGGCTAGCTTCACCCGCTGCCCCTGCTTTAGCTTTCCATAGATAGGGCCGGAGGGAATTCCCATCGCTTGGGCACGCTTGACATCGAAGTGGCCGGGGCGATCGCGCTCTTCAATGCGATAGCCGTAGGCGGGCACCCGGTGCTCCAGCAGGTCGCAGGTCACTCGAAACTCATCATCCTCAAACACCAGCCCTGGCTCAACAGCGTGGATTTTGATCGGCAGCGAAAAATGGGTTTGCGAGTAGCGGCGACTGGCCTGTAAATAGTCGTTCAGTGGTTTGGGGCCATAGATATCGATGCGCTGCTGTCGGTTGCCCGCCAGTCCGCAGCTGGCCAGCAGCCCCATCAGGCCAAAAATATGGTCGCCATGCATGTGGGTGACAAAAATGCGGCGAATCTGGCTCGACTTAAACTCGCTGCGCAAAAACTGGTGCTGAGTACCCTCGCCGCAGTCAAACAGCCACACCTCAGCCCGCTGGGGCAGCCGCAGGGCCACGCTCGAAACATTACGAGCGCGGGTTGGCACGCCAGAACTGGTACCCAAAAATGTAATCTGCAAGGAAACCGCCTCTGGGAAACGCAATGAGCTAGGACCGCAGGCCGACAGCCCAAGCCTACCCACCTATCTTGCCACGACCTAGAGCCATTGGCCGGAGCCAGCGGAATCTAACGCCGCGAAGTATCATCGACACAGGGTGGTTGTCCCTGCCCTGGGCCACGAATCAAAGCCGCAGCAATGAGAAAACACCGATGATTTCAATGACCTATTTGCTGACGGCGTTGCTGACTGGGCTGGGTCTGGCTGCCAATATGCCCGCTACCCAGTCGGCTCCGCCAGGTATGCACTACGCCTGGCAGGTGCTAGGCATCGATACCACCCAGTGCCTGAGCCAAGCCAGCCAGGCGCTTGAGTCTCAGGGGCTAGAGCCGATGCAAAACGATGCCACCAGCCTGGCCGGGCGTTCTGACACGGTAACGGCGATGTTTGTGTGTATCGAGAGCCAACCCGCTATCACTACGGTGATGGTGGTCGTAGCCAGCGACAGCGACGAACAGGCCCTCGCCCTGCGCGAAGCGCTGAAGCAGGCGTTCTAGGTCATGCGCATCGTCGCCTACCGCTACCGAGAAGTTGATGTCCCAGCATCTCCCTCACTTGAAGCACTCGGGGAGGAGATGTTGGCATCGGTTGAACGGGTCTACACCGATGTAGCGTTGCCGACAGAGCCCCAGTACCGCCCCGAGCGCGATCGCCTGCTTGTCGATAGCCAAACCAATCCGCCCGACCTAGTACTGGTTGACGACCTGACCAGCCTCGGCAACGGCCCTGAAGACGTCTGCCACTGGGTCAAGACGCTAGAGGCGACCGGGGCCGAGGTTGTCTCGGTAAAGGGTAACTCAATCGATCTCGCTAGCCTACAGCAGGGAGCTGAGTTAGCCACTCAGCAGCGTCGCCGCCGCCTACGTGAAGGGCACGCCCGCAGCCGCCTCCAGGCCCTACCGCCCCCCGGCAAACCGCCCTACGGCTACCGTCGCGGCCAGGGCCGCTACCTGATCGATCGCGCCACCGCCCCGGTCGTCACCGCCTTTGTAAATGAATTTTTGCTCTACGGCTCGCTGCGGGGGGCTGTGCGGTTTATTGAGGGTAAGTACGGTAAGCGTATTTCTGTCTCCACCGGGCGGCGTTGGCTCACCCACCCGGTCTACCGGGGCGACCTGCAATACCAGGATGGCAATACCCTGCGCGACACCCATGCCGCCATCATCAGCCGCGACGAGGCGGCCCAGATCGATCGCCTGCTGCGCCGCAATCGACCGCTGCCGCCCAGAACGGCGGGGGCTGCGCGATCGCTGGCCGGACTCGTTACCTGCCAGGAGTGCCATCAACCCCTAACCATCTCAAAAACCGCTCCTCGGGGACAGGCTAAAACCTACCTCTACCTGCGGCCCAGCGGCTGCCCCAAAACCCCCCGCTGCAAAGCCATCCCCTACGACGAGGCCCTGCACCGCATCGTCGCCGAAATTTGCCAAGTGCTGCCCCAGGCTGTGGCTCAGTTTACCGCCAAAATTCCAACTGGTGCCCCAGCCCCCGGTACCCGACTGCAGAGCCAAATAGAGGCTAAAGAAGCCGTTCTAGAGCAGCTCCCGGCCCTAGAAGACTCTGGTGTTCTGGATGCCGAAACGGCAGCTCTACGCCGCTATAAGCTGCGGGGCGAAGTGGCTACCCTGCACCAGCAGTTCGCCCAACTGCCCCCGGTCAACCTACAAGAGCTGTCGCAGTCGGTGTCCATTCCCCAATTTTGGCTCGACCTGTCTGAGGCCGAGCGGCGCTTCTTCTTCCGCGAGTTCATTCGCGACATTCGGATTGTGCGCGATGGGGGAGCCTGGCAGGTGGAATTGATGCTGGTATTTTGAAGAGGAATGTGTCGATGCGCCAGTTTTTTACCCTTTGATAGAGCTACCTTAGCTGCTGTAAACCCCGTCACAACGGCAAGTAAAGCACGATGTCTTTCCACTCGGCTTGATCGCTGTAATCAATCAGCAGCAGCAGCTCATCGATAGCTTGGCGCATTGGCATGCGATCATTCACGACAAACATGCCGGCCATGGGTTCTGCTTTGGTCAAGCGGGCGTAGGCAAAATCTGGCATAGTGGCGCGGTCATGGGTCAAAAGAATACGCTCATTCACTGCCGCCCAAGCCAATATTTCTGCATCGTCCACCGTTCGCAGGCCTATGTCTTGAACTCGAATCAAATCAAGGCTGGGATCTCGCAAAAACAGCCCTCGAACGATATCTCCATTAAAGTTTTCGTCGCTGAGCAAACTGAGCATAGCTACTGATTTTGCTGAGCTAGCAAGCGACTGCGAATTGAGCTTAAATCTGATTGAACGCTGTCAAGTCGTTGCTGAACCGCTTTAGCAAGCTGCTCTCTCTGCTTTAGGTAAATTTCTACCGTATCTTGGTGTCTGAGGTAGTAGCCAATAGTGTTGTAGACATCAGATAGCGATAGCGTCGAGTAGCGCTGAATAATAGTTTCTGGTGATGCCCCATCCTGAAACGCTCGAATCACAGTTTCTAGCAACACTCTGGTACGGCCAACGCGCACTGCCCCGGTTACATCGGCATGGAGAGGTGGTGTTTCCTGTTCTAAAACAAGGGTCATGGCTAAGTTACGCTCCTAGAGTACGCTCCTAAAAATCGATGCTGTCGGGGGTGCGGGGGAAGGGGATGACATCGCGGATATTGCCCATGCCGGTCATAAACTGCACCAGGCGCTCGAAACCCAGGCCAAAGCCCGCGTGGGGCACGGTGCCAAAGCGGCGCAGGTCGAGGTACCACCAGTAGTCGTCAATGGGTAGCCCCGCCTCTTGAATGCGGCGCTCCAGCACGTCGAGGCGCTCTTCCCGCTGGGAGCCGCCGATGATTTCGCCCACCTTGGGGGCCAGCACGTCCATCGCCGCGACGGTTTCGCCGCCGTCGTTGAGGCGCATGTAGAACGCCTTGATGCCGGTGGGGTAGTCGGTGACAATCACGGGCTTTTTGAACAGGTCTTCTGCCAAGTAGCGCTCATGCTCGGATTGCAGGTCAATGCCCCACTCGACGGGGAACTCAAAGGTTTTGTCGGCTTTCTCCAGCAGCTTGACCGCCTCGGTGTACGTAATGCGCTCGAAGGTATTGCTGATGATATTGTCGGCGGTGGCCAGCACTGTGTTGTCGATGCGATCGTTGAAGAAGGCCATATCCTCGGGGCACTGCTCCAGCACCGAGTGGAAGATGTACTTGAGAAATTCTTCGGCCAGATCCATGTTGCCAACCAGGTCGCAGAAGGCTTTTTCGGGCTCCACCATCCAGAACTCGGCCAGGTGACGGGAGGTGTTGGAGTTTTCGGCCCTGAATGTGGGGCCAAAGGTGTAGACATCGGTAAAGGCCATCGCCATGATCTCGGCTTCGAGCTGGCCGCTGACGGTGAGGTAGGCGGGCTTGCCAAAGAAATCTTGGCTGTAATCTACCGTGCCGTCTTTACCCTTGGGCGGATTAGCCAAATTGAGCCCGGTGACGGCAAACATTTCGCCCGCGCCCTCGCAGTCGCTGGCAGTGATGATCGGGGTGTGAATCCAGAGAAAGCTGCGATCGCGAAAGAACTGGTGAATCGCCTGGGCGCAGGCATTGCGCACGCGAAAGACAGCGCCCAGGGTGTTGGTGCGCGACCTGAGATGCCCCAGCGTGCGCAGGTACTCAAACGAGTGACGCTTTTTCTGAAGCGGGTAAGTCTCCCCATCGGCGGTGCCGTATACGGTGATGGAGCTGGCCTGTAGCTCGACCCGCTGGCCCTTGCCAGGTGACTCGACTAGAGTGCCGCCAATTTCGACTGACGACCCGGTGGTGAGGTCTTTGACCACGGTGTCGTAGCTTGCCAGGTCGGCATTGAGCACCACCTGTAGGCCTGCCATCGACGAGCCATCGTTTACATCTACAAAGGTGACGCCCTTGCCCTCACGCTTGGTACGTACCCAGCCCTGGATGGCAACGGTTTGGCCCGGTTCGCCAGCGTGCAGAATGTCTCGAATGCGCGGCATAGTCGTAGGTAGTCTATGGGGTGGTCAATATGAATGTTCCTATTCTGACCTACAGCGGCTCTGAAAGGGGCTCTCAACACCAACAAAACCACCGCAAAGGTTGTGGTCTCTGGCCCTGAATCCTCCTGTAATCACTCTTTAGGGAAATGGAATTAACCAGGAAAGGTATTTATAGCTACAAAAGCCCCCCTACTTTGCCTTTACTATCCAAAGTGAAAATTTTCCTACGTTCTAATGGTCGATCGTCGTTGGATTGTACAAAGTTGAGTAAATTCTTACTATCAAAACCTGGTGGTTGACTTGTCAATAATGCTCGTTTCCTCAGCGACTTTTGTTTAGGTTTGAGGTTTGTATTTCTCAAAATCGACTTAGAACAAGTGGCACTGGTTGAGCCATCGGTGCGGCCTAACCATGTTGGCCATTGGCCTGGTCTGAGTCGTGTTGAGGGCGTATGTTTGTCTGAGAGGTTCTCTTAGACCACTGAGACGATAAGCACTGTGGTCAGAAATTTCCCACTTAGGGGTTGCCGATTTTTGGTTCTGTAGTGTGGTTTTTCTAAGACTGTCTAAACAGTAAGCCTCTCAGGCTTTTCTAGTGCAGAAGATAGCGGCGATGGCTTCAAAAGATGGGTGTTCGTCATCAGCGCTGAACGGTAGCGGTGCTTCGATCCCCGATTTAAAGGTGTTCATACCTATTCTCAATGGCCTATAAAAGGAAGGGCTACGCCCCAATTCTGGCCAGTAAATGAGGTCATGCCCTGTCTACACATCCCATCCAATTTAGGAGATTGCTATGAGTGGAAATGAGTTACGCGCCCAGGCCATTGCCAGTATTGCTTGCCGTTCTAAAGTGCCAGTAGGTAGCCCAGGTCGGCTTGAAGACCTGTGGGCTAAAGACGTCTTTAGCCTCAGCAAAATGCAGGAGTGTCTGCCCAAATCGGTTTTTAAATCGCTGCAAAAGACCATTACCACTGGCGCACCTCTGGATATGTCTGTGGCCGATGTAGTGGCGGTCGCCATGAAAGATTGGGCTATCTCCAAGGGAGCACTCTACTACTCCCACATGTTTTATCCGCTCACCAACGCCACCGCTGAAAAGCACGACGGGTTTATTTCGGTGCAGAGCGATGGGTCGGTGATTTCAGAATTTTCGGGCAAGGTGCTGGTGCAGGGCGAGCCTGATGGGTCATCTTTCCCTAACGGCGGCATTCGCTCCACCTTTGAAGCCCGTGGCTACACCGCCTGGGATGTTACCAGCCCCGCCTTTGTGATGGAGACCGACAACGGCGTCACCCTCTGCATTCCCACCGTGTTTGTCTCCTGGACTGGCGAAGCCCTGGATAAGAAGACCCCCCTGCTGCGCTCTAATGCTGCTATGAGCAAGGCCGCTACCCGCGTGCTTAAGCTGCTGGGCCACAGTGAAGTGGCCCCGGTCAACTCTAGCTGCGGGGCTGAGCAAGAATATTTCTTAGTCGATGCCAACTTCGCCACTGTGCGCCCCGACTTGCTGCTGGCGGGCCGTACCTTGTTTGGCAAGTCGCCTGCCAAGGGTCAGCAGTTCGACGACCACTACTTTGGCGCTATCCCTGAGCGGGTCCAGATCTTCATGCAGGATGTGGAGGAAAAGCTCTACCGCTTGGGCATTCCCGCTAAAACCCGCCACAATGAGGTGGCCCCTGGTCAGTTTGAAATTGCCCCCTTCTTTGAAGCGGCCAATGTAGCCAGTGACCACCAGCAGCTGATCATGACCGTGCTGCGCAACACCGCCAAAAAGCATGGCTTTGTCTGTCTGCTGCACGAGAAACCTTTTGCGGGCATTAACGGCTCGGGCAAGCACGTCAACTGGTCGGTGGGCAATCCTACCCAAGGCAACCTGCTTGACCCCGGCGACACTCCGCACTCCAACGCGCAGTTTCTGGTGTTCTGTGGCGCGGTCATTCGCGGTGTGCATAAGTACGGCCCTCTGCTGCGAGCGGTAATTGCCAGCGCCAGTAACGACCACCGCCTGGGGGCCAATGAAGCGCCGCCCGCGATTATCTCGATCTACCTGGGCAGCCAGCTGCAAGACGTGTTTGACCAGATTGCCTCGGGCGAGGTGACGGGCTCCCAGAGCAAGGGTGATATGGATCTAGGCGTGCCCACCCTGCCGATCTTTCCAAAGGATGCGGGCGATCGCAACCGTACCTCTCCCTTTGCCTTTACCGGCAATCGCTTTGAGTTTCGCGCCGTGGGCTCGGGCCAGTCGGTGGCTGGGCCGCTGGTGGCCATGAACACCATTCTGGCCGACTCGCTCGACTGGGTGGCCGACCAGCTCGAAGCCAAACTGGGCAGCGGCGTCGAACTCAACGTTGCTATCCACGACATTCTGCGCGACATCATCCGCGACCACGGGGCGGTGGTGTTTAACGGCAATGGCTACTCTAGCGAGTGGCACGAGATGGCCGTCAACGAGCGGGGGCTGGCCAACCTGCGCACCACCGCCGATGCCTTACCTGTGCTGCGCGAACAGTACATCGAGGACCTGTTCGCCAAGGCGAAGGTGCTCAGTCCAGTGGAGCTGGGCAGCCGCTTTGAGGCCTACTCCGAACAGTACATCCAGCACATTGAGGTTGAAGCCAAGCTGGTAATCAGTATGGCCAAGACCATCATCTACCCCGCCGCCATGCGCTATATGGGCGAGCTGACCCAAACCATTGGTAGCCTCAGCGGCATGGGCATTGAGTTTGGCAACGATAGCGTGGTCAAGGTGGCCGAACTGACCAAATTGATGATGGCCTCGGTGGATGAGCTGAGCGACATGATGACCAAGCACTTCATGTCGGTGGAGGAGCACATGCAGTTCTGCGCCCAAACTATCCGTCCCCTGATGGACCAGGTGCGGGAGTATGCCGACGCCCTTGAAGGGGAAGTGGCTGACAATCTCTGGCCTCTGCCCACCTATCAGGAGATGCTGTTTATTAAGTAAGCACCATCGGTAGACGCACAAAGCCAGGTCTGAGGGCAGCGACGGCCTGAGCCTGGCTTTGCTGCGATCGCTTGCCGCAAAATCGGCCTGATTTTACAGGTAGCAGCGTGGTGGGCAAAGTGCAGTACACTGCTGAGGTATTTTGGCCCAGGTTGACCCATGGATGCTGGCGAGATTTTAGACCGCTACCAGGCGGGCGATCGCACTTTCACTGGCCTCAAGCTGGCAGAGATGGATTTGCTTCAGGTTGACCTCAGTGGAGCCGACTTTAGCCGTAGCGACTTGCGTCAGGCTCGGCTAGGCCGCGCCCATTTTGCCCAAAGCAACTTTACCGAGGCTGACCTCAGTGAAGCCCTGCTGTGGGGGGCCGACTTTACCGCGACCCATTTTGCCAATGCTCAACTGCGAGACGCCGATTTGAGCGGGGCCGTTTTTGTGCGGGCGCAGTTGCCTGTCGCGAACCTGGTCAAAGCCATCCTCTGCGGCGTCAATTTTCAGGAGGCCAACCTGTCTCAGGCACTGCTAATTGACGCCGATCTTCGTCCTACTTCTGACCAGCAAACCAACCTGATCGGGGCTAATTTGCAGGAGGCCAACCTCAGCTATGCCCATCTCAGCGGTGCTCAACTAGCCCAGGCGAACCTAAGCGGAGCCAGGCTCTGCCGCGCCCAATTGAGCCAAAGCATTCGGCCCAATGCCCCACCGACCAACCTGAGTGGGGCCAATCTTCGAGGAGCCGACCTGAGTTACGCAGATCTGACCGGGGTCGTTTTGCGTGGAGCCAACCTGACCGGGGCTGACTTAACGGGAGCCATTTTAGCCCAAGCAGACCTGAGCGGGGCCGTTTTGCCCGATGGGTTGGTATCAACGTAGCGCGATCGCTGCACCAGATGCCCTTAGCTAACCCACTATGAGCGCTGAGTATGGCCAGTCGGGTGCGATCGGTTTTGACCAGATCTTTGACGACTGCTTTTCTGGCGAATGGTAAGACCTGCAAGCGCTAGAGGTTGACGGTTTGGTGCGGCTCACCTCCGACCATATCGACGCCCTGCTCGCCGGATGGCTGCTGATCGGCAATATTGCCGCCGTATTTGACCCCTACCGGGGAAATCGCACAATTCGGCGATTCTTGCTCCTTATTGCCCAGTCACTACGCCCCACATGTAGTCTTCAAAGGAGCCTTCGCCCAGGTCTACGGAGAAAATTTTCCCCCAGCTGTAGCACTTAAAGCGAATGTGGCCGCTGTCATGTTTATACCAAACGCCATTGTCAATGCTGAGATCGCCACGGTAGGCGACCCAGTGGTTGGGGTAAGCCACGGTGGGCGCACTGCCGCCAAGCATAGCGGCATCGATCATGACAAAGGCTACACCTCCCTGGCGGCGGGCGGCGTCTGCGACCTTCATAGCGTCAAATTCGCCGTAGACAAAGGTGGATTCAAAATCGACCTGACTGTAGCCCAAAATTTCGGAAATCCAGCCCTTCATTTCCCAGGGGGTGGTGATGCCAGCGACGTTGTTTTCGAGGCTGCCCGAGTCTCCGGTGACCGGAAAGATCAGGTTCTCAACATCGCGCAGGGTGGCAATTAGCATCCAGTCGGCGGCAGACATGCCGGAGCGAATTTTGCTCCGCCGAAGACCGTCGGAGGGGCGCACGGTTTTGGTGCGGCTGCGGAATTGACCAGTTTCGTAGAGCGCGCGACAGAACGTGACGTAGCGGGCGGGCTGTTTAGACACCAGCTCAAACACAATGGCGGCGGGGCCGCAGAAGGGGGTGTAGTTTTGGTTGATGTTGAGTGGGTTGGCCACTGTAGCGCGAAGGTCTTGAATTAGCTCGGCTTTAGTAATGTGAGGCCACACCCCCGCTTGGGAGGATTGCTCAAAGGCGGCGATCGCACTGGCGACCGGGTCGACATTGGGTACATCGACGACCTGGTAGCGCAATTGATAGTTGGCCCCATCGCGGGTGAACGCGGCGGTAGCGCCAGAGGTTAGCCCCGTGAGGATGCGAACAGAGCCCAAAAAATCATCGGCGTCAGGGGAGTCTTCGTCCCAAAGCTTGACTTCTACGCTGTTGTTAAACGTGTAGGTCTGGTTTAAAGACCAGGTTTGGCCATCGTTAAGGCTGCGCTTCAGGTGGGGCTGTAGCGTACCATCGACGAAAACTTCGAGACGGCACTCATCGGCACCCCAGTCTTCGGTTTCGTTGCACTTGAGCTGGCTCAAAATCAATTGGCGCATGGGAGCAATTCCTTAGGGTGAATACGTTGACTCCAGAAACTTCACCCTGGCCCGTAAAATTACTGACCCAACCCGCGATTTGAGACCAGAGAAAAATTTGGCATAGTGCTATCTGGACAGCCAGCTCTAAACGGGCTAGTACTCTGCGGCGCAAGTTTAGATACTATTCTCCGGGGGCTAGGGAGCAGGGGGGCTAGGGAGCCAAGCAATCTAGACAGCGCGGCCCAATGCTTGTGCTTCTAAATTAGAGTTGATCAGACCCTGCCGCTCTTTCTAAAGCTGTGAGCAAAACCAACGCCGCCCGCCTGCTCGATCGCCTCAAGCTGCCCTACCAAATACTGGAATATGAGGTCGACCCCGATGATCTGGCCGCCGAAAGTACGGCTGAGAAATTAGGGTTACCGCCGGAGCAAGTGTTTAAGACGCTAGTGGCCAGGGGCGATCGCCACGGTGTCTGCCTCGCTGTCATTCCCGGTAGCGATCAGCTCGATCTAAAAGCACTGGCGGTGCTGGCAGGCGATCGCAAAACCGATACCGTGCCCCTCAAAGATGTACAGCCCCTCACGGGCTATATTCGCGGCGGTGTCACCGCCCTGGGCACCAAAAAGGCTTACCCGGTCTACGTCGACGAATTGATCTTGGCCTTTGACACTATCGCCGTCTCTGCCGGCAAGCGAGGAGTCATGCTGTGGCTAGCACCCCAAGACTACCTGGCCGCCACCCAGGCGACTCTGGGCGCATTGATCAAACATCCCCACTAACTCACCGCCTCACTCGACATTGCTATCGTCGATGCCCCCTAATTGCGAAGCGATAGGCATTCTGGCTTAAGCGCGATCATGCTGGTTAGGCGATGTGAGGTGCGATCGCAACTACAACCCAGCCAGATCACAAAGGATTGCGTTCTGACTGGGTTAATGCTCAAACCCACAAAAAAAGGGCACCCACTCGGGGTGCCCCTTACTGCTCCAGCTACAGCACAAAGCTAATTTGACGGCGCAAGATTTAAGCCAGCTAGTTAAGCCAACTGGTGCAGCTCATCCTCAAGCTGCAGCAAAAGCTGGTCGTTGCCCTGAGCCCGAGCAACCTCAATGCGATGCTGAATCGATCGCTGAATATTGACGCGATGGGCGTCAGCTGCCTCTCGCAGCAGGTGCCGACGCGCCTTCAACCCTGTACCAGCTGCCGCACGTGTAGCCTGGAACACCGGCTGGCGCTGGGGAACAGCTACAGAGGGCTGCACCTGCCCGTGGCAATTGGTGCTATAGTCAACCCCTCGGTAGGTATAATTGCCAATAGGCTGAGTCACCGGCAAATGGCTAACGTAGGAAAATTTCAGCGGACGACCCCGGTAGTGCCCAGTAAGCTCACTCTCTCGCACTTCGAGAGACGGTGGGTTGTAGTCGTATTCTACGCCGCGATAGCAAAGTTTCATGTCACGTCTCCTGTGGACCAAGGATTTAACAAACTGCGTAAGCAGGGTGCGTTCCTTCAGGAGTCAGTCTCCTTACTTCCGTCTAGGGCTAGCGGAGCGAATGCTCCACGGTTGCCAACAAGATGAACGTCAACGTATTTAACGCATTTCTGTATTCAATTTTACCGAATATTCTTGATGTCAGCAAGCCATGGCATTTAATTTTTAACAATACCTATCTCAAGGAATAGCCTGCTGGGTAAGGGGTTGGGGCGTAAGCAGCGGCGATCGCAGGACGGCAATTCTTTACGTAGCTGGTTCAACCATCATCGCCCCTTGTCCAACCTTCAAAGTTCAGCAATTTACACTATGCTGAACATGTAACAGTTGCTTAACAACTGTTGGCCACTCATCACGGGGGTTCCCCTCCTATGAAATGCATCATCAATCGCCGGGCGCAATTTTCTGCCAGCCATCGCTACTGGCTGCCCGAGCTCAGTGCCACCGAAAATTCCCAGCGATTTGGCCCCTGCGTCAACGCTCCTGGTCACGGCCATAACTACGTCCTGTACGTGTCGATGGAGGGCGACCTCGACGAGTACGGTATGGTGCTCAATCTGTCAGACGTTAAGCACGTGATCAAAAAAGAAGTCACCGCTCAGCTCGATTTCGCCTACCTCAACGACGTTTGGCCCGAGTTTCAGCACACCCTACCCACCACCGAGTACTTGGCAAAGGTAGTTTGGGATCGCCTCGTTCCCCACCTGCCCCTGGTCAACATTCAGCTTTTCGAACATCCCGAACTCTGGTCCGACTATTCAGGAAACGCCATGGACGCTTTTCTCACCGTCAGCACTCACTTCAGCGCTGCCCACCGCCTGGCCTCGCCGCGCCTTAGCTATGAAGAAAACTGCGAAATCTACGGTAAATGCGCCCGTCCCCACGGTCACGGCCACAACTATCACCTAGAGGTTACCGTCAAGGGCACCATCGACCCGCGTACCGGTATGCTGGTCGACCTGGCCGCGCTGCAGGCTGCAATCGATGAGTACGTCGTCGAGCCCTTCGACCACACCTTTCTCAACAAAGACATTGCCTACTTTGCCGAGGTAGTGCCCACCGCCGAAAATATTGCCGTCCACATCCGCGACCTGCTGCAAAGCCCGATCGCAGCTCTTGGAGCCAGCCTCCACAAGGTCAAGCTGATTGAAAGCCCCAACAACTCCGCCGAAGTCTACGCACCGGCACCAGCGGATGAGGCGACTGTGGCGGCTACGACCGCCCCCGAGTTAGCGGCTGTGTAGTCTTACAGACTAAGGTAAAGGGCCAAACTCGACCCCCTGTGGCCCTCGTACCTCATTTAGTGATCTGCTACGGCTTCCCCCCTCTGCGAGGAGCGCTGCTGCCCTCGTAGCTTTCGTAAGCCGCCACAATTCGCTGCACAAGCGGGTGACGCACTACATCGGCCTGGTTGAGCTGGCAGAAGGCAATGCCATTGACCCCCTGCAAGATTTTTTGGGCTACCCCTAGACCTGAGGTTTGGTCGCTGGGTAGGTCAGTTTGGGTTACGTCACCCGTTACCACCATACGCGACTTGAATCCCAGCCGGGTCAGCACCATTTTCATCTGGCCTGGAGTCGTATTTTGAGCCTCATCCATAATCACAAAGGCATTGTTGAGGGTGCGACCCCGCATATAGGCCAGCGGAGCCACCTCAATAATGCCCCGCTCCATTAGATTGGCAATTTTCTCAGGGTCAACCAACTCGTGGAGTGCATCGTAGAGGGGGCGCAGATAGGGGTTGACCTTTTGCTGCAGGTCACCGGGCAAAAAGCCCAGTCGCTCGCCAGCTTCCACCGCCGGTCGAGTCAGAATCAGCCGCTCAAACTCGTTGTTGAGCAGGGCCTGTACCCCCACCAGGGTAGCCAGAAAAGTTTTTCCGGTGCCCGCCGGGCCAATGCAAAACACCATGTCGGTCGTGCGTAGCGCCTTAACATAACGCTTTTGGCGGAAGGTCTTGGCTCGGATTACTTCGCCTCGGCGAGTGCGGGCAACGACATCTTGGTGAATGGCCTGAAGTTCGTCAATGCGATCGGTATCGAGGGCCTGGCGAGCGGTCATAATGTCGGCGCTGGTCACCGGCTGCCCCTGGCTCCACAGGGGCTCTAGAGCCTGCACCAAACGCTGGGCCAGGGCAACGCCATTGTCTGTGCCCGCAACAAATAACTCCTGCCCGCGCAGAACTAGAGAAGCTCCAGTCTGGCTAGCCAGGAGTTTGAGGTTGGCTCAATAGGTGTTTCAGGGAGGTGACCTGCAAGCAGATGATGTATTCGCTAGGCTGAACACTAAAGTGCACCTGCTCTGCGATCTCATGCTAACCCTGACACACCTTTTGGAAGAGGCCAAGTGCTACGACAGCGTTCGGACGTTGCGCTGGCCCGACGGCGTTATCCGGTGTCCGAAGTGCGGCT
>NZ_JADEXE010000107.1 GCF_015207265.1 Nodosilinea sp. LEGE 07298 | reverse complement strand
GGCCTCCCCAGTCAACGGCCCAAGCCCAGGCTTCTGCTCAGGCCCGTGCCCAAGCGGCCGCCCGCACGGCTGGTCAAGCCGCCGCCCAGGCGGCAGCTGGCCAGGCTCAAGCGTCGGCAAGACAGGCTCCTCCAGCAGGCCAGGCTCCTCCGGCTCCAGCGTCAGCCCCAGCCGGGCAACCACCAGCTCCGGGCCAGGCTCGCCATCGACCGGCCTCACCGCCCCCTATGCCCAAGGCGGCTGAAACCCTTAAGGTCAGCAGCGGGCTCACCCTCGAAAAAATTGTGCGAGAGGCCTTTGATAAGGGCTTTTCTGACATTCACCTAGGAGTGGGTGAAATACCTCGGTTCCGCGATCGCGGCGATATTTCCCCCACCGAGTACCCAGCCACCGACGAAGCGACCTTCTTTGCCTGGCTCGACGAAATTCTTAAGCCTGACGAAGTGCAGGAGTTTCGTCGCACCCTCGACTTTGACGGGGCGGCCCAGTACGACTTCACCCGAATCCGGATTAACATTTTTGATTCATTGCGTGGCCCGGCTATGGTGCTGCGTTTGATTCCGGTAAAAATTCTCACCCTCGACCAACTAGGGTTTTCGCCCATCTTTAGGGATGTGTGCCACTACCACAAGGGTTTGGTTCTAGTCACCGGGCCGACGGGTTCAGGTAAATCGACCACCATGGCGGCGATGATTGACTACGTCAACACCGAAATGCCCAAAAACATCATCACCATTGAAGACCCGGTAGAATTTGTGCACACCAGCAGGCGATCGCTGATCAAACAGCGGGAAGTGGGGATGCACACCCAAAAGTTCGACAACGCCCTCAAGGCCTCTCTGCGGGAAGACCCCGACATCATTCTGGTGGGTGAAATGCGGGACAAAGAAACCGTCAACACCGCCCTTAAAGCTGCCCAGACCGGCCACTTGGTCATGGGTACCCTGCACACCAACAGCGCCGTCAAAACCGTAGAGCGGATTCTCAACCTCTACGAACCTGAGCAGCAGGCCCCGGTGCGGGTATCCCTGGCCGAGTCGCTGGTAGCGGTCATTGCCCAGGGGCTCTGTCGCACCACCGACGGTAAGCGGGCCGCCTTCCACGATATTCTCATTAACACCGACGCCATCAAAGACTATATTCTGCGGGGCCAGCTCGATGAAGTCGAAGCGCTGATTCCCAAATGTACTTTCGACGGCATGTGTACCATGAACCAGTCGCTCTACGCTCTCTACGAGTCGGGGCGGATTACCGAAGAGACCGCGCTGGAAATGTCGCCCAGGCAAAATGAAATGGCCCAAATGCTGCGAGGTCGTGTCTAACGTCGCCATGCCTGACTCGGTTGCCCCCAGTTTTAAGGGCATTGCCCTATTTACCCCAGGGGGCGACTGTGTCTACTGCCTAGACGAACAAAAGCGCGCCCACTGGCATCTAGACCTGTGCGCCACGCTGCAAACTCACCTGGGATTGGCCGAGCCGCCCTACTTTTTGCTGCCCTGCTTTACAGCCACCGTAGACCGCTGGGTCAACCCTAAGACTCAGACTCCAGTTATGGTGGCTGAGGCATACCCTCGGGCGCTGCGGTTTCAGCCCCTGCTTAACGCGCTGTTTGGCCTAGGTAGCTTACAGTGGCAGCCCAACTACAGCAGCGCCGAAGAATGTTCTGTGGCACTCATTGAGTCGTACCGGCCCACCTTTCCTCAGCTGTGGGAGTGCCACGATCTAATCATTCAAGTTGAGCAGGCTACTGGGCGCTCAGAAGAACCTTTACCAGCCGATGTTCTCGATAGCGCGCTACCCCAGCCCCACTGCTTTAAGCTGTTTGTCAGTGGAGCTGACACCGTTGCCACTGAGAAAATGCTGAGGTTTTTGTACACCACCCTAGAATCAACTCTGCCCGGTTCCTACACGCTACAGGTCATTGACGTTACCACCCACCCCGCCGAAGCCGAGGCGGCCTATATTTCCGCCACGCCAACCCTGATTCAGGTATCACCAGAGCCGGTGCGTCGGGTAGTCGGCAACGTGCAGAGCCAAGAGCAAATGGCGCTGCTGCTGGCTTAACCACTGGTTCTGGGCTAGTTTTGGGCTGTGCAATCTGACAGCACCACGGTATTGTCAACTTCAACCAGAACGTCTTCGCCCTTGTTCCACAGGGTCGTGGTACCGTCGCTGTAGCGAGCCCCAGTGTCCATCTAATTCCTTGAGCTGGTTATCTATGTCGGTAAAAAATGTTGTCTCTCTCGGTATGCTGCTCTTCATTCCCATTTCGATCGCAGCAGAACGGCTGGAGTGGGGTGCCCTAACCGTATTTGGGCTGTCAGCACTGGCCATTGTGCCTCTGGCGATTTGGCTGAGTACCGCTACCGAAGAGCTAGCCGTAGTGACAGGCCCTACCATTGGCGGCTTAATCAATGCTGTCTTTGGCAATGCCACCGAGCTGATTATTGCGCTAGTTGCCCTCAAAGCAGGCTTGATTGGCATTGTAAAAGCCAGCATTACCGGCTCGCTGTTGGCCAACCTGCTGCTGGTGCTGGGGCTCTCGATGTTCTTTGGCGGGCTGCGCTACAAAGAGCAAGAGTTTAATCGCAAAGTGGCCGGCATTAATGGCAGCACGATGGCCCTGGCGGTGACGGCAATTGTGCTGCCCGCCATGGTGATCAACACCTCTAATATCGTAGAGCCGGTCGCTATTAACCGGCTCTCGCTAACGGTCGCTGCGGTGATGATTTTGGTCTACGGGCTAACGCTGCTCTTTTCGCTCAAGACCCACAGCTACCTCTACGACGTTGGGGTCAGCGATTTTGAGGGTGGCCACGGTGAGGGCGAGCACGGTGAGGGCGAAAAGCCCAACCTGTGGCTCTGGATTGGCGTGCTTTTGGCCGCCACGGTAGGCGTGGCGATTGAGTCAGAAATTTTTGTGGGGGCGGTGGAAGAAACTGCCCGTAGCCTGGGGCTGACTGACTTATTTACCGGGGTGATTTTGCTGCCGCTGGTGGGCGGTGCGGCGGAGTATGTCACCGCTGTGCGCATGGCGGTGAAAAATAATATGGACCTGGCGGTGTCGATCGCGATGGGGTCGAGTCTGCTGGTGGCCCTGCTGGTAGCCCCTCTGCTGGTGATTGTGGGTCAGTTGATTGGCCAACCGATGGACTTGAACTTTGGCCCTTTTGAGGCGATCGCAGTGGTTATTGCCGTTGCGGTGGTCAACCTGATTAGCCAGGATGGCAAATCAAACTGGCTAGAGGGGGTGCTGCTGCTCTCTACCTTCGTCATTCTGGGAGCCTCATTTTTCTTCCACCCAGTGTAGAGCCGGTGTAGGGCCAATATAGGCATCAACCAAATGGCGTTATGGTCAATCCTTCGCTAGCCCCATTAGGCAGCAGAGCTTATAAACAGCCCTGGCCCCCACGTTGCCATCCCACTCGCCGTCGCCCACCTCCGACAGGTCAAAACCGATGATCTGCCGTCCGCTGCGAATCACCTGGCGCAGCAGACAAAAGACTTCCTCTAGCTCTAGCCCGCCGGGGACAGGGGTGCCGGTATTGGGGCACAGTTTTGGGTCGAGGCCATCGGTATCGAAGCTAACGTAAACCTTTTCGGGCAAATCTGCCACGATCGCCTCACACTGCTGCATCCAGGGCATTCCCTGGTAGGTGTTTTCTTTCACCACGGCGTCGTAGTAGGTAACAATGCGTCCTTCAGAACGCTGGATCAGCGCCACCTCGTCGTGGCACAGGTCGCGAATGCCCACCTGCACCAGCCGACTAACCTGGGGCAACTCCAGCAGGTTGAACATAATCGACGCGTGGGAGTAGCGGAAGCCCTGATAGGCCTTTCTCAGGTCGGCATGGGCGTCAATGTGCAGTACGCCAAAGTCGGCGTGGCGATCGGCCAAGGCCTGTAGGTACCCCAGCGGCACGCTGTGGTCGCCGCCGATTACCCCCACTCGTTTGCCCTGTTCAAGGGCGTTGGCAGACTGGGCGTAGAGCCAGCCGGTCATTTGTTCGCAGGCGTGGTTGACATTGTCTAGGTCGGTTTGAAGCAGGGGTTGGGTAGCGATCGCAATCCCCTCCTCTGTAGCCTGAATGACGCGATTGGCCGCCTCCCGCACCTGAACATTGAGATCGTACAGGTGTTGCGGAATCGGCGGCATGTAGATGCCCTGCCGCCATCCGTCGGGATTGTCGCGATCGTACAGATCGAGCTGGGGGGACGCCTCCAGCACCCGTCGCGGCCCCTGGGCGGTGCCCTGGTGGTACGACACTGTCACCTCCCAGGGCAGGCCAAAGACAATGATGCCCGCCGTGTCGTAGTCGTAGGGCAGTCCGTAGAGGTTGCCGTTGTCGAGGCCCACGCCGCTGGGGTCAAAGTTGTGCAGATTGGCGGTTGAGGTAGTCATAGAGCAGATACTAGCGATAGCGTAGAGTTAACGGTACTGAACTGGCGGGAGAATTGCATGCAGGCAGTTGAGTTTGAAACCAAGATTGAGAACGGGGCGATCGCGATCCCTCCTCAATACCAGCAGACCTTTGGCAACAGTGCTCAGGTAAAGGTCATTCTGCTCATGCCCGAGCCCTCTATCCTCGAAGAAGAAGACATGATTGCAAACTTGCTTGAGCATCCCCTCGACATCGACAACTTCATGCCCAAAACCCGCGAAGACCTCTATGACCGATAATGTAGTACAGCCTCACAGCTGCTTTGTCGATTCCAATGTGTGGCTCTACGCTTTCAACCGTCGGCAAGATGAGGCTAAGCATCAAATCGCAAAAGCTATTGTTGCGGAACCAGACCTGTTAGTTAGCACCCAGGTGATCAACGAAGTTTGTAAAAACTTGCTCCAAAAGGCCAGCTTTAGCGAGGCACAAATTTCAAAGGTCATTACAGCGTTCTACAAGCGTTGTCGGGTAACGCATCTGTCTAAAGAAATTTTGCTTCAGGCTTCGGTTCTGCGAACCCGGTATCAACTTTCATTTTGGGATAGCCTTATCTGCGCTGCTGCACTCAATACTGGCGCAATTATTCTCTACAGCGAAGACATGCACGATGGGTTGAATATTGAAAATCGCCTCACCGTAACCAATCCATTTAGCCAGACCTAGCTACTGTTAGCAATGCAGAATCTAAGAGATAGGAGAAGCCTGGCCTCTCCTATCTCCAACAATTTCCTCTACCCCTTCAGCATAGTCTGTACAAAGGTGGGTAGGGCAAAGGCCGCCTGGTGCATACCCACGTTGTAGTACTGCAAAGCGTGCTCAGCGGCAAAACCCTCCGACTTCGCCGCATCCATGCCCTGAATCGGGTGGGCCGCGCCCTTGGTGGCGTAGTTAAAGCTCCACATGCCCGTCGGGTAGGTGGGAATAAACGCCAGGTAGCAAAACACATTCTCGTCGCCAAAAATGCCCTTGAGGCAGTGGTGAATATCCACGAAGGCCCGTTGGTTAAACCGGGGTGATTCGCTTTGAGCGGCGATCGCACCACCCGGCTTCAAGCAGCGATATACCTGCTCATAGAATGCTGTGCTAAACAGCCCCTCCGATGGCCCCACCGGATCGGAAGAATCGATCACAATCAGGTCGTAGCTAGCGTCGGGGGCGTTGGCCACAAAGGCAATGCCGTCCTCAATGCGGAGGTCGAGTTTGGGGTCTTCTAGCGCACCGGATAGCGAGGGCAAAAATTCCTTCGAGGCCCGCACCACCGCTTCGTCAATTTCAACCATGGTGACGTTTTCGACCTGGGGATGGCGCAAAATTTCACGCACGCTGCCGCCGTCGCCGCCGCCGATCACCAGCACGTTTCTAAAGCTGGGGTTGAGCAGCATCGGCACGTGGATGATCATCTCGTGGTAGGCATTTTCATCCTTTTCGCTGCACATCACCATGTTGTCGATGGTGAGCATTTTGCCATAGGCAAAGGTGTCGAAGATTTCAACGGTTTGGTAGGGCGACTTTTCACGAAAAACGCGATCGCCCTTGTGGCGAATCGACAGGGCAATGTCGTCGTTTTTGTCGGTAAACCAGACGCTGCGGCTCTGTTTGGGGGTGATCAGCCTGTTGGTCACCTCATCGCGCAGTTCCCCCAGGTCAACGTCGATGCGCTCCAGCAGTTCGAGCTGGCCCCGGTTCATCTCAAGGGCTGAGCCGTAGTCGGCCTTAAAAGCCAGCTTGAGCTTATCGAACGAAATCCAGGGGTTGACGGTGTCGCCGCAGGTAAACAGGTCTACCGCCGCATAGCGGTACTCGGGCCAGGTGTGAATCGCCAGGTGGCTCTCTTGAATCACTACCACCCCCGACACCCCAAAGGGCGAAAAGTGGTGAAACACCGAGCTAATCACCGTCGCCCCGGCGTCGGCGGCAGCGCCCACCATGCTGCTCTCAATCAGCGGCACGTCGTTGAGAATGTCTGACGAACAGCCAAAGAACTCAACTAAAATATGTCGTCCAAGCGATTTCATGCGCCCATTTCCCCTAGAGTGGCCCGAGTCAAAGCCCGAGTGAAAGATCGAAACTGTATCACCGTTTTAGATTCTATTTCCCCAGGGCCATTTCAATGCGTTGTCTCAGCAGACTGTCAGGGCTAAACCCCAAATATGCTGCTGAAATGTAGGGCAGATCACAATCTTTGCTGCTGCTGTACCCAGGAGATTCGCGCAGTAGCGGTTAAGACAGCGATCAGTGGGGGGGCTGCGTGTACGGTTTAACCTAAACCCGAGACCCGAAACCCTAAACCCTCTCTAACCCGCCTGTAACTCATCCAGCTTGGCCAGCACCTCTCGACTGTGAATCACCGGCTGCACGCCCAAAAAACGCGCCCGTATAGTACCGTCGGGGCCAATGATATAGGTGTGCCGCAGCGACATCGCTCCCAGCCACGATCGATAGGCCTTGCTGACCGCTCCCCTGGGGTCAGACAGCAGCGGAAACTCTAGCCCCTCAGCATCACAAAATTCGGCGTGAGACTCAACGCTGTCGGCGCTAATACCGATGACTTGAACATTGCGAGCCTTGTACTCAGCAATGTCGCGCTCAAACCGCTGGGCCTCGATAGTGCAGCCGGAGGTAAAGTCGCGAGGGTAAAAGTACAGCACCACCCACTGGTTGCGAAAGTCGGCTAGCGAAATTTCCCCAGCCCCGGCGTTGGTCGGCAGCGTGAACTCGGGAGCCGGATCGCCCAGTGGAATTTGAGCGCCTCCCAGGGCCAGCGCAGGCAGAGGAGCAACAATCCAGCTCAAGCACACCAGGCAAACACCCAAAGCGGCTTGCAGAAAACGGCGGCGGGTCATGACAGGTTCTTCCTTGGGGATGATTCTGAAAGCTCTTTACCAAAGTTTACAATAACGTTGTTATCTTTCCTGCTGCCGGAGCCTAGCCTATGTCCCCGATCGCCAATCTGCAAACCGTGACCCTTGGCCCCGGTGGCCTGGTTGTACCGGCTCTGGGCGTGGGCACCTGGGCCTGGGGCGACTCCCTTTTCTGGGACTACGGCAAGGCCTACAGCGACAGCGACCTAAGCGCTGCCTTCGACGCTTGCCTCGATGCGGGGCTTACCCTGTTCGACACCGCCGAGATCTATGGCTTTGGCCAGTCTGAGAGACTAATTGGCCGCTTCATGCAGCAGCGTCCTCAGCAGGCCGCCCAGCCACCCGTCGTGGCCACCAAATACTTTCCACTGCCCTGGCGCTTTTCGAAGCAATCTGTCGCCGATGCCCTGGCGGCCAGCCTCGATCGCCTCCAGGTGGCCTCGGTGGCGCTGTACCAGGTGCATCAGCCGGTGAGTTTTCTGCTCAGCCAAAAAGACCTGATGCAGGCCCTAGCGGCGGAGGTCAAGCGGGGCCGCATCGGCGCAGTGGGGGTGAGCAACTACTCCGCCACCCAAATGCGCGAAGCCCACGGCTACCTGGCCGAGCAGGGCGTGCCCCTAGCAGTGAATCAGGTGCAGTATTCCTTGCTCCACCGCAAGCCTGAGACCAATGGCATCATCGACACGGCGAGAGAGCTAGGGGTCACAATTCTTGCCTACAGTCCCCTGGCCCAGGGCTTGCTGACGGGCAAGTATACGCCAGAGGCCGACCTCAAACCCGCTGGAGCCCGCTGGCTCGACCCCCGCTTTAGCCAGAGCGGTCTCACCAAGCTGATGCCCGTGATTGGGGCATTGAAGGAGATCGGTGAAAAAAGAGACCGCACCCCTGCCCAGGTGGCCCTCAACTGGCTGGTAGCCCAGGGCAATGTAATGCCCATTCCTGGTGCTAAAAATGCCCGCCAGGCGGCGCAAAACGCTGGCGCACTGGGTTGGCAATTGACTACTGATGAGTTGGAGCAGCTTGACCAGCTAACCCAGCGCTATTGCTAGACTGAGGGGCTGCGATCGCAGCCTCACGGATATTTTCAAAATCTTCAAAAATACTTCTAACGGAAGATGCTTAAGCAAAAAAACGTTTTTTGAAAACGCATTTTCTAGTGGATTAATTCTTTTTACTTGAGTTTGTAATTTCACCCAAAAAATAAAAACATCTACCCAACAATAGTGACTGTATTAAGCGATACAAATAGTCACGCAATGTAAAGCATCCGTTGACGCTTGTTGTTTTTCCCTTCTACAATTTAGACATCGAACAAGTCAGCCTAATCTAGTTTTCCTAACAGCTAGAGCGGGGGAACCAAGTAAAGGGGCGTGTTTCCGATTTCTTAAACCCCCATGAAGGGTAATCGGAAAAGGGTATCTCTCAACCCTAGCCCGTCAGCTAACCTCGTCGGCATTGAGGGAGACTGAACTATCACCATTTACGCTAATGCGTTGATTGTTTCAGTGTCCTAAGTCGTGTTAACACGGCTTGTTCGCTGTCCATGATTAGGCTCCAGGAGGGTCTCATGCAGCTCAAATCGCGCGCCACTGCCCCACTAAGGCAGTCCCATTCGATCGCCCCTCAGATTTCTCCCGAGGCTGCGATCAAGCCCATGATTATGCGGTTAGAGGCGGCCCTGGGTCGCCGCGATCTAGCTAAAAAAATTGTTCTACTTCTGCGGCCCAAACCGCCCATTACAGGCCCTAATATAGACGAGCAAACTATCAATTTTGTGGTGGGCTACAGCGGTTCGGCCCGCAGCCAGGCTGCCCTCGATCTTGCCCTGTGTGTAGCTCACCAAACCCGTTTGGCCAAGCCTAACCCTGTGCATGTACATGTTGTTTACGTAGTTGATAAAACTCGCCCCAAAACCATCGCCAATGCCGATCGCATTCTTTGGCAGGCCCGCTGTTTGGCCAGTGAGTGGCGCGGGTCGCTCAACGCCCACCTGCGAGTCGGCCAGGTGGCAACCGAACTCAGCCAGGTGGCCCAAGAGATTGGGGCCGAAGTGCTGCTGGTGGGCTGTCATTCGGCTAAGCACAAGCTGGTGCAGCAGCTAGACTCCCAGACTCCGTGTTCTGTGCTGGGGCTACCCAAGTAGTCCCCAAACCCAGCTAGACAACCCTGCGGAATGCAGGGTTTGAATTCACGGCACCAGGGGGTTGCCTCGGTTCGTGAACGTCACCGCTTCGATTTTCCAGTCGGGCTGGTTGATCAGCGTTTCGCGTAAGCTGCCGAGCAGCGCTTTTTGTTCGCACACCGACAGCGACTGTAGCACCCGCCGCGAGGTGCGAGCCACGCGCAGGTCGATGGTGACGGTTTTGGTTTCGGGGTCAAAGCGGGTGCGGTAGCCGGAAAGGGTCAGCTCTGGGATGGCCTGTTCAGCCATGATGAGGGCAACGGCGGTTTCCATGCTTTGAGGGCGGGGCACGAGAATGGGCTCTCGCTGGTAGTTTTCGCAGCGATCGTCGAGGGTGTAGAGATCTACGGCAACTGGGTCGGTGGGTACCACCAGTCGACGGGCCTTGGCCTGCACGATGCGGTTGGCGCTGACCAACGCATCGGCGGAGCTGGGGGCCAATTCTATAGATTGAAACGGGGTGGCGATCGCGGCTTCGGTAGAGCTAGCCGCATCTGGTGCGATCGCCGATGTTCCGCCTGTCGCCCCAGCGCACCCTCCGAGTAACCCCAAAAAGGCCAGAGAAATTGTTCCAAAGACTGTCCCAAAACTTATTCCTGAGGCCCTGAGCCAGGTATGGTGAGGACGGTATTGAACGGGGTTGAGACAACGGGTCATGGCAAGTGCTTCCTGGAATCGACGACACGTACTGTCGCTGGCCGATTTTACGGCAGCAGAGCTAGAAACGGTGATGGAAACGGCGGTGAGCTTTTGGCAAGTGCTGTCGCGCCGCACCCGTAAGGTGCCCGCCCTGCAGGGATTGGTGGTCACCAACATGTTTTTTGAGCCCTCCACCCGTACCCGCAGCAGCTTTGAACTAGCCGCCAAGCGGCTGTCAGCAGATGTGCTCAACTTTGCCCCCGGCACGTCGTCGCTGACTAAAGGTGAGACCATTCTAGACACCGCCAAGACATACCTGGCCATGGGCACCAACCTGATGGTGATTCGCCATCAGGAGTCGGGAGTGCCGGGGGCGATCGCCGCCGAGATGGACCGGCTGCAAACGGGAGTCGGCGTGCTCAATGGCGGTGATGGGCTGCACGCCCACCCCTCCCAGGCCCTACTCGATCTATTCACGCTGGGCCTGACCCTAAATCCGGATCAACCCACCGCCTCGCTGCTGGCGGGCAAAAAAATTGCCCTAGTGGGCGACATTCTGCACTCCCGCGTGGCCCGCTCTAACCTGTGGTGCCTCACCGCCTGCGGAGCCGAGGTGCACCTGGCTGCACCCCCGACCCTGCTGCCTCCCGGCTTTGCCGACGCCTTCGCCACCCAATCGCCGATCGCAATTCCCCGCGCCATTATTCAGCACAGCACCCTGGCCCCAGCGCTAGAGAATGCCGATTTTGTCATGACCCTGCGCCTGCAAAAGGAGCGCATGACCCAGCACCTGCTGCCCAGCCTGCGCGAGTACCACCAGGGCTTTGGCATTACGCGCGATCGCCTGCAACCCTGCCAGCCCACCGTCAAAGTGCTGCATCCTGGCCCCGTCAACCGTGGCGTCGAAATCAGCTCCGATGTCATGGATGACCCCACCCTGAGCCTGATCGGCGACCAGGTGACCAGCGGCGTCGCCGTGCGTATGGCCCTGCTGTATTTGATTGGGGTGGGGGATAAGGGTGGATGAGTGGATGAGTGGATGAGCGGATGAGCGGATGAGTGGGTGATCGCCTACCCATCTACCCATCTACCCATCTAACCCACCTACCCACCTACCCATCTACCCATCTACCCATCTACTCATCCACGCACCTACCCTGTTCTCACCCCAAACCCTGGCTCCCCGGTTTCTCGCGCAAAATAGCGGCCCATCATGCCGTAGCCGATTAGGCCGGCCCATTCGCGCAGCACTAGGAATTGGCGTTTGCGATTGTTTAGGCCGTTGGGCACCGGGCTGGGGTGGGGGATGACCTCAAACCCCAGGCTGCGAAAGGTGAGTAGCGATCGCGCCATGTGCGGCGGGTCGGTGACCAAAATTAGCCGCCTGATGCCCTGGGGTTGCAGCAGAGCCGCCGTGAATAGGGCGTTTTCGTTAGTGGTGGCCGAGCAGGGTTCGCCGTCAATAGCGGCGGCTGGCAGCCCGGCGGCCTCTAGCATTTGGCCAATTTCGATCGCGTCGCCGCGCCCGCTGGCAAATATGAGGGGCGATCGCTGCTGCTGCCAAAGCTCAGCGGCCACCTGTACCCGGCTGGGGCGAAAGTTTTCTCCCCGACCCAGGATGACAATTGCATCGGCCGTCTGGCCATTATCCTGGGGAATCAGCAGGGCTAGCCCTTTACCACCTACTTTAGCCCCTAGGGGAGACAGGCCCAGGCTGTACAACAGCAGCAGCATGACCCCCGCCAGGCTGACGCGGCGTTTCCACCGTCGGGGCCGTACAACCCAGGGGGCGGCGATCATGACGGCTAGCACCGGCAGCACGATGCTCGGCTGCATAAGTAGATTGAGTAGGTGCCAGAGCGATCGCGTTAGGTCACCCGCCGATGTAACTTGACAGACCGATAGATCAACCACGGTATACCTCCACTCGACTAAGACCTAAGCAGCAGGGCCACCCTATAATGCAAGGCAATGGCGACAGAGCATGTCGGCCTCAACACTAGCCAAGCCCTGATCCTTTCCGGGTATAAATTTTAGGGATGGGCACCTGCTCGGCGTCACCGCCATCACGGTAGACGAATTTTTGTTAAGTCGGTGCCGCCTCTGTCGTTTTTTATGAGTTCTTTATGCAGCTTGCTACCTCCGGGCCTTCTGTAGACACCACCGTCGGCAGCCTGCGGGTCACCTTTGCCCCCCTGTCTTTGGAGGATGTCTACGCCCTGGCTGATGACTCTGCCAACGGAGCCGTGGTGGTAATGAGCGGCATGGTGCGCAACAACAGCGAGGGTAAATCTGTCGTCGCGCTGGAGTACCAGGCCTACGAACCGATGGCCCTGGAGGTATTCAAGCAAATTGCCGCCCAAATTCGCGCTACCTGGCCCGACGCCACCCGCGTGGTGATTCACCACCGCACTGGCAAGCTAGTGGTGGGCGACATCAGCGTGCTGGTGGCTGTGGGTTGCCCCCACCGGGCTGAGGCTTTTGCGGCCTGTCAGTATGCGATCGACACCCTCAAGCACAACGCCCCGATCTGGAAGAAAGAGCATTGGGAAGATGGATCAACCAGCTGGGTGAGTATTGGCAGCTGTGAAGAAGGTTGATGTTTCCCAGAGCCTTGGTAATACGGCGAGCTTGAGGGAGGACTGACCAAAGCTGGTTAACCCTTTGATGCCAGATTTGGCAAGAAGGCGAAACGCCTTAAACTAGGCTAGGATCATGCTTAATCTCACCAAAATCATAGCCAGGGCAAGGTGAGCACGCGTTTACCTCGCCCCCTCAAAGAGTTGACTTTTTCTCTAGAAGCAGTGTATAAGTGTCTTCATATTTTATATGAGGGGCAAAATTTACGCCTTTTCTCTTTGCACACAACTCAGTTTTTCCGACACATGAAACTGGTTGAAGTGTTGGTATAGTCCCGTCGATCATTTCAAGAAAAATCGTCATACTTTCCAACGGTTGAGCTCTTGCTAAATTGTTGGAAAAGTTCTCGCGGGTGCAATGGATGAGTCCGTCTCTTGCTCCGCTGGATTTATGCTGAAAGATTTACGATTTCTTTTTGGAGACAACCAATGAGATCTATAGGTAAGGGTTAAGCATCGTGAAACACATTGCTAGAAAGCTGACCGTCTTTTCTGCGTTGATTGCAACCAGTCTTTTCGGGATTGGCCTGGGGTCGATGGCTGCTGCTCAGGCCCAGGGATTGAAGCATTTTTCCGCAGTCATTGCTCAATCTTCTAACCCTGTCACCTACATGACGGTAATCGACAGAAACACTGTCGTGATTCAAATTTCAGAGGGAGGAGAATTTTTCTTTCATGGTTATCTAGAGCGCACCTCGGGCAGCACATTTACTGGAGAGGACGATCAGGTTCGCGTGATCTACGACGAGAACACCAAGCAACTTGTCGTCATCAACCGAGTGACGGGCGATGAATTTTATAACTACTATTTCTCCAACGTGGATGAAGGAGCCCTTTGAAGACATAAACTCTGGCTATTAATTGATCAAGCTAAACCCTGGTTTTCGATTTGCGATTTACAACGACAAAAAACTGTCAATTTATTGCATCACTGCAACGGAGAAATTAGTTTATGGGAAATTTTGCCCGAGCTACTGCCTACAAAATGCTGGCCGCCGCCGCAATCACTACATCCCTCACCCTGGCTAGCGCTGCACCGTCGCTAGCTCAGGCGCACACGGTCGTCCATTTTTCCTCTGGTAACGACAATGCCTATATGAGTTCCTCGGTCGTAGGCGACCAGTACCACGACTACATTTTGGGTGCCCGGGCGGGGCAGACGATGACGGTTTCGCTGATCACCGATGGAGTCGCCTATTTCAACATTTTGGCACCGGGCAGCAGTCGGGCACTCTACAACAGCTCAATGTCGGGTAATGACGGCACCGTTACGCTGCCCCGGAGCGGCGATTACACCGTTCGCGTCTATCTGATGGGAAATGATCGCGACAGCAATCGCACGGTGCCCTTTGAGCTTTCCGTTGCCATTCTGTAACGGGTGAACAATTTTTGGCGCGGCTGAATTGGGGCAGGGGCACGACCATTTGCCCCTGCTACAGGTATTCACTGTTTAACGCATACCGGTGTTCGGCAACCCCTGATTTATCCAGTCCGGAATGGCAGATTTAACCCCGCCGTTTGGGACGACTGCAACGCTGACACCCTAGCGATTCTTCATGTTGAACCCCGCGCAGCGGGACTACTAATCCTGATAGGTAATCTGTATGAAGTTGCATCAAGTAATTGCTGGGGTGGTGAGTTCGCTGATCATCGCAGCGACCTGCAATGCCCAGGCTCAGAATGCTGGCGATTCTGTGCGTGAGCTTAACGATTTGGTAAATGTGCGCGGGCGCGATGGAGAAGTTCAATTGCAGCAGCGGGGCTATACCTATCGCTGGGCCGAGAGTTCCGACGATGCGGTCTATAGCTACTGGACTCAGTCGAGCACAGGGCAGTGCATTACGGTGAGAACCGAGCAGGGGCGCTACGTTTCTCTGGCCTATACCGGGGGCACGGCTGACTGCGATCGCGGCGATCCGCCCGCCGTGAGCAATACCGCTCCCCCCGCCCTGCAAGACATGGTGGGTGCTAGGGCCGGTCAAGCCGAGGCCGAATTGCAGCGGCGGGGGTATAGCTATCGCCGCAACGAGCGCATATCCAATGCTGCCGTTGCGTCATTTTGGATCGAGGGCAATTCGGGGCGGTGCGTGGAAATTGTCACCTCAGATGGCCGCTACCAAGACATCTTTTACGTAGATTGGCACCACTGCGAGAACTAGCTGGATCGGTTCTTTGTTGCCATTCTGAGGCGCGTATGACCCTACCCAATAGAGCCAGTCTGCTGTACGGCTCGCCTTTAAACAAACCCCGCAACGCCGCTTTTCTGGTCGTTGTTCTACTGGTGCTGATTATCATCAGCGCGTCATCGTTCATCCAAGAATTTTCGGCGGTAACCCAGGGTGGTTTTCAGGTCTTTTTCATCGCTCTGGCGGGGGCGGCTTTGCTGGCGCTTGTGCCCCTGGCGATTGTGTGGTTTCTCGATCGCCGCGAACCCGAGTCGAGATGGCTCTACGCGATCGCCCTGCTGTGGGGCGGGCTAATTGCCACCGGAGTGGCACTGCCGCTCAACAACTTCCTCCTCACCACCATCGCCGGTTTTATCGATCTGCATCCCGCCCTTCAGACCATTTTTGGCTCCAATGCTGGGATGGTTTTGGGCGCTCCCGTGGCTGGGCCTCTGGTGGAAGAAACCACCAAAGGCCTGGGCGTGCTGCTGCTGTTTTGGCTGCTGCGGGCTGAGTTTGACAATGTTCGCGACGGCTTTATCTACGGCGCGCTGGTCGGCATTGGGTTTAACCTGTGCGAAGCGCCCCTGTACGTGCTGCAAGAATTTGTCATCGCCGGAGACGTGCCGCTGTATCTTCAGCTCGGGGATCGCTTCTCGCTGTTTGGCCTGGCGGGGCACGCGCTCTTCACCGGGCTCTTTGGCCTGGGGCTGGGGCTAGCTCGGCAGACCACCCGTCGCTGGCTGCGCTACGCGGCTCCTGTGGGGGGCTGGCTGCTGGGGTTTTCGGGGCATTTCCTCAACAATGCCATTGGCCTGATGGTGCGCTTGTTTGTTTTCATCACCACTGGGCAGCCGGTACCCCAAGCATCAACGCCCGAAGTGGCTCCTAGGATGGTTGAACCCTTCTTCCACGTGTGGATCATCCATAGTGCCTGGAGATTAATTGGCTTTTTCCCATTTTTCCTCATTGTTGGAGTGATGCTGTGGCAGAGCGGCATCTGGGAGCGGCAGGTGATTCGCGAGGAGCTGGCCGATGAGGGCGAACCTGTGATTTTGCCAGAAGAGTATGAAGCGGTGAAGGGCGATCGCATATTCAAAACGCGCTCCATTCCCCACCACAATCGACGCACATCCGCTGCGATTGTGCAGGCGCAGGATGAGCTGGCGATTCGCAAGTGGCGGGTCAAGCAGGCAGGGCAAGCGGTGGAAAGCGACCCCTTGGTGGCCTCCTGGCGAAATGAGCTGGGGCGGTTGCGGGGCTAATTCATTGCGTAGAGTTAGCAGTGTTTTTCTGAGCGGCGATCGCAGTTGCCATAGACAGCCTTAGTATTTAGGTGCTCAACCCGTTCCCTCCAAAATGGTTCAATTTAACCGATGCCTTCGTTTAGCAGTCCGGTTGGTGCTGATCGGCCTGATCACACTGGCGCTGGTGCTCGGTAGCGGTGCGATCGCTCAAGGACAGCTGCCCTCCCTACCCGCCTCTGGCAATAGCGCCTTCAGTACGCCAAATGGGGTCAGACGGCACGGAGAATACGAAACGGCCTCGATCAGATCGCCCCTAGATCGGAAAGAATTGTTTGAGGTCACCTCACCGACGATTTTTAATCGAGACAGCGTTCCAGAGGGGCTGCTGCCGGTTGAGGTGCGCGCTGAAGAGGTAAATGAGCGCTTGTGGCGGGTTTTTTACCGAATTTATACCAGTCAACAAGTCCCAACCGTGACGATCGCCACGCTTAGCAATCAACCCATTGTTCAAATTAGTGACGATCAGTCGTCTCGCCCTATCCGTCTCGTAACGGTAACCGAGCCTGACGCTGACTTCAACAGCAAAACCCTGGACGAACTTGCCCAGGAATGGCAAACAATTCTTCAAGATGAGGTAATTCGGTTCAGACAGTTAGGCACGCCAGAGGTCATTATTCAACGAATCTGGCAGGCGTTGCAAATCTTGCTGGGGTTGCTGCTGGTCAGTGCTGTGATCTGGTTTTTGCGCCGCAGGTTAACCCGCAGGCAGCAAACCCTAGAGAGCCTGTATCAAACACAGTTAGCCGCAATCACGGCCAGCACATCCTTAGAAACCAGCGCAGAGGAAGTGCCGCCAAAACCGACTGCCCCACCGGAAAGGATGGCAGGAGAAGAACCTGAGGCAAGCGCAATGGCTAATATGCGATCGCAATTCCTCACAACCGTGCAGCATCAATTTAGCGTGCAGCGCCAATTAGACGTCAATAGGTTTCTAAAATGGGCACTGTTCTGGGTGTTCATTCTGATGTGGTATGTCGGCATTGCTCGCATTGTGGCCATAGTTCCCCTCTTGATGCGGTGGAGCCTTTACGTCTGGGCAACACCTCTAGCCTTCATTGCCCTTTGGTTTGGCATTAGTTTAGCCATTCGCATCAGCAGCAGCCTGATCGACCGTTTAACCCTTTCCTGGAAAACCAGTCCCTACCTGCCGTTAGGAGAATCGCAGCGCATTGCTCTGAGAACCACAACGATCTCCAATGCCCTAAAGGGATTAACAACCTCGGTGCTGGTCATCGTGGGAATTATTTGGACACTCAGTTTATTTAACATCCCTACCGGCTCAATTTTGGCGGGAGGCGCTGTGATTGGTTTGGCCGTTTCCTTTGGTTCCCAAAGTTTGGTCAAAGATCTAGTCAACGGCTGCTTAATCTTGATTGAAGATCAGTTTGCGGTGGGCGATGTAGTTCAAATTGGGGAGAAAAGCGGACTGGTCGAAAACCTCAACCTGCGAGTGACTCAGCTGCGCAACAGCGAGGGCCAGCTGATTACCATTCCTAACAGCAACATCACCGATGTTAGCAACCTAACTCGCCTGTGGTCGCGAGTCGATTTTTCAATTGTGGTTGCCTACGAAAATGATCCTAAGCAGGTTTTCAGTGTTTTGCGGCAGGTGTGTGAACAACTCTACAGTGAGCCAGAATGGCGCGATCGCATGCCAGAACGCCCTACAGTTCTGGGTATTGATGATCTGTCCCACACGGGCATGCTCGTGCGCGTATGGCTCAAGACCGCACCTATGCAGCAGTGGATCGTGGGGCGAGAGTTTCGGCTGCGGGTACGCCAAGCCTTTGAAACCAACAACATTCAGATCGGCAAGCCGCAATCAATCAACTACAACACGAGCTTAGAAGATGCAACGTTTCACAACTAGCTAGCGCGAATCTCTTGTCGATAGTGGCTACTCTCCCTCGGTAACCCACTCCAGCTAGCAACACCAATAGATCGCACTACACCTATGCTGATCGGTTGAACAGGGTTTAAGTATCTTGATGGTGAAAATTAGCGGGAATGAATTAACTGAGCGATCGCCTGCACCAGCACTTTAGGATCAATGGGCTTCGAGATGTGCCTTTGGAAGCCTGCGGCAATCACCTGTTGTTGATTGGTATCGCCCGCATAGGCTGTCAGGGCGATCGCCGGAACTTGCCCCCCTTGTTCAGGGGCCAACGCCCTCACCTGCTGGATCAGCATATAGCCATCCATTTCTGGCATGCCAATATCACTCAACAGCACATCTGGCTTGGCCTGGGGCAAAACCAGCAGGGCCTCATGGGCAGAGGTAGCGGTGATCACCTGGGCTCCCTGCTGTTCTAAGACAAATACCACCAATTCTCGGGTGTCGGGTTCATCATCTACCACCACGATTTTGATGCCGTTCAAATCGTGGGACTGCTGGGGCGATCGCGTCCGGTTGACCTGTAACGCAGCCGACAAGAGGGGAAGCCGAATGGTAAAGGTTGCGCCTTGGTCCTCCCCCAAACTGTCGGCTCTAACGGTTCCTCCATGCAGTTCAACCAAATGGCGCACGATCGCCAGGCCTAAACCCAGGCCGCCAAATTTTCGGGTGGTTGTACCATCCGCCTGGCGGAAGTAGTCAAATACATGGGGTAAAAAGTCAGGCGAAATGCCTTTTCCCGTGTCGCTGACGGTGATTTGAGCGTAACTAGCGGTTTTTTCGTTGTTATTAATTATTCGGTTGTCGGTACTGACTAGAGACGAATCATCAATGGCCCATGACGAGTCCCCCGTGATCGATGACAAACGAATGTCAACCCGCCCACCCGCAGGCGTAAACTTCACCGCATTGGAGAGCAGATTCCAGACCACCTGCTGTAGTCGTGTAGAGTCACCCCAAACCATACATTTTGGATTTTGGCTAGGGCTCTGCGCCGCTGTGCTGGAGGAGTTTAGCTCGTCCTCGTTTTCTCCTGCAGAATCTAAAACCGTAAATTGTAAATCGATGGACTTGGCTTCGGCGGCCAGTCGCACCGTTTCCATGGCTCCTCGAATTTTGTTGACCAGATTGACCGGAGCCACGTTTAGGTTGAGCTTACCGCGCAAGATTCGCGACACATCGAGCAGGTCTTCAATCAGCTCTGATTGAAGCTTGGCATTGCGTTGAATGGTCCTAGTTCCAACTTATTTTGTGTCGGCTTTCCTGGGCAACGGCCTTCTGCCATTTAACGAAGAGGCAATCAGCAGGTTGCGCACCCAGTTGTCGTGATAGCGGAAACCGTTGAGTTGTTCAAAGGGGC
>NZ_JADEXE010000554.1 GCF_015207265.1 Nodosilinea sp. LEGE 07298 | reverse complement strand
CCCTTAGCCCACCCTACGGGAATCGCCTGAAGCTATGGCAAAAAAAAGCAAGATTACCCATGCCAAAAAAGCCTTTAAGCATCAATTCAACGCCATGGTGCCGCTGATTTTGTCCGAGTGGCCCCAGCTAATTGAAGAAAACCTGCTGGCTACGGAGGGGGATCTGGAGCGGGCTGTAGACTACATCAGCGATGAAATAGACCATACCAAAACCCTCGTGCGCCGCCACCTCAATGAGCTAGCCAGCCTCATTGAGCCCGTCCGCGCCATTCCAGAGGCCATCTCAAACACAGCCTCCCGTGGTGCCGACAGCAAAGCAGCGTCGCTGGTTAACAAGATTCAGGACGCGGTGCCTGACCAAGTCGGCGAATTCTTAGAGGACCGTCTATCCGCTGCCAGCTCATCCTCAGAGAACGGGATATCGGCCAAAATTAGCAGCGCTCTAGAGGAAACCGTGCCCTCCACGGTTGACCAACTGCTGAACGATCTGGAGTCTCGCACCGAGCGCCTAATCGCAGAACTCAAGGCCGAAATGCTGCCCGAGCTAGAGAAAAAAGCCCGCAGCAATCTGGGCACCAGCCTGCTAATTGCCCTAGGGCTGGGGTTCATTTTGGGTCTGCGTTTGGGAGGCAAGCGTGAATAGCTCAACCTCCACCTGGGATCAAATCGAAGACTACGTTCGGCGGGTGCTGCGCCTGGGTTCCGTGCTGGTCGACATCCACCTGGATGTTGCCATGCAGGAGGCCAACTACGAAAAGCAGCGGCTGCTGGGCGGCTTCGTCATGCTGGCGATCGGGGTTGGTATGCTGGCCACGGCAGGGGTGCTGGCTGAGGTAGCCGGAGTGGTTTGGGTGCATTTGCTGGGGCTGTCGTGGTTGCAGGCCATTGGCGCTGTAGCCGGAGGCAACTTGGTAATGGGGCTGGGATTTTTGGGTTCGGCCAGAGCCCGACTCAGCGGCCCGGTGATGACCCAAACCCAGGCGCGGCTGACGCGATCGATCGCGCTGCTAAAGGCTAAAGAAGAGTAGGGTATAACGTTACTAACCGAAAAAACTGATTTGTTGTGCAGGTCTAGTGCCCCGCAGGCTTTAGCACCGTCTAGGTAAAATCAGCCGGTTGACTAGCCAGTCGAACCTGCCCAGATTCTAAGTCAATCACCTGATCAGCCCGTTGCAAGACAGCCTGACGGTGAGAAACGACTAGACAAGTCGGCGGGTAGACAAAGCCAAGTTTGTCGCGGTTCTGCTTACCTCCAAACAACTGCTCCCACAGGCTCTGCTCGGTTTCGACATCAAGGGCGCTGGAGAGGTCGTCGAAGACCATCAGGGCGGGCTGACGCAACAGCATGCGGGCGGCGGCGGCCCTTTGCTTTTGGCCCCCCGACAAACGAAAACCGCGCGTGCCGATTAGGGTATCGAGACCGTCGGGCATGGCCGCAAGATCGCGATCGAAAACGGCGGTGGCGATCGCCCGATCCAGCTGTTCTGGGCCAACAGCATCCCCCAGCCCCAGCAGCAAATTTTCCCGCAGTGAGGCGCTGAAAAGTTGGGGAATCTGCGGTGTGTAGGCCGCCTGAGGGGGCACCAAAAAATTTGCCGGGTCGAGAATCGGCTGACCATTCCAATACAGTGCGCCCGACTGCTTAGGCAGAAGGCCCAACAGCACCCGCAGTAGGGTTGTTTTACCCGCCCCCACTCGTCCGGTGATTACCGTCAAACTGCCCTGGGTAAGCGTAAAACTAATATTGCTGATGCCGCCACCGCCTGGATAGCGGTAGGTCAACCCCTCGACTCGTAGCTCGTGGAGGGGTTCGGAGGCGATCGCCCTTCCGAGTCGGTCTTTAAC
>NZ_JADEXE010000553.1 GCF_015207265.1 Nodosilinea sp. LEGE 07298 | reverse complement strand
ATTGCCGGTCAGATGTTTGATAACGAATATGACTTGGCCATGACCGTCATTGACGGCATGGAAGCGCGTAGTAAAGCTGGAAATTATCAGCTAGAACGTTTTATGTTTAAATGCGCCTAGCTACTTACCGCTGTTACTGCAAAGAAATGTGAGTCGGGCAGAGAGATGTCCCCTAGCCCCTCTGGAGCGGCTCCGCCAGGACGGTTACTTTGAATCAATTCGGGCTGCTCTAGGCCCCAGATTGGGTACTAAACGTTAGCTGGGCTGATTGGCCTAAACCACAAAATTGTCGGTTTTCGCGCTGCATTAATTCAGCCGGAATACGAACGCGAATGCGAGCCAAGGGTTGCCCAATTAAGTCGGATGAGAGGGCTGGTAGCAGTGCCTCCGATCTCACCCTCGCCAAATCGACATTCCTAACCGCTTCGATGAAAACTACCTTGCCATTGATGGTGTTGGACTGACCATCTAGTTTGACCCGCACAGGGCTTTCAGTGTCAATACGATAGGCTTGTTCGGTAACCGCTAGGGTCTCGATCCACATATCACTACAGTCGAGCAAGGAGATCAACTCAGCTGGTCGATTGACTTGCTCCCCAGCATCGTGAAACGTGTTGTAGACAATTCCATCGAAGGGAGCCTCGATCGACACAAACTCAGCCGAACGTTCGGTCGAACGTTCTTCCGCAACCTGCTGCTGCTGCCGCTGCTGCTGGATTTGCACAGTCAAAGTTCGAATTTTAGCTGTCTGATCTTGAATGGCCCGCATGAGATTCTGCTGGCGAGCCTGCAAGTTATCGGTGCTCGATACGGCGGTCGCTCCCTGGCGGTGGGCACTGGCATTAATCGCAGCGGTTTCACTCTCGGATATTGCCTGTTGGACGGCGGCCTGGGCAGATCGCCACACGGCTTCTAGCTCATTGACTTGCTGGGCAGAAACCGCTCCTTTGTCTAATAGTGAACGGTAACGTTCATATTTATCGCGGGCTTCTCTCTCTTGGGCGATCGCGGCCTCTTGAGCGGCTTGATGATAGCTAACCTGCTGGCTTAACAGCTGTCGGCCTGTCGCATGTAGCACCTGGTCTTGGCGATTTAAATCTTGCAGCTGCTGTCTAAGCATGGCCAACGTCGCTTGGGCGCTACTGAGCTGGGCTAAGCTCACATCTAATGCCTGGCCTAGCTGTGCGGGGGTACTGGCCAGTTGCTCCTCAGCCATCAAAGGCTCTAGCTGAGCTAAGACCTGGCCCGCAGAGACTTTTGCCCCAGGGCGGGCGTAAAAGTTTTCCAAAGTGCCATCCACCGGAGCCTGAAGTCGGACGGTGCGACCATTGACCATCCCTCCTGAAAGGGTCAGATGGGTGAGACGGTAGGTAATCGATGCAGCACCAACGCCAACTGCAACAGTCCCTAAGGACAAACAAAGGCCACCGATGAACAGACGACGCCAAAAAGATGACTTGTGGTCAGCGGTTGGAAGGTCGTAATTTACTACAGTGTCAGTAATAGTCATTTTAAGAGAAGCTCGCTTAGAGTCTTTAGTAGCAACCAAAAGTTCTATATAAATACTCAAAAAACCTAAACAAAACCTGTGCAAACCACGCAAAAGGCATGAGTTTTTAGGCGATGTCGAGGAAAAACACGACATCTAAACTAGATCACGCTACAGCTGCTCTATGGTTAAGCAGCATTTAATAATTTCAGGGCGTTGCTGAATAGTGGTACGTTCGTAACTAGTCACAGCAACAAGAGAGGCGTAATGAGAAAGCCTCCAGAGACGCAGGATTAACCCGGTAAAAGAGCTGGGGGCGAGCACCCTGATGAAGCGATGAGTTCAAAGAGGTGGTCGACGGCG
>NZ_JADEXE010000106.1 GCF_015207265.1 Nodosilinea sp. LEGE 07298 | reverse complement strand
GTCTTGGTGCTGTCGGGGCGGGGCGGCAGGGTACCCCGCAGGCTGAGGCGATCGCCCCGGCACTCCACCTGTAGGCCCAGACGAGCCGCTTTGAAACGGGTATTTAGCGCGGCGATCGCGCGATCGAGAGAGGTCGAGACAGCCATCAGGGTCGGAAACCGTTCATCCAGCTTGTAGAATATGGTCAGATATGAGTACCTACTTTAGAACCACAACAGTGCCATGGGTCGTGTCGGGGTCTTATTGCTAAATCTAGGGGGGCCAGAACAGCTCGACGATGTTCGTCCCTTTTTGTTTAATCTGTTTGCCGATCCAGAAATTATTCGCCTGCCCTTTCCCTGGTTGCAGCGACCCCTGGCCTGGTTAATTTCTAGCTCGCGTGCCAAGCAGTCCCAAGAAAACTATCAGCAGATCGGGGGTGGGTCGCCCCTGCGCCGCATTACCGAAGAACAGGCCGACGCCCTCAAACAAGTGCTCGCCGACCAGGGCACTGAAGCCAATATCTACATTGGCATGCGCTACTGGTACCCCTTTACCGAAGAGGCCGTCGCCCAGATTAAGCGCGACGGTATTGAAAAGCTGGTAGTGCTACCCCTCTATCCCCAGTTTTCGATCAGCACCAGCGGCTCCAGCTTCCGCCTATTAGAGCGCCTCTGGCTCGAAGATCCGGCCCTACAGCGCATTGTCTACACCGCCATACCCTCCTGGTACGAGCGCCCTGGCTACACCGCCGCCATGGCCGATCTGGTTGCCCAAGAGCTAGACAAACTCGAAAACCCCGACCAGGCCCACATTTTCTTTAGTGCCCACGGTGTACCCGTGAGCTATGTCGAAGAGGCGGGCGACCCCTACCAGCGCGAAATCGAGCACTGCACCGAGCTGATTATGAAGGCGCTCGATCGCCCCAACCCCCACACTCTGGCCTATCAGAGCCGGGTAGGGCCAGTGGAGTGGCTACAGCCCTACACCGAAGATGCGATCGAGCAGCTGGCCCACCAAGGCGTCAAAGACCTGGTCGTGGTACCCATCAGCTTTGTCTCCGAGCACATTGAGACCCTGCAAGAAATCGACATGGAGTACCGGGAGATTGCCCAGGAGGCTGGAATTCCAGGCTTCCATCGGGTACCGGCCCTTAACACCCACCCTCGCTTCATTACCGATATGGCTGATATGGTCACCGAAGCTCTGGCCGCGCCGCGCCAGCTCTTCTCCGATGTGGTGCACCCCGATAAAAAGATCAAAATCTATCCTCAGGAGCGATCGGCCTGGGGACTCACCCCCGTCGCCGAGGTGTGGAACGGGCGTTTGGCGATGGTAGGTTTCTTAGCCCTGCTGCTAGAGCTGGTCAGCGGTCGCGGCCCCCTGCATTTTGTGGGCATTCTTTAGGCTTTGCGCCTCAGGCTGTTATGCCTTAGGCATTACGCCGAGCAGTATTATGACCTCGGCTTTGAGCGCCGGGGCCAGTGCTGCCACAGGTACGACGTTCGAATAACGAGCCACAGCAGCAGCAGCGCAATGATGCCGCCCTGGTTGGGAGCATCAAAAGCCAGTACCGCCAGTGCAATACAGAGCCCATCCACCACAAAGAAAAGCCACAGAGGCGGGCGGCGAGGGCGATAAAACCAGCCCACCTGCAACAGCTGAATGACTAGGGCCAATAGAGCACTAATCAGGCCGATCAGCGGGTTAATCCAGCCGTCTAGGCCAAAGGTTCTGGCGACAGCTAGACCGGCTAGGGCACCCACCCCAGGGCTCAGAAACAGCTCAAGGATCTGAAAAAAACGCTGACTATAGCGATCCTTTGACAGCATCAGCTCCGCCATAGACCAGGTAGCCAGCACCCCTAGCACCAGTGCCGGGGGCAGGCGCGACAGCAGCGGTACGTTAGACCAAAGCTGAGGCCCAGACATCAGCCCAATCAACAGCAAGGGCAGCGCCAGCCGTAGCCCCGTCGCCGCCGCGATCGACAAAATTGCCAGCAGTTCAGTAATAATCACGGCATTCCCTGCCCAATTCAATTCGGGCCATATTGGGGATACCCCTTAGGCGCTAAGAGCCGTCGATAGGTAATCTGCCGCAGCCTTAACTACAGCCACGGCATTCTCATAGACCATTCGGGTTGGCCCCAAGACCCCTACACTGCCCACAGAGGCGTCGCAACGGGTGTAGTTCGACACGACTAGGGCACAGCCCTGCATTGGCTCTAGCGGGTTTTCAGACCCAATCCAGACCTTTACATCTACGCCGTTGAGCGTTTGGCTAGCTACCGGTGGGGTATCAAAAAACAGGGGCCAGAGCTGTGACTGATCTTCTTCCAGCAGCCGCACAATCGACTGAATCCGCTGGGCATCAGAGAACTCGGGCTGACGCAGCACCTCTGATAGACCGCTAATGACCAGCTGGGGAGTTTCTGGAGCCCGCGATCGCTGTACCAGATTGCCCAAAGCCTGACACAGCAGCGCCCCGTACTGCTGAAACTCAGTATCGAGATCGCCCCAGTTCAGGGTGGCAACATCGGCTAGGGGCCGTCCCCGCAGGTGGTGACTCAGAAAATTCGACAAAATTTCTAGATGGCGACGGCCCAGTTCTTCCGTCGCCTGAGCCGAGACCCCCAGCACCGCCGGTAGCTGCACCACGACTGACTGAGTAGCCAGCGAATCGAGCAGCACCACCATCAGCACCTGCTCCCCGTCGATCGCCACCAGCTGAATGTGGCGAATAATCGCAGTACTGGACTGGGGCACCGTGATCAAGGCCAGGTAGCCGCTGATCTGGGCCAATATTTGGGTAGCCGATCGCAGCAGCGACTCCAGGCTACGACCCACCAAGTCCAATTCCTCCGACAGGGCTGCATCCACCCGTCGCCCCACCCGGGCCGAAGGCGACATCAGCCGATCGACGTAGAGCCGATAGCCAAAGTCCGAAGGAACTCGCCCGGCCGAGGTGTGAGGCTGGTAGAGAAGGCCATACTTCTCCAGCAGGCCCATGGTGTTGCGCACCGTCGCTGGGCTCACCTTCAGGTCGTACTCTTGGGCTAAGGCCCGCGACCCTACCGGCTCTGCTGTGGCGATGTAGTGACGAATGGTTGCCTGTAGCACCTGCTTGTGGCGAGCACTCAGAGGAAGAGCAGAGTCCATAGGGGGTTGGTATAAAACTCAACTACGGCATTGCCTTACCATAACAGATGTTCTATGAGGTTCGGTTATGAACCCCAGGTCTACAGGTCTTTGCTCTGACTAAAGAATTCGCCCACCTTAAAGCTAGCGGTTTTCTCTAGCTGAGTCATAACCGATCGCGTAATCAGCTTGCCCTGCTCTACCAGCACCTCGCCGGTAATTGGGTGCAGCAGATCTTGGTCTGCCCGGCGGCCAATCAGCGCCTCAATGTCTTGCAGCGAGTTAACGTACATCCCTGGCGGCAGTTCTACCACCACTCCATTAGCGACTACCCTGGCCTGGCAGGCGAGGCGCGAGTTAGGCTTGCAGGAGGTAATCACCTCCAGGGTACGCTGCTCGCGGCGGTTGATCGGAGTCAACGCCTCTGATCCTGACTGCACGTAGATATGACAGGTGGCGCACATGCCTCGACCGCCACACTCCCTGAGTACATCTAGATCTTTGTTGAGCAAGACTGACAGCAGGTTGCCGTTGGTTTCAACAGAGGTTTCTTGGGCAATGGGCTCTAAGCGAACGGTTTTAGACATGGGGTAGAACAGAGGTTAAAGGAATAGACGAAACACCTGGGACAGGCTGCAGTCCTAACTGTCCTGAGGAGACGAGAGATCGAGCAAAAGGGCCTGTTCCTGAGGAGTTAGCCGACTACTTGCTAGAGCTTGAAAATTGCGGATGGTTCTGCCACCGCGTCCCATAAAGGCCGTAACCCAGTCTTTAACCCACTGGTGTTGTTCCGCCGTTAGCGATAGTTGGCCCTCTGCTACAGCGGTGGCAGCGGTAAAGTGACCATCTCGTTGAACTTCAAACTGCTCCAGCCAGGGATGGGCCGGGCGAGACTGCTTCCAGGTGTTGATGACGATGGTTTTGCCCAAATACTGAGCTGCGCCATCGCTGAGGTGACTGAGGGCCAAAATCACCGCCTGGTAGTCTGACGTTAGGGTACCCCGTTCGGAGGGTTCTGGCTCAGACGGCGGTGCTTTGGCCCCGTCGGGTTCGGCGGCGCTAGCGGTGCTGCCCAGGGTGACACAGCCAGCTAGCAGCCGGAAGGTAGGCACAGCATTGTGGGGGGCTTCGATTAGGGTGGTCTTGAGCTGGCCAATCGCAGTGCGATAATCGGCAAGGGGCATTTGATCGGTGACTAGCACCAGCAAAATCAGCCCCTGATCAAGCTTGTAGATATGGGTGAGCTGATTGGCAAACCGAAACGAGAAGGTATCGAAATGGGCAGGAGTCGTGTCGACTACCTGCTGAATCCCCTGGGCGAGGGCATCCTGCTGATGGGAGTTGAGGCTGATGTCTGGCCCAAAAAAGAAGGGGCGGTTGCGCCCATCAATCAGCGCCATCCCAGAGATGCCGGGTAAATTTAGGACATTCTGGATCACCTGACGTTTCATAAATCCTTTGGGTCTCGCTCTAATTTTTGTTGTCGAATGTCCTGAACCAAGTAATCTAGGGATGGCAGACTTAATTCGACACTAGGCTTGAGGCCATGAGTCTATCTAGGGTTGTTACGGCGACATCAGTTGCGATGACAGCCAGGGGCTTGCCTGCATTATTATCATGTTTTGTTGGCATCCCAGGATTATCGTACGTTAGGGTTAATGCCCATGTCTGACCTTCCTTTTACGCTCGACCAACTGCGCATTCTCAAGGCGATTGCAGCGGAGGGCAGTTTCAAACGAGCGGCAGACAGTTTGTATGTCTCTCAGCCAGCGGTTAGCCTGCAGGTGCAAAACCTGGAGCGTCAGCTGGATGTACCGCTGTTTGACCGGGGCGGCAGGCGGGCGCAGCTCACCGAAGCGGGACATTTACTGCTGAGCTACGGCGATCGCATTCTCAGTTTATGCCAGGAGACCTGCCGTGCCATCGAAGATCTCCAAAACTTGCAGGGCGGCACCCTAATTATTGGCGCTAGCCAAACCACGGGCACCTACCTCCTGCCCCGCATGATTGGCCTCTTCCGACAAAAATATGCTGACGTAGCTGTACAACTGCATGTGCACTCCACCCGGCGCACCGCCTGGAGCGTGGCCAACGGTCAGGTTGACCTAGCAATCATCGGTGGTGAGATTCCTCCAGAGCTACAGGATTCTTTAGAAAGAGTGCCCTACGCCGAGGATGAACTCGCACTGATTATGCCCATGTTTCACCCACTGGCCAGTCAGGCGGTGATTCAGCGCGAAGACCTCTACAAGCTGCACTTCATTGCCCTCGACTCACAGTCGACCATTCGTAAAGTGATCGACCAGGTGTTGACCCGCTGCGGTATCGAAACCCGCCGCCTCAAAATTGAGATGGAGCTCAACTCAATTGAGGCCATTAAAACTGCGGTGCAGTCGGGGTTGGGGGTTGCCTTTGTATCTAACTCTGCAATTGAAAAAGAGCTACAGATGGGCGTGCTGCACCGGGCTAAAATTGATTCGGTGGTGGTCAACCGCACCCTTTCGGTCATTTTCAACCCCAACCGCTACCGGTCTAAGGCCGCCGCCGCCTTCACCGCCGAAATTTTGCCGCAATTTACCAACCTGCCGCTCAACTTTAAACCCGTCGGTGCTGACAAAAATGGTACCGAAAAGAACGGAGCTAAGTCTACAGCCCCGCCGCCAGAGCCGTTATACCCTACCCCCTAGCCCAGGGCCTCACGAGTCATACCCTGCTCACTGGGAATGGCAATCAGCCCGTCTTTGTGGATATGAATGAGTTTGCGCTGACGGAGTTTGCCCATCAGGCGAGTCACAGTGACCCGGGTAGAGCCGATGGCGCTGCCAATTTGAGCGTGGGTGAGCGACCAGGGTAGGTAGTAGCCCGAATCGCAAGGTTCGCCAAATTCTTCAATCAGCAGCGTCAGAAACCCCAGCAGGCGATCGATGGTGCGGCGCTGGCCCAGGGTGCTGAGCCACAGCAGTTTGCGCTGGTGTTGGTAGCGAAAGGCATCAAGCACTTCACGGCGAAAGTGAGGCCAGTTATCCAAGTCGCTCCAGTAGAGCCAGAGCACCGTGGTTTGGTCAACGTGGGCAAAGCTTTGCAGCAAAAAGGGAGACTGAGCCACAATTTCGAAGGGCTGCCCTGCCCCAACAAAGCCTAAAAACGCTTCCTCGCTCACGCCCAGGGTCAAGGAGGTAGACCCTTCTTCGTCGGTGGCATCATCGAGTTCGGGGCTAACCAAGCCTGGAACCGCCCCCTGGGCAGTACCGACCAGGCGCACAGCACCACGCTCGACCAGGTACAACAGTCCGGATCGGGTGGGGATGCGCTCATCTTTATTAAACGTTCTGGCTCGATAATGGGCATGGGCCCAATCGGTAATACGTTGCCAGGTTAGGAACGGTCGGGCATGATCGGGGCTTTGGGATGATTGCATAGCAATAGCTAGGTTAGACGGTACAGACCATGACCATGGGGTAAAGGCTAGGGGAAGGCGCGATCGCATAGAATCGCAGCATCATAAACCAAATCAGCCGCGCAGACCAGGTAGATATACCCCTCCGTCGAGCTAAAGACGAAACTTCAACCGCCATCGACTCGCCCGTCAAGGCCGAAGTTTGGCCTCAAACCCAGACACCCCCATCGACCAGAGAAAACCTTGCTTAATAGATTTTCAGTAATTTGTCATCGTGAAGGCTACGTAAACCATCCAATACTAATACAGAGATCCCGTATTTTCTCGGAGCCCTCCTAAGGAAGCAGAGACATTTTAGGATCCTTAAACTTAGTATTCCTATACGTTGGTTGCCAAAGCAAATTTAAATACCCTAGCTAAAGCGCTTGTTTCAAACCAGTGTAGCCCTGGCCCCAGTCGAAGCCCGTCTCCCATAAGAAATACTGTTCATTCAAACCGAGTTTTAGGGGTGACATTCCCTTCGCCTGACCTTATAATTCAATTGTGTGAGGAGCGAACCAGAAGAGATGCCGAGACGAAACACGGCCAGTCGTCGGCATCTCTTTTGTTTTGTAGCTAAGTTTTAGATCATCTTTGCAGGCTGGTGACCCGCTTTACGTCAGCCCCGTTGCAAATAGGCAATCGCAAAATTCCGACTCCTAAAAAGAGGAGCCCGATCAGACGTATGGCCTGAGTAAGTGTTGGCCAAATTGTCGCTTACGGCAACGATTAGGCTAAGGATAGTGACGGCGAGGCTTGCAGGAGATCTTGTAGCGCCTTGGCCACGACCTGAGGCTGCTCTACCATTGCCAGGTGGCCACAATTTTCAATTTCAATCACTGGGTTTTGCCCCTGTCTGACCGGCAAATAGCCCGCCAGATGGTGCACATAGCGCAAATTCATCACCTGGTCTTGCCGACCAGCCATAAAATAGATTGGCGACTGGAGAGCCGCTACGATCCTGGGCAGCAGGTGAATTTCAGTCTCGGTGGTTGACTCTAGCAAGGTACCCAGAGCAGCAGCGGCATCAGCCTGCAGCAGATCAAGGCAGCGATCGCGACCCCAACAATAGTCCAAAGGCCGATGCACCATCATACGAGTCAGCAGCAGCGGCAGCAGGGTGTAGCGCAGCCAGGACCGCCGCCAGCCCACAATATATTTCCCGGCCTGGCGAAACTGCTGAAACTCGCGCTCTAGGTAAATGCCGCCGCCAGCATTAAGGCAGACTACCCCCTGCACCTGCTCTGGATAGCAGTGGGCCATCCAGAGCGCCACGCTGCCGCCTAGAGAATGACCCACCAGCCAAACAGGGCCAAGATTAAGCTGCTCTAGCAGTGCTGCCAAATCGCGAGCATAGGCCCCCAGACCGTAGGGTGACGCCGAAGAGCCAAGAGCCCTGGCTTCAGCGGGCACCCCAGATATGTGGTGGTCGAGTCCATAGCGTGACTCGCCAAACCCGCGCAGATCGTAGGCCAAACAGGTATGGTAAGGCGCTAGCTGATCAATCACAGGCTGCCAGTACCGATGGCTCAGCAACCAGCCGTGGATAAAAACCAGGGGAGGAGCTTCTCTAGCCGCCGTAAGTTGGTAATAGTGGGGTACGCCAAAAACTGAAGTAGTGGCCATGGGCCGAGGGCCTCTTAGGCCGGTCTATTAGAATATCGTACCCTAGCTCATCAGGCGATAGCGCATGCCCTCAGCAATTTTTTGGCCCAGATAATCGGGAATCAGGCTCTCGTTGGGGCCAAGAAGATACAAAATCAGGCGAGTACGCCCCCGCCACACCAGCAGATTAGCGTTAACCACCAGCAAATCTTCCTGCCAAATGGCGTACATGACTTTATAAAAAAGGCCCGGTTGGTTATCGGCCTCGATCAGCAGCGCCGGCAAATGGAAGACCGGATCTACATAGAACTCGGTTTCTACCCGTTCTAGGCCGGCATCCAAATTAAACTCTACGGTCAGCATTTCTTCTACTTCAAAATGCCCCGCTAACGTCTCTTGAATAGCCCGACAGACATTTTCAGTCGTTTTAGGAGTCAACGCCTGGCCGCCCCGAGACACCACCAGCTTGATAAACACGAGCATGGGTGGATAAATCTGCCCGTAGAGACTGAGGTTATGAATCGTCAGGCCATAGGCCGCCAGTACGCCAAAGATATCGCTCAGCAAAAACGACTGGTTACGATAGACAAAGTACAGCGCACTCTTGCTACCCTCGGGCTTAATGTCGAGCACAGCCTTACGCTGCTTATAGAGTTGATAGGCCAAACGCAAGTTCTGCAGCTGAATTTCGCTGCTAACAAACTGCTCATAAAATTGCGGAAAGGCGCGGTTGAAGCGCTTTAGCAGCTCAACCGTAGAGGGGTTTAAGCCAGCGGCCATGGTTGGAAGGACGGAACTCCATGGAGGTAACGTTAGCATCTGCCGCATCAGGAAACCCTAGACAAGCAATAACATCTCCCCGTCCTACACGCTTTTGGCAGCCGCTGTCGACAGGAAAACCGCTAAAGTTAAAACGTTTTTGCTTTGCCTAAAGGGACTGGAGGGTTACTCTTTGAACCATTGGCCCACTTCAAGGGGGCCTTTCTAACTCATCGGTCGTTCGGGCGATCGCACCTTAGAACGAGCAGAGGCTAGACTCCCCCAAGCTAGTTAGGACAAATCTCGATATCGTCAGAGGCATCGGGATTTTATGGGGATATACTATGAGAAACGGTGTTCAGCCCTAAGTTTAGCCTTAGCTGTAGCTATTGTACGGCGTTATTTAGAGGCTTAAGCTGGTGCCATCGAACGCTGTGCCATTTCACTATCAGAAAGGGCCTGCATGGGTTTTTGGAAAAGTCTTTTTGTCGGGTCTGACGACGCTTCGTCTGGGGAGACAAGGTCGGCGAGTACCCTCTTAGAGGCCCTACCTGAGCAAGGGGAAGGGTCGACGATTGTATTCAGCACCGATCGCGACCTCGACCTCTACGAGCTAGAAGAGCTGTGCAATGCTGTAGGCTGGGCCCGGCGTCCCATCCGCAAGGTTAAAAAAGCGATTCAGCACAGCTATCTCGTCGTCACCATGTGGGAGCAGAGAGGTGCGCGTCGCCGTCTAGTCGGCTTTTCCCGCGCCACCTCTGACCACGCCTTCAACGCCACCATTTGGGATGTAGTGGTGCATCCTGACTTTCAGGGACGCGGCCTGGGCAAAGAGCTCATGCGCCAGCTAATCAAGAAATTGCGTAGCGAAGACATTAGTAACGTTACGCTGTTTGCCGATCCCCAGGTCGTCGAGTTTTATAAAGGTCTTGGCTTTATGCCCGACCCCGAAGGTATTAAAGGGATGTTTTGGTACCCAGACTAGCGCCAGCGCTCAAGACGCTTTTGCAATGGCTCTAGCCTGCTGAATCCACAGGTTGACCTGGTCAGTACTGGGGCATAGGTCATTGCGTTGCAGGGTGGCCACATGCAGCCGCCGCAGTTGCGTGTACAGCCCCTGGGCTGTGCAGTCGGCCAGCTGCGCCACCGACATAATACCGGCATGCAGTAGCAATCCACTAAACTGGCAGCCCACCCCAGGCACCTGAGCCAAATCGGCCAAAATGACCCACTTCGTGACGTAACGCAACGGCACCTGCATCTTTTTGGCCAGGGCTTGACGACGTACAACAGACGATCCATATCGACGGAGCTGGTCGGTGCTGGTTAAGCCCAGCCGAATCATACTTTGGGCGTGGGCCGGGCTCAGTCCAGGCAGCTGATTTAAAGGATAAGCGGAGGTAGCCATAGAAGCATCGTAACAAAGAGGGCAGAGTCAAGGAATAGGCGGCGAGCGATAACAGTTGTGCAAAAAAGCAGGCTATACTAAATGACAATGTTGAACTACGGGATGTAGCGCAGCTTGGTAGCGCGCCTGCTTTGGGAGCAGGATGTCGCAGGTTCAAATCCTGTCATCCCGATTTTGAGTATAGGTTCTTGGCTTGGTCGGTTAGCACGACTGGCACAGAGCGCTGTGCAAACGGTCTCTAGTCTGTAGTATCTATAGTCAGTAATTCAGTCGTATCGACGGCCATCAGCTCCCCCGACCCTTTGTCATTAACTGCGACGACATTCCTATGCAACAGCTATTTTCCTCCCTTTTGCGGCCTCTCCCCCTTATTACTGCCCTGATTAGCGGCAGTCTACTGGGAGGTGGCCTAATGATGCCCCTACCCGCCGTTGCCCTGGGTGAAGAGGCCATTGTCGATAAGCTCGAACAGGTGCCGGTCTTCATCATTTTGAACTCCGACGGCCAACCCCTGACGGCGGCCGCTGAGGTCAACGACCAAGAAGTGAAAGTGCCCGTAGTGTTTATCGATGGGGCTGCCGCCGAAGAATTTTTAGCCCGCGCCCAAGCAGAAGACCCTAGTGCTGAAGTGGCTCTGGTTGACCTGGGCACGCTCTACCAGGAAACCGTGCTGAGTGATAGTGAGGAGGTACCCCTGCTGTATCTCCCTATCGGCGGTGAGCTAGAGACTGCAACCCAGCTACAGCCTGATTTTCAGGGGGTGCCCTTATTTATAGCTCGTCAGGGTGCCGATGGCCCTTACCTCACCATTAACCAAGATGGTGAAGCCGCGTTGCCCATGTTCTTCTCCCGCAATGATCTGCAGACTCTGCTCAATCGCTATCAAGAAACCAATGCTGCGGAAGCCAACGATGTAGTGATTCAGGTGCTCTCCCTGGAATGGCTGCTGGCCACCATGAGCGGTAACGACGACCCCACCCTCGATGCCCAGCTAGAGCAGGTGCGGCTATTTCCATCCACAGAGGTGTTGAACTATATTCGCTCCCAGGAAGCTGAAGCGACCCCCTAGATCTACGGTCTACCGAGGCTAAGCCAGAGGTTTAGACATTGCCTCCGATAGAGTATCAAGAAAGCGGGGAGGCATACACCTCCCCGCTTTCTTAAATTTCTGGTCTGGTGTCCTAATCCGAAATCCGAGTTGGTAAACCCCGATTCATAATCAGGAACCTCGTAGGGGCGTAACATGCTACGCCCCTACAAACCGGGGGTACTCAGTCAGGATTTGGGCTAAGACAGCAGCGCCTTAGCCCTGGCGACAAAATTGGCGGCGGTCAGCCCATTAAGGGCCATAATTTGTCCGGCACTGGCGGCAGTTTCACCCCGCTTCCAGGCAAAGGTGTCGCGAGGGGCGATGCTGCGCAGCATAATTGGTTCTAGCACGGCGCTAGAGCCGCCCGTCACCCCAAGCAGCGCGTCGCCGCCAAACAGGCGATTAAACCCAGCATCGGCCAGGAAGGTGTCGTCGGGCTCGGAGCACATGTCCCAGGCTACATCGGTGGAACGGTAGAGCTGACGAGGGTTGACAACCGATACAATGCGGCTGCCGATACCGCTGGCGGCTAGCTGCTCGGCGGCTTCAAACACCGGCAGCAGGGTCATGTCGCCGACGACAGCAAACACCACCGTTTTGTCGCCGGGCCAGGTGGCTAGCTCGATCGCCCCCTCAACCAGCGCCTGACGAGTTTGCTCGAACGTGGTGCGCACCGGCAGGGGCGACTTGCTGGCGGTGATAGTTACCCCCTTGTTGCGAGTGCCCAGCGCCCAGTCGTAGCACACCTGAATACTGTTGGCGTCAGTAGGAAACAGGGGATACACGTTGCCATTGCGCATCATCCCGGCAAAGTAGTTTTCGATTTCGGGGCGCTGGTGGGTCCAGCCATTGCGGCCCTGCTCTAGGGCACCAGCGGTAAATAGGGTGATGGTAGAGGGGGTGGAGCGACGCAGTTCGGCCATAGCCTGGGTCACGGTCTGCCAAATGGGTAGACCGTTGACGGCAAACGATTCGTAGGAGCACCATAGGGTGCGGCCACCAAAGAGAGCCTGTGCGGCTGCTAAGCCAGCGCAGGCGTCTTCACTGAGGGGTTCGTAAACCTGGCCGTGGGGCTGCTGAAAATAGGTAGCATCGGCGGTCGGGTGAATGATTTTGAGGGCCTGATTGATGTTGTTGATGCCAGAGGCGGCATTGCCATCAGCGTTAGTCACCACAAACTGAGCATCTTTTTGGCCCACGTAGCCCACCAGAGCGCCCATAGCGGTGGTGGCCACCTGCTTGTCGCCACCCACGGGGAATTCATTGAGGGGCAGGATGCCGAGGTCGGCCAGGGGCAAGACTGATTCGGTTACCGCTGTTTTAGCGCCAGGGCCACCTGCGGAGCGTTCATAGTTGGTGCGTACCAGGTTCCAGGCATCGGGGTGCAGGGCGCGGTTGGCCAGGGCGCTAACGATGTAGTCGCGCTGGAGCGAGTCACCGGGGTAGAGGTTGTGGGACTGGGCACCCCGCTTGTGGACACCTGCGCCCTTGAGCTGCTTCACAATCAGCACGGTGAGAGTGCCGCCCAGTGCTAGCTTGGCGGCCTTATCAGTGGCCTCTAGCACCGCTTGAGTGAAGGCAAACCGCTGGGGGAAGGAGAAGGCGGTGCTATCGACGTAGTCGCCGGGCTGGTTGGCGTCGTCGTAATCTTTGGCGTCGACCAGCACGATTTCTTGGAAGCCGTTGCCGCGCCAGTAGTCGATCATGGCCTGGTTTGATTTGGTAGAAACCATGCTGTGGTGCTCCTGGGAGAAGCCATTCCAGACCAAAATGGGCAGGAAGTTGGTGACGTTGGGGTAGGCGGTATTGAAGTGGCCAAAGCTGCTCATAATGTAGGGCTCGCCCAGACCGCCATCGCCAATGGTGACGGGGAACAGCACGCCAGGGTGTAGCTTGGCCCCAGCCATTGCGAAGTGCTGGCCCTGCCCCAGGGGACCAGCAGGGGATAAGAGGCCAGGGATTTGACCCGACAGGTGGCCCAGCAAACCGTGGGTTTCGCGGAAGCGATCGCACAGCTGATGCACGGTCTCAATGCCCATGGCTTCGAGGGAGCGGTCTAAGAACACATTGCTGTAGAAGCCGGGGGCGTGGTGGCCGACTTCGGTGACGATGTTTTTGTGGCCCAGCATGACCAGCGATGCGATCGCATCGGCAATGCTGGCAAACCCGCCGGGGTGGCCTGATTCTTTGCTGGCGGTCACCTGTAGGGTGAGGTAGCGCAGGGCATCGGCAGCCAGCAGAGTTTGGTAAACGGCAGCGGGGTCGCTGGAGGAGGTGATGGCGGTCTGCCCTGGGGCGATCGCCGCCGCCTGACCATAGGCAGCAAACTCAGGAGGCAGCGCCCCAAAATGTTGAATGCCCTCACAAAAGGCCGGAATCGATTGCGTGCTGGCAGCCGTCATGCGTAAACCCCTAACTAGCGTGAATAAAACGGTATTAGCGCTGGCCCGTCTAAAACCATCCTACACAGGGACGGGGGCAGGGCAACGGAGCACACCATTGCGATTCTAGAGGGCGGCAATAGGACTGAGCCAATTGCCAGCGGGCTTGCCCCTAGTCAGCTGCCCATATCAGCACCGGTAGCCAGCTCAGCGCCAGCCCCAGCAGGGCCAGCCCCGCCAGTAAGAAGAAAGCAGCCGTATCTTTTACCCCCAAAATGAGATTATCAACTCGGGCCAGCAGCGATACGGCCACCAGCATGGCGAAATAGGCAAACAGCTGAAACTGCGTTACGGCCACCACCGCCAGGGACGCCAAACTCAGGGCCATAATGAAGTACCCTACATCTGACTGAAACCCAAGCAAAATGACGCGCCGAATCAGCGGCCAACACAGGGTAATTGCGGCGGCACCGCAAATCGCTAGTACCACGCTAACGGCCCAAGCGGTTGGGCCAGCGGCTCGATCGTGCAAAAAACCCCCATAGGTGACGTGGGCCAAGACCATCAGCGTCCAGGAGAGCCAGTGAACCTTAATTAGAGTGCGAAGTGAGCGGTCTTGTTGCATGGCGATCGCGCCTCGGCCCCAACGACAAATTACCCGACTACAAATTGGTGGAAATAGCCTGCACGGGACAGGTGGGTATGCACTGCTCGCAGACAATGCAGCGCGATCGCGAGAAGGTCAGCCGGTGGGTTTCACTGTCGAGGGTGAGCGCGCGGGTGGGGCATACCCCCGTACACAGGCCGCAGTGCACGCAGAGGTCTTCGTCTACAACAATTTCGCCGCTGGCCCCAGAGACCTCAATGCCCTGCACCTCTAGCCAGTCAACGGCGTCGTTGAGATGGTCAATGTCGCCCGATAGCTCGACCACCAGGGTGCCCACCTGGTTTGGAGCAACCTGAGCGCGAATGATATTGGCGGCAATGTTAAAGTCTTTGGCCAGCCGATAGGTGATCGGCATGTGTACCGATCGCTTGGGAAAAATCAGCTTGACCCGTTTTTTCATTGCCGCCTCAAAACCTCAATTCTTTTACACTAAAACCAGTGGTCTGCTTCTATCCTAACCGGAGAGCTAGCTGGCCTGTCTCGTCCTTCAGCCTGGCCCCAGCGAGGGGAAGTTTTCGTCCTATGCCAGACAACCTGCCTGTAACCTCAGATGTTGCTCCCAGCCGCGCTCGTAATTTGATCGTGGCGGTGGCGGCCGTGGTGCTGGCCGCCGCCATGTTTTTGGGCATTCGCACCCAGTCGGCGGTGCCCTCTCTCAGCGAACTGGCAGCTAGCGCCGTGCCCTTTGAGGAGGCCCAGGCCAACGGTAAGCCCACCCTGCTAGAGTTCTACGCCAACTGGTGCACCAGCTGCCAAGCAATGGCCGCAGATATGGCCGAACTGCGCGAAAGCTACGGCGATCGCATCAACTTTGTCATGCTCAACATTGACAACAACAAGTGGCTGCCCGAAATGTTGACCTACCGCGTCGAGGGCATTCCTCATTTTGTTTATTCAGCGGCTGACGGCAGCCCGATCGCGGTGGCCATTGGTGAGCAACCCCGGCAAATTCTCAGCGACAATCTTGACGCCCTGATTGCCCAGGCCCCGCTGCCCCACCAGCAAAACTTTGGCCGCCTATCAGCGATCGAGGGCGATGTTGTGTCGCGGCAAAGCGCTGTCAATGATGACCCTCGCGCTCACGGTAGTGCGGTGGTGAATTAAGTTGGCGTCAACTCAATAGGCTCCAGGATTGAATGATCCAGCTACCTATGGACGGATCTAAATGGGGGCCATTGCAGCAGGCTGGGCTGCCAAATCAGGGAAAACATCGCGCACGGCGGGGTGAATCAGCTTACCGTCAGACACATTTAATCCACCGTTCAAACCGCTATCAGTGGTCAGAGCCGCCATTCCATGGCGGGCTAGCTTGTGCACGTAGGGCAGCGTAGCGTTGTTGAGCGCCTGGGTGGCCGTCCAGGGTACGGCACCGGGCATGTTGGGGACGCCAAAATGCACGACTCCCTGCTCTATATAGGTGGGCTGGCTGTGGGAAGTGGGGCGCAGGGTTTCGATACAGCCGCCCTGGTCGACAGCGACATCAATAATCACTGAGCCGGGGCGCATGGTAGATACTAAATCTTTAGAAACCAGGGTAGGGGCTTTGCGACCGGGCACCAGCACCGCACCAATCAGCAGATCGGCCTGGGGCACCGAGGCGGCAATCTGGGCAGAACTGCTGTAGAGCAGCTCCACTCGCGAGCCAAACAGGGTTTCGAGATAGGCCAACCGCTCGACGTTAAGGTCGATAATTTGGACTCTAGCCCCCAGCCCTACAGCCATCTTGGCGGCTTCGGTACCCACCACGCCGCCGCCCAAGATGACGACAGTACCGGGGGCCACACCGGGAATGCCGCCCAGCAGCACGCCTCGCCCGCCCTGCTGACGCTCTAGGTAGCGAGCCCCAAACTGTACCGAAAGGCGACCGGCGATAATGCTCATGGGGGTGAGCAGGGGCAGCCTGCCGTCGGGGGCGACCACGGTTTCGTAGGCGATCGCCTTGATGCCGCTGGACAGCAGTGCCTCCGTCAGCGATCGCTCTGCCGCCAGGTGCAGGTAGGTAAACAAAATCAGATCGGAGCGAAAAAACCCGTACTCCGAAGGCTGAGGCTCTTTGACCTTGACCACCATCTCCTGAGCCCAGGCGGTGGCGGCATCATCGACTAGCTTGGCCCCCGCCTGCTGATAGTCGTCGTCGCTAAAGCCAGATCCAGATCCGGCACCGGCCTGCACCATTACCTGGTGCCCCTGCTGAGAGAGGCTCTGTACCGCTGCCGGGGTCAGGCCGACGCGAAACTCCTGATCTTTGATTTCCTTGGGCAGCCCAATGCGCATAGTGTTGCTCTGTATAGAAGATGACGGGGTCTTCCCCATCCTACTAAACCTGAGCTGAGCGCGCAGTTAGCCTATTCTGGATTGATTACCTGACGCCCGATGCCTTAAAGGTCCGACTGCTTCGGCAGATATAGGGTAAAACAGCTGCCCTGGTCAGCCTCAGAGTCGAGGGTAATGATGCCGCCGTGGAGCCGAGCAATCCGCTGCGACAGATGCAGGCCCAGACCGTGACCCGAGCGAGCATGGTTACCCTGGCGAAACCACTCAAACACAGCCTGCTGTTCAGCCTCAGGAACGCCAATACCAGTGTCGGTAACGCTGACCCACACCCAGTTAGAACCATCGGCACCAGGAATGGCTACCCCAGCTGGCAGATGGGACGTGGTGCCGATGGTGGCCGTTACACTGCCAGAGTCGGTAAATTTAATCGCGTTGCCAATCAGGTTGGTAATCACTCGGCGCAGTTCCAGATGGTCACCTGGCACAATAAACGCATCAGTTTCGAGAGTCGCGGTCCCTGAAGCGGCATTTTCAGCGCTATTGACTCCGAACGTATGCCTCACTTCAGCCCCTGTGGATCGCAGGTCGCGATCGCGGGCGGTGGCCGGTACAGCATCTACCCAGTCCGAGCGGCAAAGCAGGCAGGTGAGCCCTTTTTCGGCAGCCATCGGGGCTAGCTCCATGACCACGGCTTCGGTCAGCTTAAATAGGTCAACCGGTGATAGGGTCAGCGCCTTGTGCCCCGCCTCGTGACGGTAGACCTCTAGCAGCGTGTTGACCATGCTGAGCAGGTGGCGGTTGCTGTCAACAATGGTCGCGATCGCATGCTTGCCATCGTCTGGAATAGGGCCAAAGGCATCGCTCTGGCAGAGTTGCAGCATGCGGTTGGCGGCCACCAGGGGAGTGCGCAAATCGTGGGTGAGACGAGCCACAAAATCGTCGCGCTGGCGAATCATCGTAGATTGGGCGTCTATGCTGCGTTTGAGGCGAAGCAGCGATCGCACCCGAGCCCGCAGTTCATTGACATCCACCGGCTTACGGATAAAGTCATCGGCTCCGGCATCTAACCCCTGCACCAGGCTCGACTGATCGTGAGCCGTAATCAACAGAATAGGGATGTAGGGCAGGCTAAGATTATCGCGAATCCGCTGGGTGACAGCATAGCCATCGAGTCCCGGCATCATGACATCGAGCAAAATGACATCGGGGGGCGTTTGCCCCACCACCTCCAGGGCCGCCTGACCACTCTCTACGCAGGTGATATGGTACTCAGGGTCATCCAAAATAGACTCAATCAGGAACAAGTTGTCCGGAGAATCGTCTACGGCCAGGATGGCACAGGGGTCATGGGAAGGATCCGGAGGCATTATTTAGTTTAAAACTATCGGTGCGGTGCTCTCTATCTCTATGGTATCGATAACTTAGGACACTAAGGGCTCACGATACCGGAAACCCCATGATTCCAACAGCATTAAAATGACCTAGTGGCGAGAGACTACCCTTAGAGATGCCACAGTACCCAGCCATCAACCTCTATCGCAGGACATAGTTCGGCCTTGTGTGGCGATGGCCAGTGCGCCGCCTGCACCAGACAGATGGCCCTACTTCAGAGTAAATAGCTCCAGGGTTTGGGCTCGGCCGCGCAGCCCGTGCCGCCCCAACGACTGCAATGGAAACGATCCTGCTTGCTGATACGTAGTCTCGCTGACCAGCAGGGGGTGGCCCAGGGTTTTGGTCAGCGCTTCGAGCCGAGCCGCCACATTGACCGTATCGCCGATCACCGTAAATTCTAGCCGTCCAGCGGTCCCCAAACAGCCTGCGACCACGGGGCCAGAGTGCACACCCACCCCCATAGCTAGAGGCGAAATCTGCTTCACCTCGCGCACCATAGCGGTGGCGGCCGTTAGGGCGCTGCGGGCATGGTTTTCCAGGGGGTCAGGGGCACCAAACACCGCCAGCATGCCGTCGCCCATAAATTTATCAACCCAGCCCCCGTGGCGCTCGACAATGGTGGCCAGCACCCCCTGATAGCGATTGAGAAAGTCGAGCGCCGTCTGAGGATCTAGGGCTTCAGCAAAGTGAGTAAAGTCGCGCAGGTCAGTCACCACCACCGTCACACTGCATTTTTGCGGCTGCTGAAGCAGGTCTAGGGGCGACTCAAAGGCCGCTTCAACTACGGTTTTGGGCAAAAACTGGGCCATTAACACCCGCCCCGACTCATTTTTGACGTGGCGACGCACAATGACCGCCATGCGCATGCCCAAAAAACCGGTGCCCAAAACCGTAATGCCAGCAAACAACGCCAGCGCCAAATTGAGCTGGAACAGCACCGCCGCATAGCCAAAGTTAACCAGGGCCAGCAGCGAGGTAAGCACAGCGGCACGGCGACTTAAGCGTAGCCCTCCTGATACGGCCACCAGGCTGCAAAAGGCCACCACATTGGTCAAAATAAGCGGCTGGGTAGCACCCATCACCCGCCAAATGTTGGTGATAAATGCCCACAGGAGCAGGTTGTCAAAAATAGGGATGATCACCTGCCAGCGCTGCAGGGCCTCCATGGAGAGACCCTGGCGCAAAATGGCGACTAGCCCCAGGGCAAAGAGATTGGCGCAGACGCTAATAATCACCACCGTGGGGGGCACATAGTCTTTGCCCAGTAGCACCTGGGGAAACAAAAACACCGCTAAATCTAGCAGCAGCGAAATAAACAGTACCCCAGCCCGCACGTAGGACAGCTGCAGCTCATTGCGATGGGCCTCCTGGGATACCACCTGGTTGAGCGCAGCTTGAATCGTGATTCGGCGGGCGGAAGGTTTGAGGGGGGGAGCGCCGGAGGGGCTTTGAGAGGTCATCTCCAGGG
>NZ_JADEXE010000552.1 GCF_015207265.1 Nodosilinea sp. LEGE 07298 | reverse complement strand
TAGCTACGTTCTAACGTTCCAACGCTCTAACGTTCCAACGCTCTAACGCCCCCTACCCCTCCACCCTTCACCCTTTCCCCTCCTATGACTTCCTCTATCGCAACTCCTTCCCATTCACCGCCACCCAAAACACGGGCGCGATCGCACCAGCGCATTCCAGCCCGACTGCTGGTCGCGCCATCGGTCATCGCCCTGGTGCTCTGGATGGTGGTACCGCTGGCAATGGCGATTTGGTTTGCCTTCCAGCGCTACAACCTGCTGCTGCCCGACAATCGGGAATTTGTTGGCTTTGCCAACTTTGCCTACATTCTCACTGACCCGGCGCTGTGGATTTCCATCGGCATCACGCTGGTGCTGGTGGTGTCGGTGCTGATGATTACGATTGGCCTTGGCACATTGTGTGCGGTGCTCTTTAACCAGGAGTTTCCCGGTCGGGGCATAGCGCGGGTGCTGGCAATTTCACCGTTTTTTGTCATGCCCACGGTCAGCGCCCTGATCTGGAAAAACATGCTGATGCATCCGGTGAACGGGCTGTTTGCCCAGATCACGCGGGGGTTGGGCCTGGGGGCGATTGACTGGTTTGCCGACTTTCCGCTGCTGGCGATCATCATTATCGTGTCGTGGGAGTGGATGCCCTTTGCCCTGCTGATTTTGCTGACGGCGATTCAGTCGCTGGATGCCGACCAGATGGAAGCGGCTCGGATGGATGGCGCTAGCGCCACGCAGCTATTTCGCTTTGTGGTGCTGCCCCACCTGAACCGCGCGATCGCCGTGGTCGCCATGATCGAGACCATCTTTTTCTTGACCATTTTTGCGGAAATTTTCGTCACCACCGGGGGCGGTCCGGGTCTCGCCACCACTAACCTGGCCTACTACATCTACCTGAAAGCGCTGCTGGAGTTCGACGTGGGCGGTGCGTCGGCGGGCGGTCTGATTGCCGTCGTGCTGGCCAACATCGTGGCGATTTTCCTGATGCGCAGTGTTGCTCGTAATTTGGACACCTGATATGGCAAGTAATACCTCTACTCGCTGGTGGATCACGCTGCTGGGCTGGCTGGTGGCCTGCCTGCTGTTCTTCCCCATTTTCTGGATGTTCATCACCAGCTTTAAAACCGAGGTGGCGGCGGTGGCCACTCCGCCTCAGCTCTTCTTTCAGCCAACGCTTGAGAACTACGTTGCCATTCAGGCCCGAGCGTCTTATTTCACGTTTGCCTGGAATAGCGTAGTGATTTCCCTGGGGGCGACGATTCTAGCGCTGCTGCTGGCGATTCCGGCGGCTTATGCGATGTCGTTTTTCCCGACCAAGGGCACCAAGGGCACGCTGCTGTGGATGCTTTCCACCAAAATGCTACCTGCGGTTGGCGTACTGGTGCCGATCTACATCCTGGCGCGGGAAACGGGGCTGCTCGACACCCGCATTGGGTTGATCATCATCTACACGCTGATCAACCTGCCGATTGTGGTGTGGATGACCTACAGCTTCTTCAAAGAAGTGCCCAAGGAAATTCTGGAGGCCGATCGCATGGATGGCGCGTCCACGTTCCAGGAACTGCGGCACGTGCTGCTGCCCCTGGCCCTGCCGGGAATTGCCTCCACGGCGCTGCTGTCGATCATTCTGTCCTGGAATGAAGCTTTCTGGAGCCTGAATTTGACGACGTTTGACGCCGCGCCACTGACGGCCTTCATTGCGTCATTCTCTAGCCCGCAGGGTTTGTTTTGGGCCAAGTTATCTGCCGCTTCGACGCTTGCGATCGCGCCCATCCTGATCTTCGGCTGGGTCAGCCAGCGGCAGCTGGTCCGAGGTCTCACCTTCGGGGCCGTCAAGTAAATCATCCCCTCCTCGGAGGGGTGCCCGAAGGGCGGGG
>NZ_JADEXE010000551.1 GCF_015207265.1 Nodosilinea sp. LEGE 07298 | reverse complement strand
GGGTAGGTGGGTAAGTGGGTGGGTAACTAGACAAATTTTTGCTGGTCACCTATATGGCAACGCCACCGACTCACTTATTCCATAGCAATGGATCGAGCATAGCGGAAACCCCAGGAAAATCAAGGATTATCCTGAGCAGATTAGCGGCGAATTAGCGGCTGTTTAGAATGACCACTCTGCCGAATTAGCCGCAATTTTTTACCTAAGTAGTCAAGGTTTTGGGGTTCGCCGCCGTAGCGCCAGCGCACATAGGCGTGGGTGATTTCGTTGGCGGCCTGAGCGCTTTGAGCTTTGGTCTGCTGGTAGAGGCGCTGGCCGTACTCGATCGGGGTTTCGGCAGGGGTTTTGCCGAGGCCCTGGTGGGCAAACCAGGTCAGCATTTGTTGATATAGCCGCTCGGTGGGATCAAGCTGGCGCAGTTGTCGGTAGCGCCAGCCCCGGCGCAGGCCCAAAAAGGCCAGCCAGGCGACAAACCCCAGGGCGGTGGCTAAGGCAATGCCCAGCATAATGCCGATCCAGCCCAGGTTAAGCAGCGCGTTGAAGCGGCGCACCAGGTAGGCGATACCGTCGCCAAGCAGCGTAATCAGGCCGTCGACCAGGCCGACCAGCGGTGAGGGTAGCCAGCCCGCTAGCCAGTTCCAGAATCGCCGCACCAGGCTAAAGGCTTCGGACTCCTTCAGGCTAGGGGGAATCAGCTCGTGGCCAGGAATGGGGTCAAAGCCAAACCAGCCGTGCTGGGGAAAGTACACTTCGGTGATGGCATAGGCATCGGTATTGCGCACCACGTAGAACCCGGTGAAGGGGTTAAAGTCGCCTTCGCCAAACCCCGCTACCAGCCGGGCCGGAATGTCGATCGATCGCAGCATGATGGTTAGCACCGTGGAGAAGTGGTCGGGGTAACCGCCTTCGGTGCTGAACAAGAAGCTTTCCACCAGGTCTTGCTCGGGGTTAAAAAAGGGCAGCTCGGGCTGAATAGTGTAGCGCTGCTTGAGAGCCTGGGTCAGGTAGAGGGCCTTTTCGTAGTTGTCGGTCAGGGGGTTGGGGGAGGTGGCCAAAAGTTCTTCGGTTTTGGCCCGCACCGGTTCTAGAATTTCCTCGGGCACCTGCAAGTAATGGGATCGAATGCCGGCAGGATATTGGGTACCGGCGGCGCGCAGCTGAGTGCGATCGCGGTAGGGCACTCGCGACACCGCTGAGTAGGTCATGCCCTCCTGCAAAATGACCGGCGATCTGAGGCTGCCCTCGGCATCAATCGCCACCTCGCGGGTGGGAAAGTACAGCTCCTTGGCCTGGTACATGGCCGGAATCAGGTTAGGCAGCTCGCTGACCAGGGTGTAGGTCTGCACGACCTCCCGATGGCGAGCCAGGGTGGGGTCCATAGGTAAAAATGTCTGGGCCGAGAACCGCGATCGCCGCAGCGTTTGGGTATCGTCATTACGGGAGATATCCCAGCCCTGGCCCGTGTAGGTGTCGAAGGCCAGCACCCGCCAAAAGCCTGGAGCCTGCGACCTGACCCGCATCACCACCTGGGGCGTCATGGTGCCGCGCAGGTTTTGGTTCATGCGTTGGTTAAAGCCGTAATAGGAAATGGTATCGACCACGCCGGGGCCGGTGGACTTGCCCTGGCCCTGAATGGTGCCAGCCCCCTCGCCAAACCCTTCGCCGTCGTCGCCCTGATTGTTGCGGTAGGCCGAGTTGAGAATATCTTCGCCAGAGAAATCGCCCGGCGTATCGATCACAGAGCTAACTGGAAAATTCTGAATTTGGTACCCCGGCAGTCGGGGCAAAAACAGGAAAATGAGCAGCCCCAGGCCCACCACTAGCGCCAGTAGCCCCGCCAGTCGTCCTAGGGTAGGCCGCAGCTTGCCCC
>NZ_JADEXE010000550.1 GCF_015207265.1 Nodosilinea sp. LEGE 07298 | reverse complement strand
GCGGGCGGGTCAGCAGGGGCGCATAGCTCGCGGTAAGCGCCGCCTGGGCTTCGGTGAGGGTGAGGCCCTGTACATCCACCGTACCGGCCATCGGCAGGGCCAGAGTGCCGTCGACCAGCACTTCGTGAACGCCGTTTTCGGGACCGCTAAACTCGGGAATATTAAAAATATCAATGCGGATGCGATCGCCTGGCCCCAGCACATAGGCTTCAGGGAAGCTAGCGTTTGGCTCTGGGGTCAGGATATTTGGCAACCGTGGCCCTGGGGCCACGGTTTCGTTAGTCTCGTTATTCAGTTCGTTGTTGAGAGGGAGGGGCTGGCTTTGGGCAAGGCCTGGTCCACTCCCTAGAGTCAGCGTTAGAGCCAGGGTTCCCAAGCTCCAACTCAGCAGACAAAAGCGGTTCATAACTGGCTTCCTCAGGCTGTCCGGACAACCGCACAAAACGTCACAACAGCACCGCAACAGATCTTCTGGTCGATTAGCCGTGGTTTGGCCTCGTAGTTTGTAAAGGGTACCGGCGGGAAGAAAAAGTGGCTAAACGCAGCGGGCGGCGATCAAAGCTAATCCGGCGTCAATACGAGTAATGGACGCAGAGCTACTGCAACTGTTCCTAAGGTTCTACCAGATCTAGCCGCCAAGAGAATGAAGATCAGATAAAGCAGCGCGATCGCCGAGCCTCTTCTCGAAGAAACCCTCCTGCGATCGCGCCGCCAGATCCCTCATAGATTGGTGCCACGCAGTAAAACCCAACAGCGGTACCCTAACCCTACCCAATCTACGCTTTCCATCTTTATAAGGTTGCGGCACCACTCGGGTTCGCAGCCCTAACCCCGCAGCTTCTCAGACCACACTCGCGTGGGCAGCCCCCACACGTAGATAAAGCCTTCGGCAGCTTTGTGGTCAAACTGGTCGTCGGCACTGTAGGTAGACAGGGCATCGCTGTAGAGGGCCAGGTCCGATTGGCGACCCACCACCCGGCAGTTGCCCTTAAACAGCTTCACCCGGACGGTGCCGCTCACCCGCTCCTGAGTCTGCTGAACGAAGGCATCCAGCGCCAGCTTCAGGGGGCTGTACCAGAGGCCGTTGTAGACCAGGCGGCTGTAAGTTTCTTCAATGCCGCGCTTGTACTGGGTGACGTCGGCGGTCAACGTCAGGCTTTCCAAATCGCGGTGGGCGTCGATCAGCACCAGCAGGGCGGGGGCCTCGTAGATTTCGCGTGATTTAATGCCCACCAGGCGGTTTTCGATCATGTCGATGCGGCCCACGCCGTGGCGACCGGCGATCGCATTCAGTTGAGTAATTAGCTCTACCGGGCCAAGGGCCTCGCCGTTGAGACTGGTGGGCAGCCCCTTGGTAAAGCCAAGCTCGATGTATTCAGGCTCGTTAGGGGTGTTTTCGATCGCCTCCGTCATCAAAAACACTTCTTCTAGCGGCTCGTTCATGGGGTCTTCGAGCGGCCCGGCCTCAATGCTGCGGCCTAGCAGGTTGCGATCGATGCTGTAGGGGCTAGATTTTTTTACCTGAAAGCTGAGGCCGTTTTTCTCGCCGTAGGCAATCGCTTCCTCACGACCCATGCCCCACTCGCGGGCGGGGGCGAGCACCTTGAGGTTGGGGTTGAGGGCGGCGATCGCCACGTCAAAGCGCACCTGGTCGTTGCCTTTGCCGGTGCAGCCGTGGGCTACCGCATCGGCCCCATAGCGATCGGCGGCCTCGACTAGGGCCTTGGCGATCAGCGGGCGGGCTAGGGCGGTAGACAGCGGGTAGCGATTCTCGTACAGAGCGTTAGCCTGAATGGCCGGAAAGGCGTAGTCAGTAATAAATTCTTCGGTCAGGTCGGCCACGAGGGATTCTTTTACCCCCGCCTTCAGCGCCT
>NZ_JADEXE010000105.1 GCF_015207265.1 Nodosilinea sp. LEGE 07298 | reverse complement strand
GGAGTCGTCTGGATTGGCATGGCGACCGGGGCTTGAGTTTTCTGCAACTCGGTTTGCGGGAACTGGCTCGGCTTTGCTACGAGCGTTTGCCCTTGCCCATCCTCCAAGCCTTGCCTAAGGGCAATCCACCGCCCGCTTGCGCCTCTCAATGCAAGCGAGACGCCCTAGACTGTCGCATTGAGTTCGCTAAGGTCCTCACATTCTCATGGTGAGACTGCCCTAAGTTTTCTGCACCACTAAGGTTCTGGCCCTGGCATGGCGTAGTGTGTCCCTCTGGGTCAACGTCCCACTGTACGACAACCTGCTTTAGCCAAACGGCACTGGGGTCAAGCTTGACGATGGTGCCCTGAATGGAGACATCGTCTGGCCAAATGACGCGATCGCCTACGGCTAGGGTGTTGTCGTCAACGTCGAGAAAAATGGCATCCTCGGGTCGAAGGTTAAGGTGCAATTCTTCGTCGGTCAGGACATACTTTTGACCACGATACTTGACCAAATTTCCGGCATAGGTGAATCGGATGCCGGGGGGCTGAGTGTTGTAGTCGTAAACTGGCCCTTCCCATTGGTCAGCGGGAACAACACCAATGGCCCGAATACTGGGATTACTTACCGCAGTCAATCCCGATGTGCAGACCCAATGCTTTTCCTCAAACTCGAACATGCCGCGAATCTTGTCATCCGATAGGGTATCGCCTGAGTAAGTCTTGCCGAATGCCTTTATCTGCGCTCGGGTCACCACCCCGTAGACATCCTGATAGCGAAACTCGCTAGTCCCGTCGGGGCCATTATTATCCCCCAACGGATTGGGTTCACTACAGGGCTCCACCTTTGCCATCGACAACAAATCCGGATTTGTGAGGGCGTTGATGATTGCCGGGGGGTCGACTTTGGTGGCGCTTTCGCTCAGCACAACGCCAATGTCGAGGGTGAGGTACTTGAAGCCCTTCTTTTCGACGAAACCCTGACGAGTATCGCCCTTTGGGTCTACACCCCTCACATAATCACCAATCTCGAAGCTCTCGGACGCCTCAACGATTTTGTGCAGAGCCAGCACGTCTTCACCCTCTGCTTCCCAGAGCTTCCAAAGCGCCTCGTAGGTGCGAACGCTTTTCGGATAGTTGTATTGGTTTGAAACGTGATCGTGAGTCAGCTCGATTGCGAAGCCCGCCCGGCCTCTTTTCATCACCCGCCCCACTTGTCCCCAAATGGCGACAATCTCATCCTTCTTGGGTATCCCTGAATCAGCTTTGTTGGCTTCGGTGAGGTAGTTCAGTGCACCTCGTAGACTCATTTCCCCCGACTCCTGCTGAGTCTGTATCCATTTCTCCAGCTGCTCCCATCGCTCCGAAATGCTGAGGTAATTCCGGACGTGGCGATCGCTTATCTCCGGCAGGTACTGGGCTAGCCATGGCCCCCAATTCCCATGCCCTAGTTCCGCTTTCTTCGCAGCCAGGCGATCGCCTAGCTCTTTTGCACGATGTAACAGTGTCAAACTTCCATCCTGAATTTCTCTGTGGATATTCAGGATGGAAGCAGCCTCATCTTTCGACGCCTGAATGGCTTCCGTATCGGCGTCTTTCACTTTCACCAGTGTGGTTGTGGCCATAGTCAAAATCAAATCAGATTAACTATAGTATATCGTATTAATCCCGTGCAGTTATTGCGGATTGGCACGAAAGCGGAATGCTTGAGGCTGGCTTTGGTAGGCGATCGAGGCATAATGCGTCGCAAATATGGCAGCTGTTGCCCGGATAGTGCCTGAATGAGCCATTACTATGGCCGCAACATATAAAAGAACACCGGGAGGTGCAGTATGAGCGCTCGACAGCGAGTAACTTTACGGTTGGATGTTGAGGTAGATTCGGTAGAGGGGCGACTCTTTGCCTATCTCAAAGGTGAACCAGCGGTATCGCTGCGGGAGTCAGTGCTCAGGGCACTGAAGGTGTTTTACCTGCCCTGGGCTTTAGAACCAGACCTGAGCCGGTCAGAGATTCAATCCCTGGCCCAAACCCTGTTGAAAGACATGCATCTACGCAGTCTTCAACTTCAGTCTCGGTTTTTGGCGATCGATGAAACGCTGCCGCTCGGTATGGCCCAATCAAGTGAATCTGCACCGCACCCTGTGGTACCGAGGGCACATGATGATGAGCTGATTCGGCATCAGTATCTACAGCTGCACCAGGCCCATCGGTATTGCAGCGTTCGCTCATCGCCGGGCGACGATTGGGTTGATCTCTCGCTATCAGCGCTGGGGTTTGACCTACTGGCAAAACTGATCCAGCAGCCAGGGCGAGTCTACACCCGATCAGAGCTACTCAAGGAAGTTTGGGGGCCAAATCACACTGGGGATATCCACAGCACGGTTGATCCCTGCGTCAGAAGGCTACGCCAAGAAATTCGATCAAAGCTGCGGGTGCCAGAGGGGGTGAACCCGTTGGTCAAAACCATGAGGGGGGTGGGATACAAGTTTGAAGATACGAATGATTGGGCCGACATGGTATCTAATATCTGAGTCAGTGGTCTTGGGGCAGATGCAATACGCCCCCCCCTGTGGAAGTTCATCTCTACTCCTTAATAAGCTTGTGGAAGCCCCGTCCCGTTAACGGAATGCGTTCGTAAGCTTTTGGGGATTACCACCAAAGTGCTACGTTTAATCGAAGTTTCTGCGCTGCTTGGCTGTATGGCTGTTGATCAGCATTATGTTGATAGGCTAGTCGATTGGGTGACTTCGGAGGCGGCGAAGCTTGGGGGTGGTGCCAAAGGCGTTAACGCCTTTAGCACTGACTCTGCGGTTCGGCTGGCCGCTTACCCAGGCCTAGGTGGCTTCAGCACTACGGTGGTGTCTCGGTGGATCAACCGTCAGATAAAGCAGGGGCTAAAATCGAAAAATTTACAGCGAATCGGACTTCTGAAGGGGTTTAGCACTGATCCTGCTGAGGCCGAGACACTAGCGTACCTGTGGTTATCAGGTCTTGATAAACCTAAACCTGCTGATCAGGTAGATCGGGGTGAGGTCAAGCCGGATGCCGTCCCTGCCCCTCAGACCGAGGCCATCTTCGATGCCAAAAGAATAATTGTTCAGATAGAGAAAGGTTTGCCAGCCGAGGATTTGGTCGCGATAATCACTGCCTCAGTGGAAGCACTAGCTAGGCAATCTACTGCGGCACCTTCTCAGGAAAAACCTGAAGATCAAGACAAGCCGATTGAGACACCTTTAACTAATGTGCTTCGCAGCTGGCTATCCAAAGGAGACAAGAACATCAATGATTTGGCTGCTGCGCTGAATGTCAGCGTCCCTCAGGTTGAGCGTATTCTCGAAGGCCACCCCTTGACTGCCGAAGATTGCTATAAGGTGGCGGCTCTGACAAGCCTTGAGGTTGACACTATCGTCGGCTGGGGAGCTTGCCCTGAGCTAAAGCCATCTTGATTATTCGTCAAGCTGACCATATATAGCCTTCTTTTGCTTTTTGGTTAGATCGCTCCATACCTTCGTCAGGATGGGGTCGCCTCTGTCTAGGGCCGCCCTTAAGGTCGCGATCGCAACCGGATCGCTGAACACCTCGCGCATTTTTGGCTCTGGCCTGTCGAGAAGTTTGGCGATCGCAGTGCGAACATGATAGTACCGACTGGCACGCTCTCTACTTTTTGAGCTTTCCTCGTACTTACGGCGATAGTCAGGCAGGCGATCGCCGAACTTTTGGGTTACGTAGTCGGTCGAAAAATTTTCCTTTCGATAGCACTGTTGGCATAACCCTTTGGCGTAGTGCTTACGGGTCGGGTGGCAGTCAGCCATCCTCCGCTCAGTTATTGACATAGTTCTAGCTCTCTTCCTCTCTTTGCCGGAGGACAGCCTTTTGGTCTTTGGTGAAGAACTCCCACACAGCATCTAGGGTTGCTTCGCTAGCCCGCAGCTTGGCCACAGCAGCCGGATCGGCGAAAGCCTCAGTTATAGACGTTTTTCCGGTCAGCTTTTTGATGATCTGCCGCTTGAGGTAAGAGCGTTTGTGTCGCTCCTTTCCCTGTTCGCTGCTGTCGTAGCTAACGTTTGCGGACACGCGATCGCCACCCGCTCCATAACCTTTGCTGGCCCGCCAGTGCTTGAAGCACATGCCCTTGGCATAATGAGATCGATCACATCCCTCCACCGTGCAAAACCGTTGCCGTGCGCTCTTTTTGGGGCCAGGTTTAGTTTTGGGTTTAGTTTTAGGTTGCTCCTCGGCCATAACCGTAACAGGGTAATGCATCGGATGAGTCATGGTAGCATGAGCCCACTTTGGCCGAGCCGACCAACCACCCAGCGAAGGACGATTCGCACCTCAGGGTTACGTTGCGATGGTAGGCTGCCAGTCTAATCCCTCTCCTGGAATCCAGTGTGGCTCTAGGCCTTTCAGACGGCTCTCCATCCGTAGGTTTTCGGGGCGACCATATTTAAATTGGCGTACCCCATTGCCACCCAGGTAGTAGGTGAAGGTTTCCCCTTCCAGCAGTGCCTCAGGTGCTACCCGCAGGCCAACGGCTGTCCAGATGCAGAGCTGGGCCAGGGCGATCCAGTCTTCCCTCGTCTCTGGGCCGAACGCAGTTGCCAGGTCAGGGTGATCGTGCTCCACCGCCTGCCGTATCCTGCCATCCCGCCGCGCGAACCAAATACTCTCGCTATTGGCCTTGATTAAAGGGAACCGTTCGAGCATGTGCCAAACGTCGGCCTGGCCTCCCCTGCCAGCACGTTGGTCTACAGCTCCAGGGCCGATGTCTCGGGCACAACTACTCAGTGGGATGTCGTCTAAGGTTCCCATAGATCCTTGCCTCAGAATAGGGTCAGTTGCTCAGTTGGCCTGATTACGACTAGGTCGTCGGATGGCATCCATGGAATCGATTAAGTAATACATCGGACTGATTATGGGAAAAAGCTTTTTGGGGTGAATCTTCGCCAAATAGCCGTATTGAATGGACTTCAAGACAGGCTACTGTGGTCAAAGCTGGCAGCACTGGAAGTCGCTAGAACTCGCCTATGGTCGGTTAGTGCTGAGGACATTCCTGCCAGAGTTTGGTGGTCTGCCGCAGGCTGACGTAGTCGCCATTTCCGAGGATGAGGTGGTCGAGGATGCTCAGATTTAAGGTCTTTGCACCTTGCAGAAGCTGTCTGGTTAATTGGATGTCATCCGGGCTAGGAAGAAGAGATCCTGAAGGATGATTGTGGGCAACAATGCCGCGCACGGCCCCTACTCGGAGCAACCAGCCAAAGATTTCTTTAGGGTCGGCTAAGCAGTCGGTCTGCGTCCCCTGAGACAAGATCTCGTAGCCGATCACCTTGTTCCTAATGTCGAGAGCAACAGCCGCGAACCGTTCCACCCGTTGCCACATCAGGTCGCCCCCTAGCAGTTCAGCAGCAACCTGTGGATCGTCAAGGCTGAACTTGTTGTCCTTCGGGCTTTCCAAATAGACCCGGCGACCTAGCTCGATGCCCGCTTGAATTTTACCGACCTGAATTTTTGTCAGCCCAGCAGCCCGCAGCTCAAGGGCTGTGGCTTCGCGGAGCCTTTGCCAGGCAGTCGCGTTGTCGAGCAAGACAGATTGGCAGGTGATTCTGTCAATAACCTGCTGGGCTTTTTCGTGCCCGATACCCAGAAGAGTGACGAGTAAATCGGCGACGGTGGCCGACCTACTATCGCCGTAGCAACGCCCTTGGGACAGCTCGGGGGAACTATCAGCCGCCATCCACAGACCTCTGTTGTGCGCCGTAGAAATGACCATTGTGACATCTTCATTACTCTGGGAGGAAGCTTGCCTGCCGATAATTAACTAATACATCGGACTGCTAAAACACATTATTTTTAGTAATTTAATTTTTGGCAAAAAGCCCGCCCTGGTTGGATTCAGGCGGGCTTTTGGGTTGATGCCTAAAACGGTTCGATGCCTAAGTCAAGCGCCTGGAGGCACCATTGTTCGATGCTGTTCCGGTCGCCCTGGGCAACCAACTCGGTAAATTTAGCTTGGAGAAACTCTAGATTGCTCCCCCCTGCGAAAGGCCCATAAGCCCAGTTGCGGAGGTATTCCGCTAGCGTTGCCCGTTCGGTATCGTCCAAGTGCTCTTCAGTGAGCAAGAATTTTTCAACGACGGGGGCCAGGTTGCCCGATACGTCGTCCATCCAGTACACAAGATTGAACATCGTTCCTACTTCTCCATGCAATTTCCTGCGGTGCGCAATCATCTATTTCCATGTGAGGCCTCGGATAATGCGATCGGACTCTCGCACCCGTAGCCCACCCGTCCACTCGCCGTGATCGGTGCCCTTCCCGGTGGTCTCTAGGCGCAGCCCTAACTTCTCCACTGCCCATCTGCTTCGTAGAGCGCGGCATCAGTGGCTTTGCACCATACGATCGCGGATGCTGCCTAGGCCGTGGCGAACCTCCGTTCTCTCCAGATCTGGGATCGCCGCCTCACGTCTGTCTATATGAATTATAGTATATCGTATTAAAGTTAATTGAGCGTATCCCGCATGGTTTTTGCGCGTGATTCAGGTTGTGGAATTACTGCTAAGGGCACCCCCCTCGGCGAGGGACTACTTTTCCAAGTTCTGCTGCCGGAGCCGCTGAAACTTCTCCGCCGCACTGTCGGCATAGCTCTTGATCGACTCATAGCCCGCCTGGGGGCGAGTGTCGTGGGTCAGCTCAGGGTTGCCCGAGTACCACTCCGCCGCCACCCGCTTCACCGCCGTGTTCATATCGTGGCCCGCCTGAATTTGCCGCTGTAGGGCACTCTCCAGCTTGACCCCTACGATCTGCTGTTGAATCTCGGGATTCTGCAAAAACTCCTGGGGCGACACATCGCGACCCAACACGTCGTAATCCCAGCCGCAGTTGCTCTTCGGCTTGCCGTCCCAGGAGCAATTGAGATTTTGCGGCATCACCTGCCCCAGACCCAAGGCCCCCGTGCCAGGGTTGACGGCCCTATGATCCCCGCCCGACTCCTTAGTGACGATCGCCTGGTAGAGCGCAATCGTATCCCCCAGACGCTCATTGGGCTTGCGGCCATTCAGCGCCCAGACTAAATAGCCCTTCTGTGGAGCCTGAGCCACGCCTCCCTGTCGCTGCTCCCAGTGCAGATGAGCGCCCGTGCTGCCGCCCGTGTTGCCTGTTTTCGCCACCACCGCCCCGGCCCGATGCTCACCCCCCTTACAGTGGGACAGGTGAGCCGCCCTAAAGGTGATCTCAGGGAACGCCGAACTGGTCATATCTGCCACCGTGCCATAGCCCTTCGGGTCGCTCCAGCAGCGCACCGACACCCGATCCCCGGCGTAGCCAATGGCATGAACCTGCACCCCCTCCGGCGTCGGCAAATCAATGCCCGAGTGCATCCGCATCTCGTTGTGGATCGGGTGCATCCGCAGGCCAAAGCCCGAGTTGACGGTGTAGCCCGCGATCACATCGCCCTTGCTGATGAGGGCCTTGAAGTCATCGTCGTAAAACCCAGCCACTACCTCCGCCATGGCGCTGACTTTTCTGAAGCGATCGCCCCAAGTTTGGTTGGTTGCTTTATCGACCATCACCCAGGTCGAGGTAGCGATCGCTCCCACGCAGCCCAGCTTGAGCACCAGTTCGCCCGCCTGCATCGCCGTGCCAATCACGTAGCGCCAGGTCGGCGGCAACTCCGACCAGTGGGGCTTGATATGTTTAACGGTTGAGTTCACTGTGGGTCACCTCCCCCTCCGATACCGTCACATCGAGGGCCAAGCCGTTGTCCAAAGCCCAGCGGTAGACCCCGTTACCCAAGGCACAGGCAGGCTGACCCAACCACTCCAGGGCGATCGCCTCCGACTCCCCCACCAGTGCCCTGCGCAGCTCTGCCTTGGTGGCATCGAGGGCAACCGGGTCAGGGGCCACCGCCACGCAGGTTTGCAGACGGGCATCGTTACCCTGCACCCTGGTCACCAGCTGCCACGCCGCAGGCTGATGGGTGTTGACCCACGACCTCACCCCATAGACCGGGTTGTAGAACTGCCCCCGGCCCGGCTGCTTGAGGTCTAAAAACGCGGCCCCGACGAACAACGCCGCCAGGGCCAGCAGATACCGGGTTCGGATCCGCCAGAACAGCATCGCTACTCCCCAACCTTCACAGCGCGAGTGTAGGGACGCGTTTCAATGGGCTGCCCCACCCGCTCTTCCCCGGTCAAGACCTTGTGGGCACTGCCCGCAAGGCTCTGCGTTGGCACCACCAACATGGCCCCAAAGTTAGTCCCAGCTACCACCGGGTTCCAGATGTCACCCCCGGCTTTGACTGCCGAACCCTGGAGGACATTCAACCCCGCTGAGAGCACAAATAGCCCGCCCCACACCGAGATAAAAGCTCCACCCATCGTCTGTAATGGGTGGTTCCGCAAACAGCTGAGGCCGCTGCGGATCACCGGGAAAATGCTCCAGGGATCGGTGGCGGGCGTGATGACAAAGATGGGCTTACGCCTGCCGCTGGTGGCATCAAACCAGCCGCCATCCTGCATGTTAGAGCGCATGGCATTGCGCGGCGCGAGCTGGATACCGCTGCCCCGCCCTGGAGATGACAGCTGAGGCGTGATATCGATAATTTGCCCGTCGATGATCTCGGGGCCATTGTTGCCGTTGGCGAGTTGATTGTTCTTAGAGCTAGCCATTAGGAATTTTCCTCAATGATGGATTTGATGCGGTCAAATAAATCACAGCCCTCCTGGTACTTGTGCCCCTGGTAGCCCAGCACCTCCTTGATCACCTTGGAGCGCGACATCCCCTGGGCCAGGGCGTTGGTTACGGCGATGATCAGGGGCAGATCTGGCCCCTGGGAGTGCTTTTGAAACTCGGTTCGGTTTGTAACCGATTCGGCTGTATCCATTGCTGTGCCGTGGTTACCGCGAGTTATACCGCCGGTTATCGAGGCCGAACTTAGTTCGGGCACTTCATAGGCCACCATCGGCAGCCATTCCTTGATCTCTGAGTGGTAGAAGACCGCCTGCTTGGGTGAGAACGATCGCTCAAAAATCACCTCATCCTCAATCGGTGGAATGCTGGTGTCCGACTTCCGCAGGCTTTCCAGATGGCTCTGGCTGCTGGGGGTCTGAATCGTGAGCAGGTCAAACGTCGCTCTCATGCCGCCGCTGACCCCGATATCGCCCACCAGCGACGACTGAGTAATGGCCCACAGAGCGCGATCATCCGTCTCCCCCGACGACAGCTCCATCGTGAGCTGTGACTTGAGGAACCCCTCGTACCAGGTCTTGAAGACGGTCTTCATCATCGCCAACTCGTCGATGATCAGCACCTTGGGCCGCTGGGGCAGCTGCCGCCAGGCAAAGATAAAGCGCTGCATCTGCTCACAGATGTCGTCGATATCTTCCTTGCTCTCCAACGAGTCAGCCATGAAGCCCAGCACGTTATCGGCCTGCTCCCAGTAGCCGTGCTCCTTGGGGTGGTACTTGGGCTGAATTACCCACACCACCGCGCCCTGTTTCACCTGGGCTTGCCGGTAAGCGTGGGCCACCGTGAGCCCCTTGCCGACCCGAGGGTTAGCTGAGATCAGCGTAGGCCGCATGCGAGCGGCGAGAATAGCGGCTGGGTTGCCCACCCGGAAAGACTCAGTCGCTCCAGCGAAAGGCACCTGCCCGTTCCAGTCCTGGGGTTCTGGCTCAAACTGGGGGCCTGCAATGGCAATTTTGGGCTGTTCTCCCCCTAACGCCCAGGCCACCCCACAACCCACGGATACCAGCCCAAACACCAGCGACGCAGGCAGATAGGGATAGGTTTTCTCGTAGCGAATCTGAGCCCCGTTGGCGAAGGCCTCCAGGTCAGCCGGAGTAAGGTTGCTGGCAGGCCGTTGCAGGCCACAGAGCAGCCCCAGGGCTGCTGCCCCAACCGAACCATAGAGCAAGTAATGCTGCTTCATCGAACACCCCTCCCGAATCGCAACGCTACGGCTCGAACGGCTGACAGCCCCAGCAGAAACACCCCCCAGCCCAGCAGCAGCGCGACCAGAAGATCCGCCAGTCGCGTCAAGACCACAATCAGGACGATGCCAGTTAGGGGGGCGACAACGGCGGTTTGGAGCAAATGCTCAGGCGTCGAGCGCCACAGCAGAAACCAGACAAAACGGGCGTAGTTAATCGCGGACTTCATGGGCCTGCACCTCTTCAGACAGGGAGTGTTGCCGGTCGTGGTACTGCACCAGATTCTCGATCGCCACCACCGCCAGGTTGGTCGGCGGGTCTTGGGGCAGCGCTGCCATCGAGCGGGCCACCTCCACGGCCTCAACTCTGAAGAGCGCCGCATTCGCCTGTCGCCAATCGCGATCGCCCTTAGCGGCATCCAACATCACCTGGGCATCCCGCTGGTAGCGGTTGAGGGGGCAAATAAGCTGCTGCTGGTAACACGGGTCAGTAGGCTTCAGAACATCCTGTTCCGCCTGCTGACGATAGCGGTAGGCCTCATTGTTGAGCACCGACCGACCGACATCGGTCAGCACCAAACGGCTGTCTTCGTAGTTGCCCGAGAGCCGGTCTTGGGCCGCCGCCAGCACGTGCTCGTAGTTAGGGGCGGGCAGTTCGCTCTGATAGGTGCCCTCGTCGCCCGTGCGGCCAGACTGAGCAAAGGCGAAGGCAATGCCGGAGAGGGCCGCCACCGCGATGCCACCAGCTGCCCAGTAACGGCGGTTTTGCCACCAGGGAACGGGGGCTAGGTAGATGTTTTGGATAGGCGATGCACCGCCAACGACCTCGCGACGGTATTCGAGGGGGACGGCAGGGGGAGTAAATTTAGCTTCCATAGCGTTATAACCAGAGTTACGGCGTTAACAGGATGAAAACGGCGGTTATCAGGGCTAAAACCCCTAACCAGCAGCGGTGGTATCGGGCGTGTCTACAACGACGCCCAACTCCTTTCCCACCGTTTGTTGCAGTTGCGCGTGGGTGGCCAGGGCGGTGTTCATCTCGGTAACGGCCATTTCGTGGCCTAATTGGCGACCCGACTCAGCCGCCATGCCCAGTAGAGCGTTCCTAAAACTGGCCTGATTGCCCTTAAACGCCCCCAGCGCCTGGGTGAGCTGTTGCTGTTGCAGGTGGCGGCTCAGCTCGCTGTTGACGCCCCGAGTTGCCAGCGGTGGGGGCGTGTAAACCGATAAACCACTGCCCAAAACTTCAACGTGTTGTGCGGGTGCGGCGGGCGGTTTATCAGGGATAAACAGAGTTTGAGCGATGCTGTCTTGTTCAGCTGGACTCAGCAGCGTGGGCAATCCCTTGCCCTGAGGCGTCCCCGAGATGCCCAGGGCCGTCATTTTGCGCCCGATTTCGGTGTGGGAGACCCCACAGACCTCGGCAAACTTGCGAATCGATAGTGGTTGACGTTCCACGTCGTTACACCTCTTGTTACAGATCGAAACTTCGGTAAATCAATACTTTGAGCGGTTTAGTGGAACCCAGTAGTTCCAGTCGCGTTCCACCAGTGGTTACAGTGATAACACAAATAAGTTACTTCGTTGAACTAATAAGTTACTATAGTGTTCAGTTTGGTTCGGTTTCGCAACTTGCTCGTACACTGAAGGTGAAAAATGATTGGCGATGAATCAATGAGCAAGCGCGTCGGGCTGACGATGCCAGACACGATTCATGAAAAGCTGGAGCGATGGGCTAAAGCTGAAGGGCGTCCTGTTGCTAATTTGTGCAATTTCTTGATAGAGAAAGCAGTGAGAGAAGCTGAAGAAGCTGGCGCTATTCCTGCGGCGGCAACAGTGGAGGACAACAAGTGAGCAGCGATCGCCTAGATCGTGCCGAGACGCTAATTATTGAGGCGGTTGAGGCTGCGATCGCCAACGGCGAAAGCTCAGCAGAGAGCAAGCCATGACCCAGGGAAGCGATCGCCCTCGCCGCACGGTACACGCTGCGGCCAGTCGCAAGCACTGTAAAGACATGGCAGACCGGTACAGGTGGAAGTTGGTGGATGCGAAGCTCAACGGCGACAAAATCTTGCCCGTAGACTGTGAGTTTGAGGGTGATGCCCAATTCCCGAACTACATGGAGGATGACTAATGGCTGAAGCATGGGTGATTTACAAAGCCAGCACCGACGATGCCCCCGGATGGCAAGAGCGGCTGCTAATGCCATCCGGCAGCCTCACGAGCATTCTGTCTGAGGAGTTTTGGTACAACGACAAACTCCCCCAGGTAGGCGATCGCGTCTACGAATCCCGGCGGGTGGGAGATGAGGTCGAGGCTAGGGACGGGGATTGGGTAGTGAACGAGGTAGAAAATTTTCCTAGGAAAGATGGTAGTCAACTGGTGATCTGCCACTGCACCTATGTCCCCGTCACTCTCCAGTGGGAACGGGTAGAGCGCGGGGCACCTATCCCTGTAGAGGTGGCGGCGGTATGACCTACAGCAGCGATCGCCTTGACCGGATAGAGGCCATCCTGGCCGAAAACGCTCGGCAGCTTACCGAAAATTCCCGGCAGCTGGTAGAAACCCGGCAGCTAGTGGAAAGCAACGCCGCTGGCTTGCGAGAAACCCGCGCCATTACCGAAAGCAATGCCCGCGCGATCGAGGCATGGGGCAGCCGCATTGAAGAGGTGCAGGTAGACATAGAAGAAGCCACAAGCTCTACCAGAGCCGATCTGGCTGTGCTGATTGAAGACAACGCCCACAACCAGGGCATTGACTGGGTGCGCTTTGACCAGATGCACGAGGAGCACACCCAGCGCTTCAATACCCTGCTGGAAGAAGCCAGGGCCGACCGACAACGGGCTGATCGTGATCGCGCCCTCAACGAAAGTGAGCACAGAGCCTTTCGCGAGACGTTTCAGACCATGCTTGCTGAGATTGCCCGCCTGTGGCAACGGGTAGCAGGATGACCACCGGAGACAAAGCCAAACGCACCACGGTTGTGATCGGCAATGAGCCAATCGCTGGGTTTCAGATGCCCGAAGGCTCTTACCGGATGAGCATCACCAGCGCGGCTGAGGTGGTTGGGACTGCTCAACAGAACGGATCAAACTTTTTGCGCTTGAATGCCTTCAAAGCCTTACAGGTCAGTAGTTACACGCCACAAACTTCTGATCCGGGTAAAGCCTACGCAGAACACGATGTCCTGCACAAACAAGTAGCCCAACTAGAACAGCAGCTCCACGACGCTGGTCTAGAGCCCTGGCAACTACCGCCAACCGAGCGGTAACCACAGTCTTTTATTGCACGTTAGGAGGCCGATACCAACCCCAAAACCCCGATGAAATCAAATATCTAGAGTCTGCTTGCCCGGTTTAGACACCTGTACTATATCCGGCAATGATTGACGCCCCGCTGGACTGACCACCTGGCGATCGCGTGAATCAGTATTAAGCGTCCTGACCAGACCCTTAATACGCAAAAAGAACCGGCAGCGAATGCCACCGGCTCTTTAAAAAGCGAAAACCCGAGAGGACCAGTTCCCGAGTCGCGCAAAATGACTTATGCGGCTATGGTAACACCGGATCTCTCTCGGGGCAATACCCATTGCTCTTTTTTAGGAGAGAGAGGCCCCCATGACCGCATCCATAGGATGGGGCGAGGAGTCGCGTAAGACTCCCCGTTCCGAACCCCTCCCCGCTGACCCTACGGGCCAGCGGCTGTGTGAAATCTTTGGCCACTACCCCTGGAACGTCATCCGCGCCGACCTGCCGGATGACGCTACCACCAAAGCCGCCTGGACGACCGTTAGCACCTACCCGCTGCGTCCCCGCGTTCTCTGGAACCAGTGGCAAGACGCCAACCAGCTGATCGGCGTCCGCTTCACCCACGACACCCGCTACGCCCTGCTCGACCTCGATGTCGGCGGCGACTACTGCACCGCCGAAGGCGTCGCCCAGATTCGAGCCGCCCTAGAGACCCTCGGCGTCACCCGCACCCTGCTGATTCGCTCTAGCTGGAGCGGTGGCCTGCACCTCTACCTTCCCTTTGCCGAGCTGGTCAACACCTTCAACCTGGCCGTCACCCTCAAAGAATGCCTCAAAGCCCAGGGGTTTCGGCTCCAGGCCGGGCAGCTCGAAATCTTCCCCAACGTCAAAGCCTACGGCGTTCAAACCTTCATCGAATACATGGGCCACCGGCTGCCCCTCCAGCCCGGTAGCGGATCCTGCCTGCTCGACGATGCCCTCAACCCCATCGGCAGCAGCCTAGCCCGCTTCTTCTGGCTCTGGGATGGCGCAGCTAGCCACCAAGACATGGACACCCTGCGCCATGCGATGAAGATTGGCCGCGACAACCACCGCAAGCGACCCAAGCGCCGCAGTCACCCCGTCGAGAGCTGGCGACACGACCTCGACCTTGAGATCACCGAAGGCTGGACAGATTACGGCCAGACTAACCACTTACTCAAAACCATCGCCTGCTATGGCCATGTCTTCGAGGGCATCCAGGGCCAAGCCCTGATCGACTACACCTTGCGCATCGCCCTTAACTGCCCCGGCTACGAGCAGTACTGCCGCCACCAGCACGACATCGAACGCAAGGTCACCGCCTGGGCCAGAGCCGTCGAAGGCTACTACTGGCCCCTGGGCACCACCCCCAGCCGCGACACCAACCAGCCCAAAAACACCCTGGTGCCCTTCAACCAACAGCAGGCCGAAGATGCCCAGTACCGCATTCGCACCGCTTACGCCGCCCTAGAGCAGGCGGGGGAGCTGCCCGAGCAGATCACGGCCAGGGCCAAGGCAATCGCTCAATTGGCCAAAGTTAGCCAGCAGACCCTCTATAAGTACCTCAGCCTCTGGCACCCTGCCCACCAAGAGGGTGTAATAGCCCAGCTAGCAAGCCATTTAGACCCTGACGAGGTGAGTTTTGAAACAATACCAGAATCGCTAGAACCCTTAGAGATTAAGGAATTATATCAAGTCCGGCTAATCACCCTTAGAATAGTGGAGTTGAAAGGTGAGGATAACGGGATGGGGCGTCGTCTGACCCTGGCATCACATTTGAGCACTGAGGAACTCGAACAGCGTTATAAATCGGCTCAGAACGGGATTGAACGGGGGCATTATCAGCTGATCTGGCTATTGCAATCGGGCAAGCGTACCGCTGAGGTCTCTGAGGTGACCGGCTACAGCCGAGCCTGGATTTACGAAGTGGTCAGAAGCTATAACCGTCAAGGCCCAGCAGCACTGGGTGACCAACGGCATCACAATCAGGGACATGGGCAGGTCATTCTCGATGATGAGAGGCAAGCCTTACTGTACCAAGCCCTGCAAGAGGAACCCCCAGATGGCGGCTTTTGGAATGGACGTAAGGTAGCCGACTGGCTCAGTGAGCACCTGGATCGTCCGGTTCACCGCCAACGAGGTTGGGAGATTCTTAAACAGATGGAGTTCTCCCTCAAGGTGCCTCGACCCGAACATCAGCACGCCGCCACCGAAGAAGAGCAGCGGGTGTGGGAAAAAAAATCTGCATGCTCAACTAACGGAGATCAAAGCCGCCCATCCCGACGCCGACGTGCAGTTGTGGGCTATGGACGAACATCGCTTGGGGCTCCATCCCATCCTGCGTCGCGTGTGGGTCGATAACTGGTTTGGCTTGCTCAGTGCGCCCGTCCACTGTCGCTATGACTGGTTTTGGCTCTATGGCTTTGTCCACCCCCGCAGTGGACAAACCTATTGGTGGCTGTTGCCTCGGGTCAATATCGACCTGTTTAATCGGGCCTTGGCTGATTTTGCCGAACACTTTGGCATTGGCCCCAAGCACCACGTCGTGTTGGTCATGGATCAAGCCGGGTGGCACACGTCAGATCAGGTGGTTGTACCGGAAGGCCTACACCTGGCCTTTCTGCCACCGTACTCCCCGCATATGCAACCGGCAGAGCGACTCTGGCCTATTCTCAATGAAGCTTTAGCGAACCGGGTATTTGAGACCCTAGATGACCTCTTGGAACGAGTAGAGCAGCGCTGTGTACAACTCCTAAACCTCACCGATTTCATCTCAGGCTTAACCCAGTTCCACTGGTGGAGGGCATTTCAATGCTAAGTGTGGTTCATTAAGCGGACTTGATATTACACCCCTTAGAAAGATACATGAAGGGTGAGGCGCGTTGCGCCGGTGATTTGGGGTTGGATAAAACTTCTTTTTCTCCGGAAAGGGGGGTGCGGGGGGATAAGCCTGTTTTTCCACAGGCGGCAGAGCCTGCGACCTACGACCCAGACCTGCATGGGCAGATTCAGCGCCAGATCCGGAGCATGGGGTGGTCTGGGGATGTGATTTGCCAGTTTATTGCTGACCGATTTGAGGGCAAACGCTGGTTTGAGCTGGTGGACGATGAGCGCTTACTCCTGCTCTATCATCTGCGTGTACTTGATTCTCCCAAGGCTAGAGAGCCTGCTGACGTAATAATCGAGGAACTCTCACTCGCTAATCGATAGTTTTTCTTCAAGAGTGTCGCTATGCCTGACTATCGGGGCAATTTGGCCAACAGCCTGTTGGTCAATTAGAGAAAAGAGCTAATCTTCGGGAGACTGCTTTTCCTCGTCCTCTATCTCTTCAATAGCAGTATTCAGTTCCAGCTCAAACTGTTCTACCGTAGGCAGGCTACTCTGAATATCTGGGGGAAGTTCCCCCTGGGTTTGAAAGGTTGAAACGCCAATTGGCTGCTGGGTTCCCTGGAGCGCATACTCCACTATGGTTTTATCTTTGCTTCGGCAGAGAATGATGCCGATAGTGGGGGCATCGAGTTCGTTGCGCATGAGGTTATCGACCGCAGCAACGTAGAAGCTCATTTGGCCTGAGTGCTGCGGTTCAAACTCGCGCATTTTGAGATCTACCACCACATAGCAGTGGAGCTTGACATGGTAGAAGAGGATGTCGAGTCGGTACTCCTTGCCACTGACGACGAGGGGATACTGACTGCCCAGAAATGAGAAGCCCATGCCGAGTTCGAGGAGAAAGTCGCGGATATGGTCCACGAGGCCCCGCTCCAAATCGCGCTCTTGAGCCTCTTCTGCCAGGGTGAGGAAGTCGAAGTTGTAAGGGTCTTTGACGAGCTGCTGGGCGAGGTCAGACTGAGGAGCAGGGAGGACTCGCTCGAAGTTAGTGACAGCGCCACCTAATCGGGCGAATAAATCGCTTTCAATCTGCATCACGAGAATGTCGCGGCTCCACCCGTTTTCTACGGCTTTGTGGGCGTACCACAATCGCGCTTGTTGCTCTTTTAGCTTAGTGATGAGGGCGATGTTGTGACGCCAGGGCAATAGGCCAACGCTGCGTTGACCTATTGCTTCTTCGCTATACGCCTCGGCGAACGCCCTCATATATTTGAGGTTTGTCTGGGAAAAGCCGCTGATATCGGGAAACTCCCGCTTCAAATCTTTAGCCAAGCGCTCAATGACCTTGCCGCCCCAGCCTTGATCTTGTTGGCGGGTCAGGATTTCGTTACCGATCTGCCAGTAGAGATGAATGAGCTCCTGATTGACGGCGAGGGCTGCCTTGACCTGGGCCGTGCGGATGCGTGACTTGAGCCCATTGAGGAAATCAGCGTAGTTGTCGTCAGAGAAGAGGGATGACTGTTTCGGCATGAGCAAGACTATAACAGGGCTTTAGTGATGCTTGATAACTGGCCAGCTGGCGTTGCTGAATAGCAGTATGATTTCGCAAAAAAAATGGACGAGATCCCAATACCTACAGAGATCGATTTATACCTAAAATCAGCAACTGCGCCTGGGCGATCGCCCAGGCGCAGTTGCTGATTTTAGGGTATCTGTTCCCTGCTGCCCAATGGACCCGAGCCACTGTGAAGCAGTACCGTGTTCAGCGCCAGGCCAATGGCGACTATTACTTTGCGCGAGTGGGAGAGCGGCCCCCCCGGCAGCACATCAGCACCCGAGCGGTAGATAAGGCGTTGCGTCGGGCCTGTGACCTGCTGGGGCTTGAGGGGGTGAGTACTCATACCTTTAGGCGATCGCTGGCCACCTATCTCTATGATGCAGGGGTGCCATTGCGGCAGATTATGGCGATTACGGGCCATGCGAGTTTGGCGTCGCTGACCAGCTGCCTGAACCTGGAGCAGTGGGCGGCGGGGGATGCGTTGTTGGGGTTCTTTGCGGAGTAGGAGGCGGTGTTCATAAGCCTGGGTGACTACAGCACTCACCATGACCAGCTCACTTAGGCGACCCGGTTAGATACGGGTGCGGCCAAAAGGCTCTGCCTCGAATCGCCTCGCTACAGTGAGATATGGTACGTTCTCTTAACGAAATGAAACTGTGTCACCACTATGAAGACGGATGCTTCCAATAACGCTGTTCGACTTCAGCTGGTTGATCCTCAGGCTGGCGATAACGTTCCTCTCGAACGGAGATTCCAAGGTGCCGATGAAGGAGTGCAACATAGTCAAGGTCGTCTTCTAGATCCGGAGTGATTCCCCCAAGTCGCTCGGCCACCTCAAGTACGGCTCCGCCAGTCGAGACTATCGGCACAACTACTGCTTTTGGCTGTAATTGGCGGAACAACTCAAATTCGCTTACGATGCCAGCCATTCCACCGATAAATACACCTGCTGTAAACGCATTTTCGGAGAACATCGCCTCGCGCATTAAAAGCAAACTCCTCTCCCGGTCACCCGAAATTCCAGTCGTATAGGTGACGTTCTGAAACCGTTCATTATCCTCAGGAAACTCGTCCTGGAAGAACCGCGATTGGTACAAACGAATCCAGCGACCGTAATCAATACTCATTTCCTGCGCTATGTTCCATATCATCGGTGTGATAGCAGGGTGACCGCCCCATACGAGTATTCGCCTCCCTAGCACGACGTGGACAAATGCCGATACTGCCGTCGTGATCGCGACGGAATCGGCTGTTGCAGCGTACTTGGGAGCGCGTTTTGGATCGGGAACACTAGCTGAGAGGAAGATTACGTCGGCCATACTTATTCCTCCCACCCTGCAAGTGTCCAGCCAGCTTCGGAGACTTTGATGGCGCGAACGGCGCGGATGTGCTCGTCTAGCCACTTCAAGTGGTTGCTCCATCTACTGCAAATACCTAGATGATCGTACACAACAACAGGAATTCCCAGTTGATCTGCGCGTCGAGCCTTGTCCGCTACATCATTAAAAACCTCGGCAGTTGGTACACCAACAATGGGATACACCCATATCCTCTGATTGTTAAGCAGGCGTACTGCTATGGCACGATGCGCACCAACCGCTTCAACACTCGCGCCGATTTTCTCAACATCGGCCCTCAACTTTCCTGTAATGGACATGTAGCGAGCTGCAATACTCTGGCTTCTCAGCCGCTCAACTCGAAGCACAATTGCTTCAGCAGTGCTCTCTTTTACTGGCCCGTCTGACCCTTCAAGATCCTCATTCTCCAAATAAATTGTTTCGGAAAGATCGGTAAGTTTATTGGGCTTGTGTTCAGGCCAAATGACCCGGAGGACTTGGATTTCTTTTGCTCGAGCACGACCTATCTCTTGGCGTGTCCATCTGCTGCCAAAGTAGCTGGGAGTGTCCAGCATAACCATGACATCAGAGTCAACGAGGCGATGCCAAAGTACGTCTTGAAAAGGGTCACCCGGTCGAATGTCGTGAGTGTCAAGAAAGGGTGCATCCCAGTTATGTAATGAGCAATAATACTTAGCCTTAGCCAGGCCCATGAACGTTAAGCTTTGAGCAGTTCAACCTAGGAACTTCACTGCCATGGATGCCTCCAAAGAAGCCCGTCTCAAA
>NZ_JADEXE010000549.1 GCF_015207265.1 Nodosilinea sp. LEGE 07298 | reverse complement strand
GCCCAGCTACTACGAGGCCCTGCGGCTGCGGCCTGGATATCAAACCCAGGGCGACAGCGCCTCAGAGTGGCTGGGCCAGCGCGAGGCGGCCATTGCCCAGCTGCAGATTTTGGTCGACTGGGAGCCGCATCTGCCGCAGGCGCGCCTGCTGCAAACCTTTACCCAGCCGCTGCTGAGCATTCCGACGATTTTTTTTGAGCTAATTCAACGCCAGGTTGTGCAGCTCAAAGAAGAGGCCGTGCAGGCCCAGGGGTTTGGCGAACGCAACTTTCAGGCGCTGTTTGAGGCCATCGAGCGCGAGCAGATGAAGCGAGGCAGCTTGGCCTAGCGGAGAAAGCTGGTGACCGTCCACAGCGACAGACAGGTCACGGCCGCCGCAATGGCATCGGGGCTAGCCCAGGCAAACTGTGCCCCTTGAGGAATTAGCAGCTGACCAACGGTCAGGCCGAGGGCCAAACCAGCGGCCAACCCGCCAATTGTCAGCAGTACCGATCGCCAAAACTTGTTTTCTTTGCGGTTGAGAAAGTAAATCGCGGTCCCAATGGCGACCGCTAAGGCTAGCGACGGCGCGGCAAAGCCCAGTAGCGCCAATCCGCCGTAGATCACGGCAGGCCAAAGAATGTCGTCTCGACTGGGGGTATCGACCAGACCGCTGAGCCATTCGGGGCGGGGCAGACTGGGCGCTGACTTGGTCGGTGGCGGCGGCTCGGGCACATTTTCGGCAAAGCGAATGCGATCGGGAACCTTAATTTTGCCCTCCTGGCGCAGCCGCAGCCGCTCCATCAAAATGGCGTCGTAGGCGGCTTCTACCGCGGCCTGCTGTTTGGGTTCTTCGGCATACTGATCGACCAGGCGATCGCGGGCCTCCTGAATTTCTTCAAAGGTTGAGGCTTCGGTCAGCCCCAGCAGTTCGTACGAATTTTGGTCGCTCATCTGCAAAACCCCACAGCCCCCAGACGACTTAACAACATTAGCCAACTTCAGCGGATTGTGATCCGGCGGATTGGTCGCCTCAGCCTGAAGATGCGCCTTTATTTAAACCCAGTGTAACCAGCCACCCCGTAAATAGGGAACACCTGCCCTAATGACTGGCCCTTACGGCTGACCCCTTGGCTCATCTTACGGCCTGAACGCCGATAGAACGGGGAACGCGCAATTTTTGTTTGCGTCCTCTGCTTGCATCAGGCTGGGGGCAGGTTTACCCCTAGGATGGGGAATAGTTTTAGCGGTTTAGCGGTTTCTGGCCCATGGGTATAACTCTAATGCTGTTTTGGCGGCTAGCCCAGGTGCCTGCGGCAGGAGGAGATGTACTGCCTACCACCCCCGCTCCTGGCAGCGACGTCACCGGGCTGGTCAATACCTTGATTGTGCTGCTGCTGGTGGCCACGGTGGTAGCGCTGATTACTCGGCGGCTGCGGATTCCCTACGTGGTAGGGCTGGTGCTGGCGGGGCTGACCATTACTAAATCGCTGCTGCCGGGGTCAGTAGGCCTCAACCCAGAGATCATTCTCAACCTGTTCCTACCCATCTTGATTTTCGAGGCCGCTATCAATACCGACATCAGCCGGTTGCGCAGCACCATCAAGCCGATTGCCCTGATTGCGGGGCCAGGGGTGCTACTGGCGGCGATGATTACCGCCGCCCTGCTGCAGTGGGGTCTGGGGCTGGCCACCATCACGGCTGCTGCGATCGGGGTGATTTTGACGATTACCGATACGGTGTCGGTGATCGCCGCCTTTAGAACGGTGCCGGTGCCGCCCCGACTGGCCACCATTGTGGAAGGCGAAAGCCTGTTCAATGACGGCATTGCCCTGGTGCTGCTGGGCATGATCACCACTATCTACCTGCAGGGGTCGTTTACGGCGTGGGAGGGGGTGCAGCAGGTGGTGATTGCC
>NZ_JADEXE010000104.1 GCF_015207265.1 Nodosilinea sp. LEGE 07298 | reverse complement strand
ATGGGTGACGGTCCCTGAGCGGAGTCGAAGGGGGTGAATGGGTGACGGTCCCTGAGCGGAGTCGTTCGCGTTAGCGTCTCCCGTAGGGAGAAAGGGAGTGGATGGGCGAGAAGGGGAGATTCCTTGAGAGACTGCAGGTTATATCAAAGCAGGAATTTCGTAGGGGCAAACGGTTGTTTGCCCGTGCAGGGTATCGGCTCTAAGCCAGAGCTGGATGGATGGGTCGGTGAAGGAGAAACCGCTGGAGGTATGATATTGAATCGGTGCGCTTCCCAGGCTGGTGGGCAGTGCCCACCCTACGTTCGATCCACCTTCTTCAAACGCTATGACTTCGACCTATCGCATTACACTGCTGCCCGGTGACGGCATTGGCCCTGAGATTATGGCGGTGGCAGTGGATGTGCTCAACACCGTAGGCAGCCAGATGGATCTGGCTTTTGAGTTTGAAGAGGCGCTGATTGGCGGGGCGGCGATCGATGCAACGGGGGAGCCGCTGCCGGAGGACACGCTGAAGACCTGCAAGGCCAGCGATGCGGTGCTGCTAGCGGCGATCGGGGGCTACAAGTGGGATACGCTGCCTCGGCACCAGCGGCCCGAGACGGGGCTTTTGGGCCTGCGGGCCGGGCTAGAGCTGTTTGCCAACCTGCGCCCGGCGACCATTCTGCCGCAGCTGATTGATGCGTCTTCGCTGAAGCGAGAGGTGGTAGAAGGCGTCGATATTATGGTGGTGCGAGAGCTGACGGGGGGCATTTACTTTGGCAGCCCCAAGGGGGTGTTTGAAACCGAGACGGGGCAAAAGCGGGGGGTCAACACCATGGCCTACACCGATCGCGAAATCGATCGCATTGGCAAGGTCGCTTTTGAGACGGCCCAAAAGCGTAAGGGCCAGCTCTGCTCGGTGGATAAGGCCAACGTGCTGGAGGTGTCGCAGCTGTGGCGCGATCGCATTACCGCCCTTTCAACCCAATACCCCGATGTCAGCCTCACCCATATGTATGTCGACAACGCCGCCATGCAGCTGATTCGCTGGCCCAAGCAGTTTGACACCATTGTCACCGGCAACCTGTTCGGCGACATTCTCTCCGATGCGGCGGCGATGCTAACCGGCAGCATTGGCATGTTGCCCTCGGCTAGCCTGGGGGCCAGCGGACCTGGAGTTTACGAGCCTGTGCACGGGTCGGCCCCCGACATTGCTGGGCAAGACAAGGCCAACCCCCTGGCCCAGGTGCTGAGCGCCGCCATGATGTTGCGCTACGGCCTCGATCAGCCTGCCGCTGCCGATCGCATTGAGCAAGCCGTGACAACAGTTTTAGATCAGGGTTATCGAACTGGCGATATCATGTCTGAGAGCATGACCCAGGTGGGTTGCAAGGCGATGGGCGAAGCCCTCCTGAGTGCCCTGGCGTAAAGTTCTTTCTAGAAGCCCTTCTAGAGTTTGCTGCCCCTGGAAAGATCGATTAAAGTCTGTCTATAAGCGCACAGGTGAGCCGTGTACGGTCTACAGCAACCCCCTTCTACAAGCCAATCGCCCTCCCAGCGACCGGATGTTGGTGCCCTGCCGACGGCACTCAACCCGGCCCTGCTGAAGTCGGCCCGGCAAATTTATCGCACCTATTACGAAGTTCACCCCGAAGATGTGCAGCGCCCCATCGGCATTGCCATTAGCACTAAGACCCACCGGGGTAAGCTAATCTTTGGCGATAAGCCTGTGCTGCTGCCCACCGAGTGCTTTGTGCCGATTAGCCAGATCGAGCCGGGGCTGCACTAAGGTAGCTTCTGAGAAAAAATAGTTTCCCATGGTGGGCATTGCCCACCCCGCAGCGGCTACAGTCGCTGGCTTAAAGCTGGTACCTGCTAGCTTAGAAATCTCCTAAGCTAGCCCCGTCAGCGTCAGCATCAGCCACTCGCTAAGATAGGAGGCCATCCTCGGCGGGCACACTGGGTAGCGTAACCCAGTAAGTGCAAGGGATTTGGCACCTATGGCGAAGCGATCGCTGCCCACCTACACCCAGCGGCTGCTCCGGCAGCTGCGGCTAAAGCTTTCCACCGCCTTCCCCAGCCAAGAGACCCTCGATCTGAGCGTGGTGATCTGCACTTACAACGGCGAGCAGCGTTTGCCCCTGGTGCTCGACTGCCTGCTGGCCCAGCTGGGCACCGAGCAGCTGGCCTGGGAGGTGATTGTGGTCGACAACAACAGCACCGACGGCACCGCCCAGGTGGTTGAAACCTACCAGCAGTATTGGCCCCAGGATGTGCCGCTGCGCTATGCCTTTGAACCGCGCCAGGGAGCTGGCTACGCCCGCCAGCACGCTATCCAAATCGCCCGCAGCCCTCTGGTGGGGTTCTTAGATGATGACAACCATCCGGCCCTGGGTTGGGTGCTGGCGGCCCATCGATTTGGTCTGGCCCACCCCCAGGCAGGGGCATTTGGCAGCCGCATTCGGGGCGACTTTGAAACCACCCCGCCGCCCAATTTCGATCGCATTGGGGCCATGCTAGCCCTCACCGAGCGCGGTTCTGAGCCGCTGATCTACGATCCTAAGCAGAAGGTGCTGCCGCCGGGGGCGGGGCTGGTCGTCCGGCGACAGGCCTGGCTCAATAGCGTGCCTGAACAGCTATCGCTGGCCGACAATATTGGCTTTCGGGCAGCAGGTGAAGACTTGGAGGTGGTCATCTACATGCAGCGCCACGGCTGGGAAATTTGGTACAACCCGGCCATGCGGGTGAAGCACGATATTCCAGCCAGCCGGTTTGAGCGCGACTATTTGCTGCGGCTGTTTCGCGGCATTGGCCTCAGTCGCCACCGCACCCGCATGCTGAGTGTGGCCCGATGGCTATGGCCGCTGATGACGCTTTTGTATATGGCAAACGACTTGCGCAAGATTTTGCGCCACTTGGTCAGATACCGGGGCGAGGCGATCGCCGATACCGTCAATGCCTGTGAGCTAACGCTGTACGTCTACAGCCTGGCTAGCCCGTTTTACATGGCCCAGCGGCTGTGGCGACAGCGGCAGCAGTATCGCAATTCGCAAACGGGTGACGTGCCCTGCTGAGGAATGTAGATCTTACCCATCTGCGAATCGTAGGGCTGTTGGCGATTTGAAAAAGCTGAATTCATCACGCTTTGATCTAACGAAAATATCTGCCAAACATTGCGATCGCCGCTGGTTAAATTTAACTTGGGCGAGATGGACTATCTACGGTACTGAAACAACTGATCATGTTATAGATAGACGGCCCTGGTCGTTGTAGCTGCTCGTTAGCGCTAAACCACATGTAAGGGTTTCGTGACATTAATCTGGGGGCAAATATTGGGTTTGCCTGCGATCGCATCCGATCGCATCCAATCGCACCCTTACGGTTGCAAACTGGCGCTAGCAATTCATCTGAGTTTGCAACTCATGCCTCCCTGCAAGGAAAGGGTTTAAGCCCTTTGTTGGGTGCAGCTTGATGACGGATTGAGGTGACATGCGTTGCTTGGTTTCAAAAACCCGGACTAATACCTCTAAAGATACTTAAAAAATACTTAAAACAGCTTTTTACTGACTTTACGATCAAAGTAGTAAAGCGCCAAAGTAGTAAAGGCACTGTAAATTTCTCTCGTCAAAACTTTTCAGGCTTAACTCAGTACAAATCATAGAGTTATTCAAGCCGTTTAGTATCTTGCCCAACGTGTTTCCTTTGTCTATGCATCATATCAACCAGCGCTTTGACGGCAATAGTCGCGATGTTGACCCCTTTGAGCACAGTATTCACGCGGCTGTCCAAAGGGCTGAAACCCTTTACAGCATGCTGCAAACCGTGCCGCAGTTTACGCCTGAGCTTTGTAGCAAAGCGCTAGAAGGGCTGCATCTGACCCTAGAAGAATTGCAGGTGGCCCACGAAGAGCTGCAGGTGCAGCAGGAGGCCCTGGCCGAAAAACACGAGCAGGTGTTACTCAGCCACCAGCGCTACCAAGATCTGTTTGAGTTTAGCCCTGAGGGGGCGCTGGTCACCGACGGCAACGGCCTAATTTTGGCCGTTAACCAGGCGTTTGCCCACCTGATTGGGGTGCCCCAGCACTGGCTGATGGGTAAGCCGCTGGCCACCTTTGTGCCCCTCGACCGGCGAGGTCGGTTCCGTCACTGGCTGCAGCAGGTGCAGGAGGGGGCGCACACTAACCGCTGGGAAACCTGTTTGCAGCGTCGCGATCAGGTCAATTTACCGGTAAGCATTAGCGTGCGGCGGTGCCAAGCCCCCTACGAGAACGAGCTGTGGTGGGCGGTGCAAGACCGGCGCGATCGCCATGCTGCTGAGAGCGCTATTCGAATGGCCCAGCACCAGCTAGAGCAAAAAGTACAGGAGCGCACCGCTGCCCTGACCGAGGCCAACCAGCGCCTTGAATCTGAAATTGCGGCTCGTCAGCAGGCTGAGCAGCGGCTGGAGTTTCAGGCCCAGCAAGAGCGGCTGCTGCAGGCGATGGCCCAGCGCATTCGCAGTTCGCTAGAGCTAGACCAGGTGCTAACCGCTACGGTCGAAGAGATTCAGCAGTTACTGAAGGTAGACCGGGTCTTGATTTTGCGGTTTCAGGCCGACAGCACCAAAACTGTGGCCACCGAGGCGCATACCAACTGTTGCCAATCGCTGCTGGCTCAGACCTTTCGCGAGCCCTGCTTTAGCGGTCAGGTGCTGGCGCACTACTGCCAGAGGGGCGTGCGGGCGATCGCCGATATTATGGCCGCCGATCTAGAGCCCTGCCTGGTCGAAACGCTCTCTGGGCTAAATGTGCGCGCCCTGTTAGTGGTGCCGATTTTGCAGGAAGAGCCATCGCCCGCAGACCCCGGCCAAAAAGACCGGGTTTGGGGGCTGCTGATTGCCCACCACTGCCACACCCCGCGCCCCTGGCACGACCACGAGCAAACCCTGCTGCTGCGCCTGTCTACCCAGGTCAGCATTGCGATTCAGCAGTCGGCTTTGCATACCGAGACCCAGCGGTTGACGGTGGTCGACAGCCTCACCCAAGTGGCCAACCGACGAAAGTTTGACACCTACTTACACAGAATGTGGAAACAACATCTGCGCGACCAAACGCCGCTGGCGCTGATGCTAGCCGACATCGATTTTTTCAAACTCTACAACGACACCTACGGGCACCAGGGCGGCGATCGCTGCCTGCAAACCATTGCCACCAGCCTGAAACAACAGGTAAAACGCCCTCAAGATATAGTGGCCCGCTATGGTGGTGAAGAGTTTGCCGCCATTTTGCCCCAAACCAATTTGGCCGGTGCCCAACAGCTAGCCGAAACCTGTTTGGCCCATATTCAAAGTTTAAACCTGCCGCATCCCCGATCGCCTTTACAGATGGTAACCTTGAGCTTTGGGGTGGTCAGTTTAATGCCTACTGCTGGCCAGCGGGTTGAAGACTTGGTACAGATGGCCGACCAGGCCCTATACGAGGCTAAAGCAAAAGGTCGCAACCAAGTTGTCACCTGGCCGATTAATCGTTAGCAGCTCTATAGAGTAATTAATAGAGTAATTAATAGAGTAATTAATAGAGTAATTAATAGAGTAATTAATAGAGTAATCCTGACAATCGTCGCTTCTCAATACAAATACCTACGGTGGGGGATGTTCGTTTTCCCCCTTGACGGCAAAATAAGCCCAGGCAACAACCAAAGGGGGCAGCGTGAGTGCGCTTCAAGACGAACTTTTTACTCAATACATAGAAAATGTCCAGGTTCGAGTTGAGTCTCTGTATCGCGACGCCCAGCAGTCTTCCACCGGTCATCCCCAGCAGCTGTTCACAACCCTAGAAGAACTGCGCCTGGCGGTCGAAGAGCTGCATGTTGCCGAAGAAGAACTGCTGACCCAAAACGAGCAGTTAATTGCCGCCCAGCATATTGCCGAAGCCGAGCGCCTGCGCTATCAAAACCTGTTTGAGTTTGCCCCCGACGGCTATCTGGTTACCGACCTCAACGGCACCGTGCAAGAGGCCAACCAGGCCGCAGCAGTACTGCTAAACATTGAGCAAAGGTTTCTGATTGGCAAACCCCTGATTACCCACGTCGCTCAGGCTGATCGGGCCAATTTTCGCTCTCTGCTGAGCCAAATTCAATCGACCTGTCGGGTGCAAGGCTGGGAGGTGACGATGCAGCGGCGACAGGCCGAGCCGATTACGACCGAGATTACCGTCGAAACGGTTAAAGATATTAACGGCGCTCCGGTCGGGCTGCGGTGGCAACTGCGCGATATTAGCGATCGCAAAAGAGCCGAGGCCGCGCTCAACCAGCTCCAGGCCCAAAACTTGGAAATGCTGGAGGCGGATCGGCTGAGAACTCAGTTTTTGGCCACGGTCTCCCACGAGCTAAAGACCCCAATGACGGCCATTTTGGGGTTTTCGCAGGTGCTGATGGGGCAGTTTAACTTCAATCAAGACCCTAAAGCGATCAAAATGGCCGAGCGCATTTTTCACAATGGCCAGCACCTGCTCGGCCTGATCGAAAACATGCTCAATTTTTCGCGGCTGCGGGCGCACCAGGTCGAGCTGAAGCTCGAAACCTTCGACCTGATCGAACTCGTCAACACCACCATTGACGAGCTGCAACCTCTGGCCGACCAAAAAGCGATCGTCCTAAAAACCGACCTGCCCGATGTGCCCCTGATGATCACCAACGATCGCAATCGCCTGCGGCAGGTAATTACCAACCTGTGGTCAAACGCCATCAAGTTTACCGACACTGGCAAAGTGACGGTTAGGGTACAGGTGCTGCCCGCAGAGCGACTATTGCTGGTGGTGCAAGACACCGGCTGCGGCATTAGCCTTGAAGATCAGGCCTATATTTTTCAAGAGTTTTGGCAGGTTCACCACGCTCGCAGCTCGGCTCAGGGTACGGGGCTGGGGCTGGCTATTGTGCACGCCCTGGTCAAAGTCATGCAGGGCACTATTACCGTTGAAAGCGAGCCGGGCCGAGGCAGCAAGTTTCGCGTTGAGCTGCCGCAGACGGTTGCACCCAGCAGCGTTAGCTTTGCCCTGAAGCCTTAGCCTTTAGCCAAGCTGATTATCGACAAGGGGGCTGTGACCGATATGGTTTAGGGTTCACGGCTTGCCTTGAACCCTAAACCTTAAACCCTAAACCCGACTAACTCCGCACTTTGGTTGTCACGTCAGCCACGCGCTGCCCCAGGGCGCGGGCGATCGCTAAGTCTTCGGGCTTGGGCTCTAGCTCGCCCTGGCCCCCGGCAATGGTAGACGCACCGTAGGGCGTACCACCCCGCGCCTCGGTGTGAATCATGCCCGTTACCGAATAGGGCACGCCGACCACCAACATTCCCAGGTGCAGCAGCGGCACCATCATGGTGAGCAGGGTGGTTTCTTGGCCGCCGTGGGTAGAGGCGGTGGAAGTAAACACCCCCGCTGGCTTGCCTTCCATATCGCCGTTGAGCCAAAGGCTGGCGGTGGAGTCGAACAGCTGCTTCATTTGGGCGGTCATGTTGCCGTAGCGGGTGGGCGACCCAAACACCACGCCATCGGCTGCTTTGAGGTCATCTACGGTACACACGGGAATGTCTTGCTGCTGCTCGCGTACCTGCCGGGCCGCGTCGTTGTTGTCGATGATTTGGTTGACGGCGTCAAACTCTTGCACCCGCCGCACCTCTACCTCTATGCCCGCCACCTGCCTGGCTCCCTCGGCTACAGCCTGGGCCAGCTGTAGGGTATGGCCGTACATAGTGTAGTAAACGACTAGCAGTCTCATGCATTCTCCAGATTTCAGCAGTTTGCTACCGCAAGGGCAGCGTTACGCGCCACCATAGATATTGCTCTATCGAGCTGCGGTTTTTATCTCCCTAAAGAAAGGTTTTGGTGAGAGAAAAAGTTGAGCAGCAAGATTTTCCTCCTGAGAGGCTTGCGTTTTGAGGGAGTGTTTAGGGACTCGCAAGAAAATAAAGTACCTACTGATCGGACTTCGACTTCGCTCAGCCCTCGATCATTGAAGGTTGAGCGAAGTCGAAACCTGGCTACCTGGTACACCATATAACCCGCAGATCTCCTATGGTTTTGTGGGATAGCCGTTTCGGCTGCCCAGCCAGAACAGGCAGGAGGCCTATCTCAAAAGACTTCTAAAGACTTTGGCTGAGCCGCTGCTGATAAGTTGATTGCAGCCCGTGAATCAGCGATCGCAGGTCATAGCTCATCAATTGCGGCCCCTGGATCATCGATCGCAGCCCCTGGATCATCGATCGCAGCCCCTGGATCATCGATCGCAGCCCCTGGATCATCGATTGCAGCCCTTGGATCATCGATTGCAGCCCTTGGATCATCGATTGCAGCCCTTGGATCATTGATTGCAGCCCTTGGATCATTGATTGCAGCCCCTGGATCATCGATTGCGGCCCGTGGATCATCGATTGCAGCCCTTGGATCATCGATTGTGGCCTGTGGATCATCGATCGCAGCCCCTGGATCATCGATTGCGGCTCGTGATTCATCGATCGCACCTGGCACAATAACCATCTACACCACGCGATCGCCGTTGTACACGCCGCATCATCCTTTCGCTTGAGCAGATGAGGCTTGCCCTGCCTGGTTAAGATTTTCTCCTGCTACAAACATCTATTTGGGGGGATGGTAATTCTTTATAGTTTGGGTAGCCTAGACATTGGTCTCAAAATTCTTTCTTAGCCACACTGTAGGAGCAGATAATGGCCGGTCACTCTGTTGTTGTAATCGGTGCTTCTGCGGGCGGCGTTGAAGCGCTGACCCAGTTAGTTGAGCAGTTGCCCTCAGATTTAGATGCGGCAGTTTTTGTCACCGTGCACTTTCCGTCCTATGGCGTGAGCTTTTTGCCTGAGATTCTCAATCGCCTCAATACCCTGCCAGCGGCCCATCCTGAGAATGGTGAGGAAATTCGGCCCGGTCGCATTTACATTGCCCCGCCAGACTATCATTTGCACGTTTGCCCCGACACCATAGCGCTGAGCCGGGGGCCTAAAGAAAACGGCCATCGACCCGCCATCGACCCGATGTTTCGATCTGCGGCAAAGGCCTATGGCCCCAAAGCTATTGGGGTAGTGCTTACCGGCATGTTAGACGACGGCACCAGCGGCCTTAACGCGATTAAGGCAGAGGGTGGCCTAGCCCTGGTGCAAGACCCTGCCGAGGCGTCGTTTAGAAGTATGCCGACCAATGCGATCGCCAGTGTAGCTGTTGATCAGGTTCTCCTGCTCGCTGAGTTGGCCAAAGCAATTTCGACTCTAACAACAAATACAGCGGGCGACCCCCCTATGACCTCTGAACGCCCTAAGCTTGAAGACGAAATTGTCGCCGAAGAAAAAACAGCGGCTGAGCAGGGAGAGCGATCTAATGCGGCTTCGCCCCTGACTTGCCCCGACTGTGGGGGCGTACTGTGGGAACTGCGGGACGGTCATCTGCTGCGGTTTCGCTGCCATGTGGGCCACGCCTACTCGCTCGACAGCCTAATTGCCGAACAGGCCGACGACCTAGAGCGCGCCCTGTGGACGGCAGTACGCGCGATCGAAGAGCGAGCCGCACTGTCTAGGCGGCTAGAGGCCTACGCCAAAGAGCAAAACCGACCTAAATCGGCAGAGCAGTTTGCCAAACGAGCCGCAGACGCCGAACACAACGTTGACTTGGTCAAGCAAATTATCTTGCGCCAGCAAGAAATGCGTCTACAGGGCAACGGCAGTACTTCAATTCGAGCCTCTGACCTTGAGCCGAGCCATTGACCTAAGACCATAGCGCTACGTGAACGAGTTTTGCGTGGTTGATCCTACGATTTATTGACTTACCGCTGTAAACAGGGTTTACGGGGTAGGGTATGTCTGGGTCTGCTAAAAGCTCTCTCTAAGTTAGTCAATGTAATTGGTAATCGTCCCCTGAGCGGAGTCGAAGGGGACATATCGGGGGGATTTTGGCTTTCTCCCTTCGGGAGACGTTTCACGAACGACTCCGCTCAGCCAACGTAGTTTTAGGTACGCTTACTGTAATTGTTAGTCAATATAATTTGCGTTAAGGCACGTAGCTTGCTTTCCGCAGGGTAACCCAACGCCCACATGGGTTACGCCATCGCTAACCCATCCTATGTTTGAACCAGTCCACATATTTAGCTGATTTGTTGGTTTATACCTGTGTTCAGCAATCTCAGGAAATGTTTCATTGCGATCGCATTCATTCAGGCGGTGTAGGCGGTGTAGGTTGGGTTGAGGCACGAAACCCAACGCCCGCATGGGTTACGCTATCGCTAACCCATCCTACATTTGAATCAGCCCACTCACTTACCTGGGTTCAGCAACCTCAGGAAATGTTTCATTGCGATCGCATTCATTCAGCTATAAACAAACCTAAGGGCAATGTCTAGAAAAAAACTATGACTGATTTATCGTCATCGGTTGCCCTGTTTCCAGCTTTACAGTTTGATCTGGTCACCATTGTCGCGTCGGCGGGGGGCATTAAGGCTTTGGCCGAGCTATTGCCCCTGTTGCCCGCCGACTTTGCGGCGGCCCTAATTATTGTTATGCACCTCGACCCCAATACCGCTAGCCTGCTGCCCCAAATTTTAGACCGCATGACGGCTCTAGCGGTTAAAGATGCCGAAGCAGGCGAAGCGATTAAAGCCCAGACAATTTACACTGCGCCCCCCGACTATCACCTGCTGGTGAAGAGCGATCGCACCCTGCACCTTACCCAAACCAAAAAAGTAAACTTTACCCGCCCCTCTGCCGACTGCACGCTGACATCGGTGGCTGAGTGCTTTGGCAACCGGGCGATCGCCGTTGTGCTCACCGGCTATGGCCACGATGGGGCTTTGGGGATACGCGCCATTAAGCAGCACGGCGGGCGAGTGATTGCGCAAGACCCGGCTACGGCGGCGGTGGCCAGTATGCCCCAAACTGCGATCGATACCGGTGCGGTAGATTGGATTTTACCGATCGACCAAATTCCGCTCACTCTGGTTAAACTAGTGCAGCAAAATGGGGAATAGTTTGTGACTGCTGATTCGGAAAACAATCCTGACTTTGATGTCCTGCTCGACTACGTACGCACCAGCCGAGGGTTTGACTTTACCGGCTACAAGCGCTCCAGCCTAATGCGCCGGGTCGACCGCCGCATGCAGGCCGTGAGTATCAACTCCTTTGTCGACTACATCGACTATTTAGAGGTGCACCCTGACGAGTTTCAGCAGTTGTTTAACACGCTACTGATTAACGTCACCTCGTTCTTTCGTGACCCTAGCGTCTGGGATACGTTACGCAACGATATTTTGCCCGCTATTTTGCGCACCAAAACCGATATAGATATGATTCGGGTATGGAGTGCTGGCTGCGCCTCGGGCGAAGAAGCCTATTCAATCGCCATTTTGCTGGCCGAGCTGCTGGGCATTGAGGCATTTCAGGAGCGAGTCAAAATTTACGCCACCGACTTAGACGACGAGGCCCTCACCGAGGCCCGGCAGGCGACCTACCCTCAGCAAAAGGTAGAGGGGCTTTCAGAGGCGCAGCTAGAGCAGTTTTTTGAGCACAAAGAAGGGCTGTATACCTTTCGCAAAGACCTGCGCCGACTGGTCATTTTTGGCCGCCACGACCTAATTCAAGACGCACCCATCTCTAAGGTCGATCTGCTGCTGTGCCGCAATACACTGATGTATTTCAATGCTGAAACCCAGAGCCGAATTTTGGCCCGGTTTCACTTTGCCCTGCGGGACAATGGCTACCTGTTTTTGGGCAAAGCCGAAATGTTGCTCACCCACAGCAATATGTTTAGCCCCGTGCAGCTCAAGGGGCGGCTTTTTTCTAAAGTACCTCGAACCAACGTGCGCGATCGCCTGCTGATTATGGCTCAAACTGGCAACGAAGACGCCGCCGACCATCTTTCCGAGCAGCTGCGGCTGCGCGAGGCCGCGTTTGACGTTAGCCCGGTGGCCCGCATTGTGCTAGAGCAAGACGGCACGTTGGTGGTGGCCAACCAGCGGGTGCGGGTCTTGTTTGGCCTCTCCCAGCGCGATGTGGGGCGACCCCTGCAAGATTTAGAACTCTCCTACCGCCCGGTAGAGCTGCGATCGTGCCTCGAAGAAGCCTACGCTGGCCGCCGCACCGTTACCCTGAGCGATGTTGCCTGGCAAAACTCGCGGGGCGAAGCCGTCTTTTTGGAGGTGCAGGTTACCCCTCTTTTGGCTAGCGACGGCAATATTTTGGGAGCCAGCATTAGCTTTATCGATGTCACCCGGTTTAAACGGTTGCAGGGCGAACTCGAACACGCCAACCAAGAACTGGAGATGGCCTACGAAGAGCTACAGTCGACCAACGAAGAACTCGAAACCACCAACGAAGAACTGCAATCGGCCAACGAAGAACTCGAAACCACCAACGAAGAACTCCAGTCAACCAACGAAGAACTGGAGACCATGAACGAAGAACTCCAGTCGGCCAACGAAGAGCTGCAAACCGTTAACGATGAATTGCAGCGCCGCAGCGAAGACCTCAACCACAGCAATGCCTTTTTAGAATGCGTGTTCACCAGCCTCAAAGGGGGCGTGGTAGTGGTCAACCACGACTTTCAGGTGCAGATCTGGAACCAAAAAGCCCAGGATCTCTGGGGCCTGCGCCCCGAAGAAGCCGTCGGCCAAAACTTTCTCAACCTCGATATTGGTCTGCCGGTCGAGCAGCTGCGCCGACCCATTCGCGACAGCCTAACCCTAAGCGAGGGCAACGCCGTCGAAGTCATGCTGGACGCGGTCAACCGCAAGGGCCGCAACATTACCTGCCGGGTCACCTGCACCCCGCTGATGAGTTCTGACCACAAGGCCCAGGGTGTGATTGTGATTATGGAGTAGGGATGGAATGGGGGCACAACCGTCAGAGATTCAGGCTTCCTTTGGGCTTTCTCTAACATCGACCTCCGCAACCCCGCCCAGGATGCGACAATATTGCCAATCATCCCAGTTCAGGGGGGCGTTGCCTTTGCCCTCCGAGCCGGGCCAAGACCAGCGATTGAGAGTAATACCTATGCGTTCTGATTTGCAGCGGGCTTTTGACACCCACTCTGTTCTAAAAATTATCAGCGGTCTCACCAACTTCGACCACCAGCGGGTGGCAGCGGTAGTCAAAGCCGCCGACCAGGGCGGTGCCACCTTTGTCGATATTGCCGCCGATGCCGACCTGGTGCGCCTGGCTATGGCCCAAACCACCCTGCCCATCTGCGTCTCTGCCGTAGAGCCTGAGGCCTTTTTAGCCCCCGTCGCCGCCGGGGCCGACCTGATCGAAATTGGCAACTTCGACGCCTTCTACGCCCAGGGTCGCCGGTTTGAAGCGCCCGAGGTGCTGGAGTTGACCCGCCGCACCCGCGCCCTGCTGCCCCACATCACCCTGTCGGTGACGGTGCCCCACATTCTGGCGCTGGATGAGCAGGTGAGTTTAGCCGAAGCCCTGGTGGAGGCTGGAGCCGACATCATTCAAACCGAGGGGGGCACCAGCAGCCAGCCGGTTCACCCCGGCACCCTGGGGCTAATTGAGAAAGCTGCGCCTACCCTGGCGGCAGCCCACGCCATTTCTCGCGCGGTGGCGATCCCCGTGCTGTGCGCCTCGGGCCTGTCAGATGTGACCGCCCCGATGGCGATCGCGGCAGGGGCGGCTGGCGTCGGCGTTGGCTCGGCGGTGAATAAGCTCGACAACCCGCTGGCGATGGTGGCCGTGGTGCGCCAGCTCGCCGAGAGCCTGCAAACCGTGCGCGTCGGCGTAGCGCGCTAGGTTACTAGCGGTTTTATAGGGTCAATTTGGGCCAGCGCCCGTCCCCTGAGCGGAGTCGAAGGGGACGGGCGCTGGCTTAATTTTTTCAGGGTTCCACCAGGCCTGACGAAACCAGCGATTAGGATAGAAGCAGCGATCGCGTCGCCGTTGACCATCTCTTTGCCCAGGACAAGCTTGCTATGGTTCAAGCTCAACCCCGCACTGGCCCCACTATTACCTGGCCACCGTTGCCCGACAACTTTCAGCTACTGGACGATCCGGTGGAAAACATTCAACAGCCGCCCCTAGCCGCTGCTCTCACCGATGCCCTCGGCGCAGCCCAACGCATTCAGCCTGAGATGTTGATCGGCTCTAACTTTGGCCTAGTTGCCGGGGTAGATGACGAAACCATCGTTAAAGCCCCTGACTGGTTCTATGTGCCACGGGTGAATCCAATTCGTGAGGATGTAGTGCGCCGCAGCTACACTCCCCAGCTAGAAGGCGATTCGGTAGCCGTCGTAATGGAATTTCTCTCTGCCGATGACAACGGCGAGCTATCCATTCGATCGATTGCACCCTATGGCAAGCTCTACGTCTACGAACAAATTTTGCAGGTGCCCACCTACGTCATTTACGCTCCTCAAAGGGCCAGATTAGAGGTACGCCACTTGCAAAACGGGCGCTATGAGGTTCAACAACCCGATGCCACAGGACGCTTTTGGATTGAGCCACTAGAGCTGTTTTTAGGGATCTGGCACGGTGAGCGACTGGCCCAAACCCTTCACTGGCTGCGCTGGTGGGATGCCGACGGCAATTTGCTGCTGTGGAGTTCAGAACAGGCCGAAGCTGAACGCCAGCGGGCCGAAGCTGAACGCCAGCGGGCCGAGACCGAACGCCAGCGGGCCGAAGTAGAGCGCCAGCGGGCCGATCGCCTCGCCGCCCTACTCCGCGCCCAGGGTATCGACCCCGACCAGATGCCCTAAAGCCGTTGCTGAATTGAGACATAAATTGGGGTAGGGGCAAACGGCGTTTGCCCCTGAGGGTGACGTTGCGTGCTTGATTCATACCTGTGTTCAGCAACGCCGCTTAGAGACATCCCCAGACGTTGCCCGAGTAGGAACTGAGCTAATCCTTAAGGCCTAATTTCTCTCCACGGGTAGACGGGCATCATTCCAGCTCAGCATGCCGCCGCGCAGGCTAGCGGCCTCTTTTAGCCCCTGCTGTTTAAGAATCACGGTGGCCTGAGCCGATCGCCGTCCCGATTTGCACACCGCCACCACCGGCTGATTAGTAGGAATTTCGCCTGCCCGCTCTTTGAGTTCGTTCAGGGGCACCCGTTGAGCGTCGGCAATGTGACCGAGTTCGGTATTAAACTCGTTGTCACCGCGTACATCGAGCACGTGGACTTGTCCCAGGTTTTCGGCGACCCACTGAGGATCAATTTCTTTAACACCGCCGTAAGTGAGCCGTACCGGACCCCAGTCAGCAATAGTCGGCATGTGGCCGTCTTCAGGCTTGCCGCAGACACAGTTGGCCGGGATGGCAATGTCGATCTTTTTGGGATGGGGGAGACCGAGGTTTTCCATGTAGCCAACGAAGTCGGTTTCGTCGGCCTGGCCACCAATGCGCGGATTGTAGGACTTTTCTTCACTCACCGAGGAAGAGGTGCGACCGCTGTAGTCATGAGCAGGCCAGATGGTGCAGTCGTCGGGCAGGCTAAAGATTTGCTCGGTAATAGAGGCGTACATGGTGCGGGCATCACCCTGCTGAAAGTCGCAGCGGCCTGCACCGCGAATGAGCAGACAGTCGCCGGTAAAAGCCATAGAGTGGTCGTCGAGCACGTAGGTGATGCAGCCGTCGGTGTGGCCGGGGGTAGCGCGAACTTCTAGGGCGCGATCGCCAAACTGCACGCGATCGCCGTGGTCGAGCAAATAATCGGCCCCCTGCACCATATCGCCATAGCGGCCCGAGATGCCGATTTTAGACCCCAGCGCCTGCTGCATCAGCCACGCGCCGGTCACATGATCGGCGTGGCAGTGGGTGTCGAGGGTAGCGACGAGGGTGAGGCCAAGTTCTTCAAGCAGGGCGCGATCGCGCAGATGTTGCTCAAACACCGGGTCGATCAGCACCGCTTCCTTTGAGCTAGGGTCGGCTAGCAGATAGGTGTAGGTAGACGAATCCGCATCGAAGAGTTGGCGGAAGATTAAGGCTTGATCCATAGCGCACAGCTCCTGAGACAAAAGGCGTTACACAGTGGCCCTGTATTTACTATATAACTAATTAGTTATTACCTGGCGACTGAGTATCGCTTCGCCTTCCTGATTCGGTAGAAAATCGGGCCAAAGCCTAACCTGTGGAATTTTGACCTGAAGCGATCAGCGCTGCCTTAGGCAAGGTGGGTGGAGAGAAAGGCGAGCGATCGCTCTCAGGCCAGATTTGTCGCCGCTGGGTCGTAAATGTCGTTGTTCTCGTTGCCAAAGAGGGGTGATTCTCTAAAAGAGAGGCTGCGCCAACGCTAGATTACCTCTCAAAGGAGCAAACTCAATGCCAGGTCTGCCCAAAGCTCAGCGCGGCAGAAAATCGGTGTTGAGGGCATCATCAACGGAGAAAGGCGGCAAAGCGGGGACACGATCACTCGGTAGATCGCTTTTTTGTAGAACCTGGGTTCTGGCCCTGGCGTAGGAGTCTAGAAAAAACTCTTGTACCATCGGCCTAAGGCTAGGGCTATCGTCTAGAAGCAACTCTAGCTGCCCCCGCTGTTCGATCACCGTGTTGCGCCAACCCCGGCTATTTTGGGCTTTTTCTGATTCCCAGAACATCAGCTTTAGCAGATGCTCAAGAATGACGAGCAGACGGCTTTTTAGCTCCTTTTTCTCGCTACGCCCCATGCTGTCGATTTCTTCTATAAGGTTTTCCCAGTCCACCTGATCTAGTGCGCGATTTTTCAGCGCCTGGACGGTGTGCTGAATCCAGCGATAAAAGTCTTGGTCGTAGAGACTGGGCTTTTGCCCTGATGTGGTACGAGACTGCATGGACTGACGGCATGGATGAGTTGCTGTCATTATAGAAAGCTTTCGCCGCCGTTAAGATTCAAGGCTAAATCACATCACTGATGCTCTGAGTCTTGCCCGTCTACATGCCCGGTGTAGCCAAATTGCGAAAGCGGGTAAACTGCGGCTCAAACAGCAGCTTGACGGTACCCGTGGGGCCATTGCGGTGCTTGGTGAGAATAATTTCGGCAATGCCGCGATCGGGGGTGTCGGGGTCATAGTACTCTTCGCGGTAGAGCATCATGATCAAGTCGGCGTCCTGCTCGATTGCTCCAGATTCCCTTAAGTCGCTCATCATGGGGCGTTTGTTGGTGCGCGACTCGACGCCACGGCTGAGCTGCGAGAGAGCAATGATTGGCACGTTGAGTTCGCGAGCTAGACCTTTGAGCGATCGCGTCATTTTCGACAGCTCTTGCACCCGGTTGTCGCCGCCGCCCTCCATCAGCTGCAGGTAGTCGATCAAGATCAGCCCCAGGGCACCGCCCTGCTCGGCCTGCAGACGACGACAGCGCGATCGAATTTCTGTGACCGAGATGTTGGGGGTGTCGTCGATAAAGATGGGCATCTGCGAGAGCACGCTGATGGCGTGGCCCAGCTTTTCCCACTCGTTTTGAGCAATGCGGCCCGTGCGCAGGCGGCTGCTCTCCATTTCCACTTCGCTGGAGAGCAGGCGGTAGACCAGCTGCACCTTCGACATCTCTAGGCTGTAGACCGCGACCGGTAGCTTTTGCAGCGCGGCGATATTGCGAGCAATATTGAGCACAAAGCTGGTGTTGTGGACGCAGATGTCGTTAGCCACAAAGTTGTGGGTATCGGGGATGGTGAGGTCGTAGACCTGCTTGTGCCCCTGAGGTTCGATCGCCACGATTTCATCCCAATACACGTCGCTGGTGGCGATGTGCTGAAGCTCTAGGTGCTCTAAGGCGGTGGCCAGGACAAAAAGGCGATCGCGGGTGGGTGCCCGTTTGCCGACATGGATGTTGCTGGTGTTCTGGAATCCGGCCCGAGTGGCCAAGGACACCCAGGACTCGTCCCCCTTGGCGGTGCGAAGCGTCTGCCACACCTCAACGGGGATCAGGTCGCGATTGGTCTGGTAGCGGCGGTTGGCCAGGACGGCTTCAACCTTGGCCAATGCGTCTTCTTTGCCAAAGATGCCAATTTCGCTCAGGAAAGTTTTGATCGATAGAGCATCGGTAATATCGATCTGCCAGGCAGATCGCCGCCCCTCACGGTACTTGACAGCACGGGCTCTCAGCTGAGACAAAATGCCAAACCGCAGCAGCAGATGTTGAACCTGTCGGGCTAGGGTTTCGCTAACCGTAGCAAAGCCGAGTTGGGCTTGACCACTGGCCAGTACCGTCGCCCAGCCATCGGTGGCAAAGAGTCGATTGAGGAAAAGGGCTAGCAGCGGTTTCTCTAACCGAAAAACGGCTGCCGGGATGGTTTTTCTGTGGGCTGACTTGCCCCAAATATCCTGACTTTGCAGCCAGAGAGTAAGGTTATTTTGGCTCATCCAACGAATGGTAGCTAGACCGCCAGGGGCCAGGTCTTCTGGCGATACCTGGCACAATTGGCAAAGCTGCTCAAAGGTAGCAGGGCTAGGCGCGCAGGTACCCTGTTGCCACAGCGTTATTAAGCCAGGGGAAACCCCCAGAGCTTGAGCAAACCAACGGGCAGGCTGACCACTGGCCTTGATTAAATTCCTCAGCCCTTGACCAAAGGTCTGACGGGCACGCTGAACATCTTCGCTATCAGAGGTTACGTAAAACGTCGGCGTTCGCGTGCCCTGGGAGGTTTCTTTCCGCACCTTTACCCCTGGCACTTGTAAAGCGGCTGCGATGAAATCAGCCTGGATCTCTGGGTTTTCGTTGGTGAATTGGGGGGAAGTGCCAGTGAGGCAACCATCGCCAATCAGGTAAGCCAAGAGTTTGACCTGGTGCTCAGGGAGACTTTCGGTGCCAAACACTGGCAGCGTTCTAGGTACAGCAATTTTGGTACCCACTTGCAGTTCAGCCAGAGGCCGCCAGCCTTGAATCGTCAGGTAAGGATGGGACAAGGTCGTTTCAATTTCGCGCCCGGTTCGGGTCTTGACCTTGAACACAGGCTTTAAGCCGTCATCTACATAGGCGCTGGGCTCAGTGAACCTGAAACGCCAGTCATTTCCTAGAGTGAGTAGGGAGGCGGTTTGTTGTTGATAAATTTCGCCGATGGTCTTTAGGCTGCCATCGGCCAGCACAATCTGGGCGTCAGCACTCAGGCACTTGCCCATTGACGGCCTCGCAGCCGCGATAATCAGGTCCGATCGCTGAAAACCCTGGGTCATGGCGTCGAGGTCATAGAAGCCGCAGGGGATACCGGGCAGCACCACGCCGAGCGATCGCTGCTCAATCTCCGAAAAGGTATCGATCAGAATATCTGAGGTGGCAGTTAGCCCGCCCTGGGGCCGCACCTGGGTAATGCCAAACAGCTTTTGCTCCGACTGGTCGAGCACATTTTCTAGGGGCAGGGTGGTGTCGTAGCCCAGTTGGGCAATCTCGCCGCCGGTTTGAATTAGCGTTCGGCGGGTGTACTTGTCCATCACCAGGGTGGCGTACTGGTCGATGTTGGCGGCGCTGACGGTGCGATCGACCAGCTGGGCCAGGCGGGTTTGGCCGCCCACTTGCTCTAGCTTGCCGTTGTCTTTCAGCCACACGGCGATCGTCATTAGGTCGGCGGGCTGCCCCTTGGCATGGAGAGCCAGCGCTCCTTTATAGATATCCCGGTGAGTGCCAATATAAAAAGCGTCGGGGGTGAGAATCTCCATCACCCGGCCTAAGGCTTCAGGATCCAACAAAATGCCGCCTAGAATAGCCTCTTCAGCCTCAATATTCTGGGGCGGGAGGCGATCGCTGACCGTATCGAATTTGAGATTCTGCAGCATGGCGTTGGGAGAGAGAGTAGCTCTAATTGTGCGTCAAACCCGACCGCTATGGGGGGCGACACCCAGTAGTTTAATAGTCTATGTGTACTGATTTACGACGGATTGGGACGCGTTAGCCGGTAGAAGCGGGCCACAAAAATTATTCCGGCGGTAGCCACCCCAACCGACTGGCCAATCCACAGCCCCACGCCCCCCAGCCCCAGCGGAAAGCCCAGCAA
>NZ_JADEXE010000548.1 GCF_015207265.1 Nodosilinea sp. LEGE 07298 | reverse complement strand
CTTTCTCCCTAGCCCCCTGCCTCTTTTCCCTACGCTTTCTTCAGCCAGCTAAACATCGCCCGCAGATCCTTACCCACCTCTTCGATCGGGTGCTCTGCTTCGCGGCGACGCATGGCGGTAAACCCGGCGTTGCCCGACTGGCTTTCGAGCACAAACTCGCGGGCAAACTGGCCGGTCTGAATTTCCTTCAGCACCTTGCGCATTTCAGCGCGGGTTTCGTCAGTGATGATGCGGGGGCCACGGGTGTAGTCGCCGTATTCAGCGGTATTTGAGATGCTGTCGCGCATTTTCGCCAGGCCGCCCTCGACCACCAGATCCACAATCAGCTTCACTTCGTGGAGGCACTCGAAGTAGGCCAGCTCCGGCTGATAACCGGCCTCGACCAGGGTTTCAAAGCCCGATTTGATCAGTTCGCTGAGGCCGCCGCAGAGCACGACTTGCTCACCAAACAGGTCGGTCTCGGTCTCTTCTCTAAAGGTGGTTTCGAGAATGCCAGCGCGGGTGCCGCCGATGCCTTTTGCATAGGCCATGGCGCGATCGCGGGCCTGACCCGTGGCATCTTGATATACCGCAAATAGGCAGGGCACTCCCTGGCCTTCTTCATAGGTGCGGCGCACCAGGTGGCCGGGGCCTTTGGGGGCCACCATCACCACATCGACATCTTCGGGGGGCACAATCTGGCCAAAGTTGATGTTAAAGCCGTGGGCAAACAGCAGCACGTTGCCCGCTTCCAGGTTGGGGGCGATCGCTTCTTTATAAATGGTGCGCTGCACTTCGTCGGGCAGCAAAATCATCACCCAGTCGGCCAGCTTCACGGCATCGGCCACGGGCTTGACGGTGAGACCTTCGGCCTCGGCCTTGGCAGTGGAGCGGCTGCCTTCATACAGGCCCACAATGACGTTGACGCCGCTGTCTTTGAGGTTGAGGGCGTGGGCATGGCCCTGGGAGCCGTAGCCGATAATGGCAACGGTTTTGCCGTTGAGCAAATCTAAGTTAGCGTCACTGTCGTAATACATGCGGGCCATGGGGTTCTCCTTGAAGTTGACGGGCTGCGGTGTTTTCTGTGCAAGCTCTTGATTCTATCAAACTAAGGGGGGTAGCCCAATACCTCAGATCATGATGTGGGCTGCGCCGATTAGGTTAGCTCTAGGCAACAGCGGCAACTTGCCCAATCAGTAGAATAAGGGCAAGCATCAAAATCGTGGTTACAGTCCTCCCCGCAAGCACCACTGATGGTTAAAGCGACCTCTCCCCCCACCCTCTACCAGCAAGACCTGGTGGCCTGGTGCGACGACACCGTGGCTAAGCTTAAGGCGGGCGATTTTGCCGCTCTGGATATCGATGCACTGATTGAGGAAATTGAAGGCTTGGCAGGACGCGATCGCCGGGAGTTGAAAAGTCGTTTTCGAGTTCTATTGGCTCACCTGCTAAAGCGCATCTATGTCGATGCCCCCGACGACTATCGCGGCTGGGAAATCACCATTCGAGAACAGCGGCGACAGCTGCTCGATCTGCTTGAGCAATCGCCTAGTTTGCGCAACGAGGCCGAGTCGCTATTTCCCAAATGCTGGGCTGATGCATTGGCCGCTGTGCGAGAAGACTATCCCCAAACGGTGTTCCCCGATCGCTGGCCAGGCAGCGCCGATCTAGACGCTCTGCTGAGTGAAAAGTTTTGGTGAGGCTATTTTCACAGGCGGGTTCTGTCGCGACGGCAAACCGCTGGATTGGTAGGCGGCTAGAGCGCTAGCGGCGAATCCATTTGGTGAGTATGCGCATGGGCTGGCCGGTGGCGGGGTCGAGCTGGGGTTTGCTCCAGGCGCGGGGTTCGGCAAAGCCGACCTGGTGCAAGTGGGCGATGATGAGTTCCATGCCGGTGGCGGTGCCGATGAGCATGACGCGCACGGGTTCGCG
>NZ_JADEXE010000103.1 GCF_015207265.1 Nodosilinea sp. LEGE 07298 | reverse complement strand
GACGTAGGCTAAGTCCAGTAACGGGAGCCACAGCTGCTGGCTAGCCGGAGCGGCAACTACGCTCAGAATTGCGATCGCGATCGCGCAGACGGTCCCGGCTAAAGCAGAACCCCAGACATTTTCTGGCCCTCTTACCCCCGATCGCCCCTCGGCAATACCCGCCGCCTCTTTACGCTGCTTGCCCAAGCGAGTCACAGCTGTGCCAGCTAAAAAGTAGGCCATTATTACGATGTACCCCCGCCAGCCCAGGCAGCCCCAAACAATGACCCCTAACACCCAGGCGTGCAGGTAACCGGCTGGGGTGAGCAGCTTTTTGGGCGATGCCCAGGCGATCGCCAACAGGGCCGTATTCAGCAGCGCTCCAATTAGCCACCCTGCCGCTTGGGAAGTCGGGAGCACTGTAGATAATATCGTCATAGACAAAGCCGCCACAGACAGAGCCATAGACTACCTCGTAGGCATTTCCCCTAGCCTACAGGGCAAAGGACTTGTGCAGGTGTAAGCAGTTACCCTGATCTGGCGCGGGGTCGTAGGTCAAGCGATCGGCCACTAGATACATAATTTTAAGCCCCCGCCCACCCTCAGAGTCTGGATTATTGACGGTAATTTTGTGGCGTAACACGGAGGCTAAATCAAAGCCAGGGCCTTGATCCCAAATGCGAATATCGATGGCGCAATCGCTTACGGCCACTTCAATTCGAACAGGGGTAACCAGAGGTAACCCAGCGTGGGCATGGCGGACGGCGTTAGTAAAGCCTTCGATCAGAGCGAGCTGACACTGTAGCCAAATATTGTGCGGAATAGGAGCAGCCTGAAACTGATCAAACCACGCCAGTACTGACTTTAGCGCTGTAGGGTCAGTTTGGGTCTCAATCTGGCTGGTGTGCTGATAGGTCAAAACAGGCTACGACTAGAGCGCTCACCTCTGCATCATAGGTCGAAGCCCACCCTGGCAAAAGCCTCAAAGCAAAGAGTTTTACATCTCTATCTTGTTTCAGCCCCTAGCTCAGGCTCTCATTTAAGGGAGTAGGACTGTCAAGCCAGGCTAGCAGATTGCGGCGCAGACGATTTAGATCACGGTAAAATTCCTGCTGTACAAACTGCCCCAGTGCATCGAGGGGGCTAAACGACGTACCGGGCTGCCAGCCAAACTCTTGAGCAATGGGGGTGGTATGAGAACCTGGCAGCATTTGTATGGTAGTTCGCTCGGTAAAGCGCCTGACCAGCACCTCTGACAAAGGCCGAGTTTGGTCGAGGGTGTCGCTGCGAAATTTAATCAGCAGATTGTGGGGCACTGGGTAGCGATCGCGCACCAGGGCCAGAGTCTGCTCTGGATCGGGGGTAAATTCGACGTTAAAGGCTGGGTTAAACTGCACCGCCTGCTCTAAGAATGGAATCGATCGCCGGGCGGGGTAGTTGTTGAAGCTCATGTAAATATTACCGGCCCGCTCCACCTCCCACAGGCAGTTGATCAACAGATGTACCTTGCAGCCCATGCTGTGCCCCAGGCCGTAGATAGGCAGGTGGCCATAGTCGACCAGCACTCGCTTATCTAGGTACCGCATTGCCTGATCAAAGGTGATCAACACCTCCTGAGCAATGACAGCGTGGTCAAAGGTATTGATGAAGGGAGTAGCTACGATCACATAGCCCTGCCGAGCCAGGTTTTCGAGCAGCCACTGATAGGTCACGCTGGGGGCCGCTGCCACAAAGGCTCCCCCTAAAAAATGCACGATTGCCGTGGGGTTTGGGGGCACTAAAATCCAGTTACCAGATATCTCTTGCCAGTTCATCACGACCTATGGCTGCATCCTTTAACGGTGAATGGATGGCAAATGGATCAGGCCAGCGCTGTCTGGCCTGATCCATTTGCATCTGTCTATCACTGTAGTCAGTTTGTCATGGGGATGGGCAGCCTTTAGCGATTGCCACCGATAAGAATAAGCACCTACATTACGCTCCAGCCATCATCTACCGCTGGGTGGGCTTGCCTTCCGCTTTGGTGGAGCGGTAAGCTCGATGGGCCGAATGAGGGAAAAGCTATGGGGCAGGGTACCGCGATCGCAGAACGCACCATATCGGTTAACGGCTTAACCTGGTTTTATCGCGAGCACGAGCCCATCGGCACTTCATCCCGACTGCCGGTAATCTTGCTCCACGGCCTGGTATCTCAAAGCTACAGCTGGCGGCAGGTGATGCCCGTTTTGGCCCAGCAGGGGTTCCGCACCATTGCCCCCGACTGGATTGGTCACGGTTTCTCAGACAAGCCCGATCGCCGCGACTTTGCCTATACCCCCGAAACCTTTATCAATGCCCTGGGCGCGTTGCTCGATGCCCTCAATCTGCCTCAGGTGCACCTGGTAGCCCAGGGGTTTCTAGGCTCAGCTGGCATTCAGTACGCCCTACAGCACCCCGATCGAGTCGATCGCTTAGCCATAATCAATGCTCCCATTGGCCCTGGGGCCAAACTGCCCTGGAAGATTCGTCAAATGGGTCTGCCCCTAGCCGGAGATATGATTACCCAAGACCCACTATTAGTCGATCGCACCCTGGAAGGGGGCGGCCCCTATCAAATAGACGACGCCGATTTAGATGTTTACCGGCGACCCTTCCTGAAAAGTTCAGATGTAGGCCGGGCCTTGATGACGACGGTACGGCGAATGGACATAGATGAGGTTAGCCGTGCGATCGCCGCCGATTTACCCAACTGGGATCATCCTACGCTGGCGCTGTGGGGGCTAAGTGACCCCTGGCTACCGGTCAGTCTAGCTGAGACTGCTGTACAAACCCTTCCCAACGGCGAACTGCAAACCCTAGATCAGGTAGGACACTACGCCCAAGAAGACTGGGCCGAGAAAGTGGCTGCGGCCCTTGACAGCTTTTTGCGTCAGATGGTCCCCTAGAGTATTCCACCTCACAAAACATCTGTTTAAGGGCTCAAACACGGGCGGCCTGTTGGGCCGATGGCGGTGAAACCCCAACTAGGTATTTAGTTAGATAGCCTGATTAAACAGGTTAGGCAACAGCACCGTAACCTAAATAAAAAACTATAAAATAAAGACCTGTAGCAAACCTGCATGAATTGTGAAAATTTGTAGAGCAGGCATCTCGCTTTATAAATCAACTCGGATTGCAGGAGAAATAGGTTGTGCTGTGGCTTAGGTAACAAGCATCTACCCAAGGAGTTTTTGATGGCAGTCAAACAGAAGTTTCAAAGTTTTTCAGATCTATTGGCTGAGGCTAAAATTCCTGTCTTAGTCGATTTCTACGCCACCTGGTGCGGTCCCTGCCAGATGATGGCAGGCATCCTCACTGAGGTCAATAATGAGCTTAAAGGCCAGCTCAAAATCGTCAAAATTGACACTGATAAATATCCTCAAATTGCCTCTCAGCACCAGGTGGCGGCTCTGCCCACACTGGTGCTGTTTAAGGCTGGGCAGCCCGTAGATCGCATCGAAGGAGTGTTACCCGCCGCCCAGCTAGTCACCCGCCTCCGGACTCACCTGGGCTAGGGTATGACAGCGGTACCTTGCGCGATCGCCCTGGGTAGCAATCTAGGCGATTCCCAGCAAATCCTTCGGGCGGCTTTGGTTGCCCTCCACGACCCACCTAACGTAGAACTGGTCTCTCAGTCTAGCGTTTACCAAACCGTGCCTATTGGTCCAGCCCAGCCCGATATTCTAAACGCCTGCGCCCTAATCAACACTACCCTGTCGCCCCAGCATCTACTCAGTCGGCTGCTGCAAATCGAACAAAACTTCGGTCGCGTGCGTCGCCAACGATGGGGACCCCGCACCCTCGATCTCGACCTCATCTTCTATGGCCAGGTATGTCTCAATGAGCCAAATTTGCACGTCCCGCACCCCAGATTACGAGAACGTGCCTTTGTCCTCGTTCCTCTGGCTGACATAGCCCCCGACTGGCTTGACCCTGTCAGTGGCCAGTCGGTCAAGCGCCTTTGCGACGCCCTTGACCCTGCTGGGGTAAAGCGCCTGGGTACCATCCTCCGTTAGCCTTAAATTAGTCATCCTAAGATGGCTACAATGGGGTGATCATTTGTGCCCTTTTTGAGCCTTTACCTATGCCTCTTGGTCAAGAGCCTCCTCAACTGCTAAAGCAGCGCCTGTTCTACGAGGGCCGTAAGTTTAACTTTGAGGTCAATCGGCTGCGATTGCCCAACCGCGCCGAGGGTGACTGGGAATGTATTCGCCATCCTGGTGGAGCCCTAGCGGTGCCCGTTACCGCCGCAGGTGAGTTGGTCATGGTGCGCCAGTATCGCTTTGCGGTACTAGGGCGGCTGCTAGAGTTCCCAGCAGGTACTATCGAAGCTGAAGAAGCTCCTATCGATACTATCCGCCGAGAAATTCAGGAAGAGATTGGCTACACCGCCCAAACCTGGCTGCCCATTGGCAACTTTCCGCTGGCTCCTGGCTATTCTGACGAAATTATTTATGCCTTTCTAGCCACCGATCTAGAGCCGATTGAGTCGCCCCCTGAAGCCGATGCTGACGAAGATATAGAAGTTGTCCTGTTTACCCCAGTTCAGCTAGAAAAAGCGATTTTGGCCGGAGAAGCAGTGGACGCCAAATCGATCGCCAGCTTCTACCTAGTTAAACCTTACCTGGAGAAGCTGGCAGCACTTTAGAGCGTTTAAATGACAGGTCTTAGTCGTAATGGCCAATTACGGTTTTGGCAGAATAGCGTACCTTTGGCAGGTCGGCGTACTTGTCGTCAGCAGCGCGGTAACCTGCTGCACATAGCACTACTGCCGAGTATCCTTGAGCCGGAAGCTGGAGCAGTTCGTCAAACTTTGCTGGGTCAAACCCCTCCATGGGACAAGTATCTACCCCTAGCAGGGCGGCTGAGTACATCAAAAACCCTAGGGCAATATAGACTTGCCGGGTAGCCCAGCTTTCCATTGTGATCGGGTACGGTGGTTCAGCTAAAAATCCCTTGACCATGCCCCCATAGTTGGCCAGCGTTTCCATAGGCACATCACGCACTGTGGCCATACGCTCCACAAACTGATCTACTTCGGCGGTGCCGATGTCCTTTTTAATTGCCAGTACCACCAAATGTGAGGCATCAGTTACCTGAGCTTGGCCCCAAGCATGGTCGCGCAGTTGCTGTCGCAGATCGGGGTTACGCACCACAAAAAATTTCCACGGCTGTAGCCCAAACGAGGAAGGAGACAAAACGAGGCTCTGTTCAAGAACGCTCCAAACATCGTCAGGAATTTTTTGTTCTGAATCAAACTGCTTCGTGGCATAGCGCCAGTTAAGCTGCTGTACAATCTGGTCTGGAGTGGTTAGAGAGTTGTGCATAGTTTTACAAAAGTGCAGTGAAACAGGCCGAAGGTTTGGGCAATGTTTGAGTTTGGGTCTACAGCAATCATTCCCGTAGGCATCCTCAGTCATGGAACATTTCTTTACATTAATGCTCCATGAGCACAACGTGTTGCTGCCACAGCCTTTTGTTGGGCTAACTGAGCTTGTGGCTGGCCAAGCTGTAATAAGGGTTTAGCCAATCTAGACTGAGTTCATAGAGGTGGTCGATCACCCAGGTAGCTCGACGATGAATCATTTGGTAGGGGTAGGTGTGAGCAACTCCTAGTACTGGCACACCAGCATGCTTAGCCGCGTCAATACCGGCAAAAGAATCTTCAATAGCCAGACAGTCGGCAGGGCACAAGGCCAGGTCACCAAACTGTTGATTGAGGCGATCAATGGCTAGTAAATACCCATCGGGGGCAGGTTTGCTCACTCCAATCGCGAGATCGTCTGCTGAAATAATTAGCCCTACGTGCTCCCCCCAACGAACCAAGGACAGCACGGTTTCAATTTCGCTACGGCGTGCTCCCGATACAATCGCTAGCTTGAGCTGCGCTGCCCGAATTTGGTAAATCAAGTCATCAAGACCAGGGTATAGGGGCAGCGGATCTAGTCCAGCAAGTACCTCTTGATAGCGAGCAGCTTTGCGATCAAGCAATTTTTCTAAATAAATATCGGATACTACGCGCCCTTGGCGGGCTAGTAAGTCACTGAGGCAGGCTGCATCCGATCGCCCTAAGCAATACTCCTCCAGGTCTTGAGGATTAGGCCGGAGATTCTCCTCTAGGAGCAACTCCTCAATCAACCGCTCATGGATGGCCTCGTCGTTGATAACGATGCCGTTAAAGTCCAATAAAACCGCCTTTAAAGCCATTAACCCAGCCAGAGAAATATTAAGAGATACAACATACATTCACATCTATCAGCTTAGCCCGGTTTCGGAGTCTCTAGAATGCCGCTCCAGCCTCCTGGGCTGAGCTTTCAGGGTTGGCTTAAGAAGACAAGCTGGAGAGTAGCCATCGGCGTTACAGGAGTTAGTCTCGCTCTGCTGAACGGGTGACTACCCCGTAAATCTACGGACATTTGCGATTGACCTCCGCCAGAGTACCGTAGATCAACGATGGTGAATGCCGGTGTCACTCCCGAGAATAGACACAGTTCTCAGCGAACCCGCTCTCGTAAGGACATCACAGATATGGCTACCGAAACTTCGACAATCCGCTCCCGTGGCATGGAACTGCTGATGCAGTACAAGCAGTCTCCCTCGGTGCAGTTACGCAATAGACTAGTACAACTTAATGCCGGCCTAGTCCGCAAAATTGCCCATCGGGTCAGCCATCAGTGCTCTGAACCCTACGAAGATCTGGAGCAAATTGGCTACATCGGTCTAATTCGGGCCATTGAGCGGTTTAACCCTGGCCAGGGCTGTGCTTTTAGCTCCTTCGCGGTTCCATACATTCGTGGTGAGATGCTGCACTTCCTGCGCGATCGCGGCACTACCGTCAAGATTCCCCGTCGTTGGCAAGATCTTCAAAAAGAATCCCAAAAGCTTCAAATGGAGCTGATGCGCACTCTGGGCCACAATCCAACTGACCATGAAATGGCCGATGCCCTAGAGGTATCTGTCAAAGAATGGCGGGAAGTTAAGATGGCTCACAAAAACCGTCTGCCCCTCAGCCTTGATGCTACAGTTTGCCAACAAGTGGACTCCAATATCACGCTTGGCGAAACCCTACCCGACACTCATTACCAGCTCATGCAGGCGCTAGAGGAAGATCGCCAACAAGTCCAGCGCGCGCTGAATCAGCTTGAAGCCAAAACCCGTACCGCCATTGAATTTGTCTTCTTCAAGGGCCTATCACGCAAAGAAGTAGCTGAGAAGATTGGCGTTAGCCCTATGACCGTTACCCGCCGCATTCAGCGTGGGGTAGATGAGATGGTCGCATTCTTGCAGCCTCAGGAGCTAAGCACCGATCCCTAGGTCTAGCTGGCCCTATTTTAACTTATGAGAGCGATCGCCGCAGGAAGTTCAAGAGAGACTTCCTGCGGCGATATGTTTGAGGGGGAAAGTGGACTATCTCCTCAATAGCCAAACTTTTGTACTAAGTTCAATAATTTTTGAAATAGCTGTAGCAATGCTGACAACAATTAGCGGCATGAGCCTGTTTTATAAGGTTGCCCTAAATAGGATTTTGCCGGTGCTATTGGGTTAATTCTATGGAGCCAATTGTGATCCTTAGAGTTCAGATACAAAATGATAACTGCGATTGGCAGTTAGCCGCAATCCCTTAAGCAAAGAGAGTTTTAGCCTGCTGCAGAGACCATAATCCGAGCTTAATTTGATTTGGGTATTGTCTAAGCAATAGAAATGCTCTAAGACATTAACCGAAGTCTGAAAACGCTGTTTTTGATTTCTTAAGAAAACAAGTACTTTTTGCTGGAATAAGCGCCATGGTAGTAGCTTCCTTTCCCCAGACTAAAGCCCTCACTGACGAAGAACTGCGTAAGATACATGCCTACTGGCGAGCCTGTAACTACCTTGCTATCGGCATGATTTATCTGCGCAGTAACCCCCTGCTGAAAGAGCCGCTCATGGCTGAGCACGTCAAATACCGACTGCTGGGCCACTGGGGTGCTTCCCCCGCCCTCAGCTTTACCTACATCCACTGCAACCGATTGATCAAAAAGTACGACCTGGACATGATCTTCGTAGCCGGACCAGGCCACGGTGCGCCGGGGGTGCTGGGGCCGGTCTATCTAGAGGGCACCTATTCAGAGATTTATCCCGATAAGGGTATGGATGAAGACGGTCTGCGCCGCTTCTTCAAGCAGTTTTCTTTCCCTGGACACATCGGCAGCCACGTTACCCCCGAGACCCCGGGGTCTATCCACGAGGGAGGCGAGCTGGGCTACAGCATTTCCCATGCCTATGGGGCAGTGCTGGACAACCCAGACCTGATTGTGACCTGCGTGGCGGGCGACGGTGAGGCCGAAACTGGCCCTCTGGCCACCTCCTGGCACTCTAATAAGTTCATCAACCCGGCTCGCGACGGTGCAGTGCTGCCGATTCTCAACCTGAACGGCTACAAAATCGCCAACCCCAGCATTCTCTCTCGGGTTTCCCATGAGGAACTGGAGTGCCTCTTTAGGGGCTACGGCTATACCCCCTACTTTGTCGAAGGCAGCGATCCCGCCGAGATGCACCAGAAAATGGCTGCGGTGATGGAAGAATGCGTCCTTAAAATTAAGGACATTCAGCACGAGGCCCGGATTAACGGCCATGTGGAGCGCCCCCGCTGGCCGATGATTGTGCTGCGTACTCCCAAGGGCTGGACTGGGCCTAAAGAGGTGGATGGTCACAAGGTGGAGGGCTTCTGGCGATCGCACCAGGTGCCCATGGGCGGCATGCACAGCAACCCTGAGCACCTGCACCTGCTCGAAGCGTGGATGCGCAGCTACGGTCCCGAAGAACTATTCGACGAGAACGGTACCCTGATTCCTGAGCTGAGAGACCTGGCTCCGGTCGGCCACCGCCGTATGGGCGACAACCTGCACGCTAACGGCGGCATGCTGCGCAAGGCGCTGAAGCTGCCCGACTTCCGCGAGTACGCCATCGACGTGCCCAAACCCGGTAGCGTGGAGTTTGAAAATACCAAGGCTCTAGGCATTTTCATGCGCGATGTAATGCGCGATAACCCTACCAACTTTCGTCTGATGGGGCCTGATGAAACGGCCTCTAACCGACTGCACCCGGTGTATGAGGTGACCAAAAAAGCCTGGATGGCCGACTTTTTGCCTGAAGATCTGGACGGCGGTGAACTCTCCCGCGATGGGCGGGTAATGGAAATGCTTAGCGAACATACCCTCCAGGGCTGGCTAGAAGGTTACCTACTAACCGGACGCCATGGGCTCTTCCACACCTATGAAGCCTTTGCCCACGTGGTTAGCTCGATGTTTAACCAGCATGCCAAGTGGCTAGACATTTGTAAAAATCATGTGCCCTGGCGGCGATCGGTGTCGTCGCTGAACATTTTGCTGTCGTCATTGGTGTGGCGGCAAGACCACAACGGCTTCAGCCACCAGGATCCTGGCTATGTGGATCTGGTGACTAACAAAAGCCCCGACGTGGTGCGGGTCTACTTTCCGCCCGATGCCAACTGCCTGCTGTCGGTAGCCGACCACTGCTTCCGCAGCGTCGACTACATCAACGTGATTGTCTCTGACAAGCAGAACCATCTCCAGTACCTGAATATGGATGCGGCGGTGACCCACTGCACCAAAGGTATCGGCATTTGGGACTGGGCCAGCAACGATGACTGCGGCACCGAGCCCGACATTCCCGATGTGGTGATGGCCTGCTGCGGCGACATTGTCACCAAAGAATCCCTGGCGGCCACAGCCATTTTGCGGGAAGAGTTTCCGTACCTGAAAGTACGATTTATCAACGTCGTTGATCTATTCACCCTGATCTCTCAAGGGGAGCACCCCCACGGGTTGAGCAACCGTGATTTTGACTCGCTGTTTACCCCAGACAAACCGGTCATCTTCAACTTCCACGGCTATCCCTGGCTGATTCACAAGCTGGTTTACCGCCGCTCGAATCAGTCGCGCATCCACGTGCGGGGCTACAAGGAACAGGGCAATATCAACACCCCGCTAGAACTGGCGATTAGAAATGAAATTGACCGCTTTAACCTAGTGATCGACGTGATTGATCGGGTGCCCAAGCTGGGATCAGCGGCAGCCCATGTGAAAGAGAGGATGAAGAACAAGATTATTGATTGTCTCACCTACGCCCACACCGAGGGAAAAGATCAAGACGATGTTGTTAACTGGCAGTGGCCTTACTAGGCACTTAGGTGCCATCAGCGGGTAAAGCCCCACAGGCTTGACTCCATTAAAGGCGGTCTGACAATCTCAGGCCGCTTTTCGTTTGGCCAAGCGAAGACTGCACCGCTGAAACCCAAGCATTAACGACAGGCTCACTATCCTTGCCGCAGGTACCGCAACGCAGCACATCTTCCTGGTGCTTTGCTTGCGCTTACCTGCGATCGCCCCCTTAGCACGTCTTATTCTGAAAATCGCACTGATAAATAAAGGGTTCTTGCCAGTGCAGCGGAATTTCGAGCAGGTCGCGGGTGCCGGTAATACCCTGGCTGATAAACAGCAACACCGCTACGGTATTGAGTGCCGCATGGGTCAGCCGCCAGCGCTTGGACTTATAAATTTCGGGCAGGGTGGCCAGGGCAAAAATCATCAGCATCGCCGCCGCCATACCCAGATAAAAGTGCGACACCTGCCACTCATAGCCCCGCCGAAATACCCCCGGCTGCATGCCCAGCAGCCATAGGCCCGTGCCCGTGAGGGTGGCCATCACCCCTCGCCAAAGGGGCGTTCTAGATTTGTACAAAGCTACTAAGGCAGCTAGGGTCAACGCGTACATCGCCACCACGAACACCACCCGAAACGGATTTTCGGCCCAAGCATTTTCGCGGGCAATAGTCTTAAAAATTGGGTGGGCTAGCCCCAGCAGCACCAGCCCCACCACGGCCCCAGATAGCCACTGGCCCACCCGCACGTGCTCTTTGCCCACCACCGGAGCAATAGTGGTTTTAGTTTTGTTGGCCACCGCCAGTCGCCGCTGCCGGGTTTGCACGGCAAAGTAAACGGCCACGCCAATCAGCGGCATCACCACCGTAACGGCTATAAAGGGGTGCAGTAGTCTTAGCAGATCGGGAGCATCTAACATGACAAGTATCCTTGGGCTGACAACGCTTAGGGGAAAAATGTGACTCTAGACCGTTGTTTTTTACTCTAAAGCAAAGCCCAGCGGTCATGCCGTGCTGCAATTAACATTGCAGGCTCATCCTAAGCGATCGCCCTATATCCAAAGATTAAAGCGAGATAAGTGTTGCTCCAGCGCCTTGGGCAATTGTTTGGCAATGTCGCCCTTGGTCTTGAAGCTCAATCGATTTTGGGCAGGCAGGTCAAAGGGGTACTGCCCAACGATATCGGGGCGCTCCATCTGGGCCAGCAAAATCTGCTCGGCGGGTTTGGCCTGGAGAGCGTAGCCCATCTCTACGCAAACATGTGGGCTGGGCACCAGCAAGGTTGTGTTGCCCTCCACTGCGGTAATCGGGGTGCCGTCGGCTACAAACAGCAGCGACTTGCGAATTTTGCGAGTCAGGGCACTGTTTAAGCGGGCGGGGCCGTCGCTGAGGCGATTTGACACTTCCAGTGTTAGCGCAACGCGCGATCGTTTGTTCAGGCTCTCGATCGCATCGGTGAGAGCCTGGTGCAGCACCTCCGCTGACTCGTCGTATTCCTGCTGATAGCAGAAGTAGATGATTGGCTCTAGATGGGCCATCACCTCCAGTTTGGTGAAGTAGATCTCATGGCTGATCAAGTCGATATTAGCGATTCCATAGCCGCCGCTGCCCTCAATGTAAAACTCCACCGTTTCACCATCCAGGTAGCGCTGAAACCAGGCCGACTGCTTCACATCGGCACTGTCGTCTAAAAAATCGGCCCGCAGTCCCGACTTCAGCAGGCTATTTTTGCTGAGCCGCAGATCGTGGGGGCGCTTTTCTAGCTCTCGCACCGGCTCGTAGGCTTCAAGATACCAGGCTTTGAGGGCGATAATGGCCATAACGAGTCATCCTCTGGGGCTAAACGTGGCCTGTTTGAGCCAGGCCATCGGGCAAGGGTCAGAAATTATCGCTTGATTCTAAGGCCAGATGACGATTCAGATAGAAACAAAATCGAAAGAAATAATGCATCCTCGCCGTAGAGCTGTCGAATGCTTACCTGGCTTTCGTCAGGAACAATCTAGGCTATGCGGCTTAGCACTCATCACAGCTTTATAGTTCAATTGTACTAAATTTTCCTGACTGCAGAGAACTTGGTCTAGGCTATTTGGGTCTGCTCCCGTGCTTTGCCTTCAAGGATGCTCACCATGATTGACCTGTACTACTGGACGACCCCCAACGGCCACAAAATTACTATTTTTCTTGAAGAGGCCGATGTAGATTACACCATCAAGCCCATTCACATCGGCAAGGGCGAGCAGTTTGCTGCCGATTTTTTGCAAATTGCGCCCAACAATCGCATTCCTGCCATTGTCGACCACGAGCCTGCCGATGGCGGCGCACCCCTGAGCCTGTTTGAGTCGGGGGCGATTTTGCAGTACCTGGGCGAGAAAACCGGGCGGTTTTTGCCGCAGGGGTTGCGCGATCGCGCCAACGTCATGCAGTGGCTGTTCTGGCAGATGGGCGGGCTGGGGCCAATGCTGGGCCAAAACCACCACTTCGGCAGCTACGCCCCCGAAAAGATTCCCTACGCCATCAACCGCTACGTCAAAGAAACTGAGCGCCTCTACGGCGTTCTCAACACCCAGCTTGAAGGCCAGGAGTTTATTGCAGGCGACTACTCGATCGCCGACATGGCCTGCTACCCCTGGATTGTGCCCTACCAAACCCAACAGCAAAACCTGGAAGATTTCCCTCACCTAAAGCGCTGGTTTGAGGCTATCCAGGAGCGTCCAGCCGTGCAGCGAGCCTACAAAATGGCCCAAACTATCAGCTCCGAATCGACTATGACCGAGGAGGCGAAAAAGATCTTGTTTGGCCAGGGCAGACGGTAGAAAACAAGGGGGCATTTCCTTCGACTCCGCTCAGGAAACGCCCCCTTACCGTCATAACCTTTCCACTGACTTAGGCCAGCACCCCATTTAGGAAAATATCGGTCAAACACTCTGCCAAGTCTTTCATCGACTGGGGCGAGGCGGCCTCATCGCCCAGGGTGTCTTGGCTAAAACCGGCGACAGTAAACATGCCCAAAAACACCCGCGCCACCATCCGGGCATTCATGGGCCGATAGACGCCGCGATCCATGGCGGTTTGAAAAAAGGCCTCGGCTACGTCGATCATTTTGCCGATTACTTCGGTTTGAATTTGCTCGCGTAGCTCGGGGTGAAACTGCGCCTCCATGAAGCACACTCGCATCAGGGCCGAATTTTTTTGCAGGTTGAGCATGCGCCGCTGCATCACCTGACCAATCGCCTTATAGCTGGCCATCTCGCTCAGCTCGGTGAGCAAGTCGGTGAGAATTTCGACCCAGCCCTGGCTAGCAACCGCGACCAAAATGGCTTTCTTATTCTCAAAATGGCGAAATAGGGTACCTTCAGCCACCCCCGCCACCTGAGCCAGTTCGCGGGTGGTGGTAGCTCCGTACCCCCGCTTTGCAAACAGCTTGAGTGCTGCTTGCAAAATCTTAGTTTCGGTATCAACTTCGGCGGCGGCTTTAAAGAAAGGCACCATGATCATAGCCCTCTAAAGGTGAGCGCAAGCTAGCACTTGAAGCCCATTGTGACGCCATAATCTTAAGGCTCAGGGCGAGGTTTACATAACCTCATAAAACCTGAGATAACTACTCCTGAGGGGCCGATTCTGATGTAACTAGCGTTTGCTTCACAATTTCATCGCTGATTTTCCGCTGCAGGTCGGTGTTATCGGCTGACTGCTCCAGAATACTGTTGAAGGTATCGATCGAAAGGCCATCGGCTTCAATGGCTTTTTCCATATCGGCTTCGGTGCTTTGGCGAATGGCAATAATGCGGTCTACGGCAGCCTGAAACTGCTTGTTTTCTTTTTTCGAAATCTTGGCCTTTGCAGCGACCTTAGCCATATCATCGGGGCTTTCGGCAGCGCCAGTTAGCTGGGTTTCTGCGATCGCATTAAAGCGATCAATGCTCAGCCCTTCGTCTTCAACGGCCTGAGCCATTTCCCGTTCGGCCTGCAAGCGCAAGAGCTGCACTTCTTGATAGGCCTTGGCAAAAATGGGAATATCGCTATCGCTGATTGCAGCGGGGGTGACGTCGACCACCTCAACGGTAGGCTCCTGGGCCAGCAGCGGAGCAGCAGGGCTAGCCCACGCCGTTCCTGGCATCAGCCACGCCAGCATTACGAGTAGGGCAGCAGCACAATATTTCACCATACGGGTCTCCTGATTACGCAAAACGTCGGCCTGGACAGTCTTCCCTAGCCTAGCCTTTTGTTAGCACATCGGCATGGTGGCGCAGGTGGTCGGCCATAAAAGAGGATATAAAAAAGTAGCCGTGATCGTACTCTGGCTGCATGCGTAAAATTAGGGGCTGTCCGGCGGCTTTGCAGGCGGCGGCAAAGACGTCTGGCAAGAGCTGGTTCTGCGCCAAGAATGTATCGGCGGTGCCCTGATCGATCAAAATAGTGCGATCGGTGCGGGCGTGCTGTTTCACCAGTTCTGTTGCGTCGTACTGCTGCCAGGCCGCAGGGTCTGAACCTAGATAACCCGAAAACGCCTTTTGCCCCCAGGGGCATTGAGAGGGTGCGGCGATCGGGGCAAAGGCTGAGATCGACTTGAACAGATCGGGGTTGCGCAGCCCGCACACCAGCGCTCCGTGCCCCCCCATGGAGTGACCCAAAATACCCATGCGATCGCGCCGCACCGCAAACTCCGCCGCAATCAGCTCCGGCAGTTCGTTCACCACATAGCTATACATGTTGTAATGGGTGCTCCAAGGGGCCACTGTTGCATCCACGTAAAACCCAGCCCCAGTGCCAAAGTCCCAGGCATCGGCCTCATCGGGTACATCCTCACCGCGGGGGCTGGTGTCGGAGGCTACCAGCATCAGCCCATGTTCAGCAGCGTAGCGCTGCGCCCCAGCCTTACTGGTGAAATTATCTTCAGTGCAGGTCAACCCTGACAGGTAGAACAGCACCGGCACCGGGCCAGTCTCCGCCTGGGGCGGTACAAACACCGCAAACCGCATCTCGCAGTTGCAGACGTTTGACGGGTGGCTATAGTAGCCCACGTTGCCGCCGAAGCAGGCGTGTTGGTTGTGGAGGGTGAGGGGCATGGGAGGGGTTTTAGGTTTTGGGTTTTAGGTTTCAGGTGAGAGGTGCTCGGTCCACGGTGTGCGGTTTACGGTTGGTGGTTCACGGTACGCGGTTGGTGGTTCACAGTAGTGCATGGTTGCCGTTTACCGTGCACCGTTGACCCGATACCCAACACCCAACACCCCCTAAAACGTCACGACGCTGCGGATGCTCTCACCCCGGTGCATGAGGTCAAAGGCGGTGTTGATCTTGTCGAGGGGCATGACGTGGGTGATTAGATCGTCAATATTAATCTTGCCATCCATGTACCAGTCCACGATTTTGGGTACATCGGTACGGCCTCTGGCTCCTCCAAAGGCGGTACCCTTCCACTCTCGCCCAGTTACCAGCTGAAAGGGGCGAGTGCTGATTTCTTCGCCCGCCGCCGCGACGCCGACAATCACGCTCACCCCCCAGCCCTTGTGGCAGCACTCCAGCGCCTGGCGCATCAGCTTGACGTTGCCGATGCACTCAAAGCTGTAGTCGGCCCCGCCGCCGGTAAGGTCGACCAGGTAGGGCACCAGGTCACCCTCAATCTCTTTGGGGTTGACGAAGTGGGTCATACCAAACTTTTCGGCTAGCTCTTTTTTGCCGGGGTTGATGTCAACGCCGATAATTTTGTTGGCCCCCACCATGCGACAGCCCTGGATCACGTTGAGACCAATGCCGCCGAGGCCAAACACGACAACATTAGCCCCCGGCTCTACTTTGGCGGTGTTGATCACCGCGCCAATGCCGGTGGTAACGCCGCAGCCGATGTAGCAAACCTTTTCAAACGGTGCGTCGGGGCGAATTTTGGCCAGGGCAATCTCAGGCACCACGGTGTAGTTCGAAAAGGTGGAGGTGCCCATGTAGTGGAACAGCGGCTCGCCGTCCAGGGAAAAGCGGCTAGTGCCATCGGGCATGAGGCCGCGCCCCTGAGTCAGGCGAATGGCCTGGCAGAGGTTGGTCTTAAAACTCAGGCAGTACTCACACTGGCGGCATTCGGGCACGTACAGCGGAATCACGTGATCCCCAGGCTTGAGGCTGGTAACGCCGGGGCCAATTTCGGCTACCACTCCAGCCCCTTCGTGACCCAGCACTGCCGGGAACAGCCCTTCTGGGTCTTTGCCGGAGAGGGTGTAGGCATCGGTATGGCAAATGCCGGTGGCTTTGATTTCGACCAGCACTTCACCCTCGCGGGGGCCTTCGAGCTGAACGGTTTCGACAGTGAGAGGTTGGCCTGGGCCAAGGGCAACGGCAGCTCTAACATCCACGGGCAAAATCTCCTTTGGGTAGTTGAAGTGATGGTTTTTGCCAATGACCAATACAGACACCTAATCAAGATGCAGCTCGCTTAGGCGGGCATTGACTTCTGCGAAGGCGCTAGACCGCTAAAGAGCCATTGCAACACTTTAGCCAGCTTACCGACTTTGCGGCTCTTAAGCCATGTGTCATCCTTCCCAAACATTCCTCAGCACAATGACCGATGTTGGGTTAGCGATCGGCCAGACCGCTTAGCGGGCGGGCATCTTGACCCCAATGGGTTCTTGCATCTAACTATGATTCGACTGAGGCAGCGATCGAGCAAATCGTCTTGTGAGCAGACTCAATCAGCTGGTTTTACGCTGATTGAAGGATTAATTGTGGTGGCGATTATTGGGCTGATGGCGGCGATCGCAGCTCCCTCTTTCTTTGGGTTTTTGCAGCAGCGCAAGATCAACACAGCCCGCGATATGTTGTATCAGGCCCTGCGAGTCACTCAAACCGATGCCATGCAGCAGCGCCACGATCGCCGCTTTAGCATTCGCGAACGCAACGGCCAAGTTGAGTGGGCGAACCATCCCGAGTCCTTAGTGGTGCAGAAAACTCCTGAAACCCCTATAAATTAAGGATTCTCACCGAGATGGCGATATTGAGGTTTATCGGGTAAACGAACGAGGGCAATGGGTTTCAGGCGCTGATTTAACCGTTCAGGTCATCCATCATGAGACTCAAAAAAGTTTTCTGCACCACTAAGTCCCGAGTCTGTCCTGGCCAATCGAGTAACGGTTTGGCAGCCCCTGATAGACGACGTTGTACTAGCTGACATTGACAACACACTGACTAAAAGCGGCGGCATTTACTACACGCGGTTCGATATGTACGGCAACCTGAAATCAAAAACCATTGGGGAACAGGGCACCATTACCCTGACAATTTCTGGGAAACGGGACACTCATCGCTGCGTAGTAGTCTCGACCGTGCTGGGAGCCATACGCAAGGGCAAAGGACAACCCAAGGCCAACAACAAACGCTTTTGCTACTAACCTCAACACTCATTTAGAGCAAAACCGAGTTTAATGGGTTAGCGATTGTGAGTGGTTTGGGGAGTAGCAATGCCAGAACGAAACGAGGGTTGGTATGTGGTTCAGGGAGAAGACGGTAGTTGTCAGGTGCTCTCTGCCGAAAATATTAGTCGCGAGCGGCTCCAAGATCAGCGCCCAATTTGGGGTCCCTATGCCACTCAGGATGAGGCGATCGCCCGCCGAGTTGGCCTAATTCGCAGCGGCAAGTGCAACCCTGTTTAAAAGCTGCCCGAAGGTAAGGGACTCGAAAATTAATCAAGTCCCAGCGTCATTCCCACACAGGCGGAAATCCGTTGTGGAGCAGCTACTCTAGCTGGTACTTGATTTTGAGGCGCATCCCTAAGCGGCTACGTTTTATGTTTCCCAGCATTCTCGCTAGGTAGGAAGCCAAGCCACCAAGGTTAATTAAGAGCATAGCCCCTTAGGCTCAAGGGCTAGCCCCTAGTCTGCTTCGCGCCCGCGCAGAGAATCGTAGCTCTGCAAGAACCAGGCGTAGGTATGCTCAATGCCGGTTTTGAGGTCGGTCTTGGCTTGCCATCCCGCTGCGTTAAGCCGCGACACGTCTAGCAGCTTGCGAGGGGTGCCGTCGGGCTTGGTGGTATCGAATACCAGTTCACCTTCGTAGCCAACCACCGCTTTCATGGTCAGGGCCAGCTCTTTAATCGACACTTCCTGCCCAGTACCAACGTTGACGAAATCGATACCGTCGTAGGTATTCATTAAGAACACCAGGGCGTCAGCCAGATCATCGACATACAAAAATTCGCGTAAGGGGGTGCCGGTGCCCCATACGGTAACGGTGGGGTCGCCGTTCACCTTGGCCTCATGAAACTTGCGCATGAGGGCAGGCAGCACGTGGGAGTTGGCCAGATCAAAGTTGTCGTTGAGGCCGTAGAGGTTGGTGGGCATGGCCGAGATAAAGTTGACCCCATACTGGCGGCAGTAGTTTTCGCAGAGCTTGAGGCCAGCAATTTTGGCGATCGCATAGGGTTCATTGGTCGGCTCCAAAAAACCGGTCAGCAGGTAGTCTTCTTTCATTGGTTGGGGGCACAGCTTGGGATAGATACAGGATGACCCCAAAAACAGCAGCTTCTGCGCTCCGTGGCGATAGGCGCTGTGGATGATGTTGGCCTCAATCATCAAGTTGTCGTAGAGAAACTCGGCCCGGTAGGTGTTGTTGGCGTGAATACCGCCGACTTTAGCCGCCGCAAGAAAGACGTAGTCTGGCTTCTCAGTAGCGAAAAACTCATTTACTGCGGCCTGATTACGTAGGTCTAGCTCCCGACTGGAGCGCAGGAGCAAATTCTCATAGCCCTGGGCTTTGAGGGTTCTGATCAGGGCGCTGCCCACCAGACCTCGAGAACCCGCCACATAAATTTTAGATTGAGTATCCATAGGATTTAGTTCAGATAAAAATTACGAGAAAACTTGTGTAGATGGCTTATCCTCGCTGCCATGAGTCTGCCACCAGGGGGTCGCCAACGGCAACTTCTGTTTGCCGAGTTTAGCGGTAGTTCACAATAAGGGCTTAGGCTCATCTCAAGTTTCCCACTCATTCGCGCCATGACCCTATCGCCCCTGCATAATCAGCGCTGGCAATTTTGGATCGATCGCGGCGGCACCTTTACTGATATTGTGGCTCGCCGCCCCGATGGGCAAATTATCGTCCACAAGCTGCTGTCGGAAAACCCCGATCGCTACGCCGATGCGCCTATACAGGGCATTCGCGACCTGCTGGGGCTCAAGAAAGATGAGACCATCCCCGCCGCCGCTATTGAAGCGGTAAAGATGGGGACGACGGTGGCGACCAATGCACTGCTGGAACGCAAGGGCGATCGCGTTCTGCTACTCACCACCAGAGGATTTAAAGACGCCCTCCGCATTGGCTACCAAAACCGCCCCAACATTTTTGCCCGCCACATTGAGCTACCAGAAATGCTTTACGAACAGGCGATCGAGGTCAACGAACGCCTCAGCGCCGAAGGCGAAGTGCTGGTTTCTTTAAATAATCTAGAGGAAACCCGACTCATTCAATCCCTTCAAAAAGCTTTTGAAACCGGGATTCGAGCCTGCGCCATTGTGCTCATGCACGGCTATCGCTACCCCGCCCACGAGGTGCGCCTGGGCGAACTCGCCCGCCAGGTCGGCTTTACCCAAATCTCCCTCTCCCACCAGGTCAGCCCGCTGATCAAGCTAGTCAGCCGGGGCGATACGACAGTGGTAGATGCCTATCTGTCGCCGATTCTCAGGCGGTATGTGGATCGGGTAGCAGGGCAGCTAAAGGCAGCAGCCAGCAGCCAGCAGCCAGCAGACGAACAGCTCCTCGCACAGTTCCACCCCTACCAGGAGGGGACAGCGTCTATCCAGCTCCAAAATGCATCCCATCCCCCATCCACCCATCCACCCATCTAC
>NZ_JADEXE010000547.1 GCF_015207265.1 Nodosilinea sp. LEGE 07298 | reverse complement strand
TTGACTCAATTGGTCTTGCAGTTGACGATACAAGAGGGGTGTTTCCATGAGACTGGCCTTGAGTTGGGGAATTCAAGCCTCTCATGAAATGCCCCTTCCCATCTACCCTGTCTCATTTGGGACTCCTTTCACAACAACCCTTTCAGGACTTTTCTGCACCACCAAGCTCCTTTTTTAACGATGTTGATGGCATCTGCGGCGGTAATGTTGGCGGCCCCGGCTACGGTAGTCAGCAGCACCTCATGGAAGGCGCTCTCTTCCAGTACCCCATCGGGTTCGCTGCTGCCCGCCCGTCGTCGAATGATGCCCCCATCAGGGTTGGCCGTGTCAGCGGTAATGCCCGCTAGCTCTAGCGCCCGGCTGTTTAGCACGCCCAAGTGCCCCGATTGATGAAAAATGGCAATGGGCATCTCCGTGGAGACCTGATCCAAATCGTCGCGGGTGGGGTGGCGCTGTTCTTTGAGCTGAGAGTCGTCATAGCCGTTGCCGAGAATCCAGCCAATTTGAGCGGCGGCGGGAGTCTCTCCCCAGGCTTTGAGAGCATCCACCAGTTTGGGAATGTCGTCGATCGGGCCATCGGGCGGGGGCAGCAAATTGGCAACAACGGCGGCAATACCCTGCTGAAACAGGTGGCCGTGGGGGTCGATGAAACCAGGCACAACGGTCTTACCCTGGAGGTCGATGACCTGGGTGGTTGCACTTTGCAGAGGAGCAACAGCGACGGCATCGCCCACAGCGACAATAATGCCGTCTTTGACGGCGATCGCGCTGGCCTCTGGCTGGTTATCGTTCACCGTCACCACAATACCGTTGACGTAGATGGTGTCGGCGGTGGTAACCCCCTGAGCCAGGGCTACGGGGGAGGCACTGGTGGGCATGGCCCCAGCGGTTTCGCCCCGGTTGGACAACGCGACCGTCGCGGCGAAGGACCCCGCCCCCAACAAAAACAGACGGCGGGGCACCAAAAACTTCTCGCTGAGGAGTTTCAGCGGTAGATTGCAGCAGATATCGTTAATCATCGCCTATTGCCCTAGAGTGCTCGAAGCCCGACCGGTACCGTAGGCCATCACCTCACCATTGCGAGACATAATGCACTGGTGCACGCCAGCGCTGGGGTTAGCACTGGGAGACTCTGGGTCAAACCCCTGCCCAGGGGCGCTGGCCATAAAGATCTGCCACTGGCTTTCGCCCATTAGATTTTCGTACTCGGTACCGGCAATGCCGTCTTGAACCGTCGAACGGTGGCTGACCGGGGTGCGATTGATCACGGTGCCCATAAACGTCCGGTCGTAAATCCGCACAAAGGTCTCTCCAGCGCGGGGAGACTCCGGATCGAGACCTCCGAGGGTATAGATTTTGATGGCGTAGCCGTCGGTGTTGCAGTAGGCCACCTCCACCTCCGTCTCTGACCTCACCTCTGGAGTCAAGATCGCGCATTGGGCAAAGGTTCCAGCTACTAACCCGGCGACAATGAGGCTGCGGTTAATCAAAGCAATAACTCCTGGGAAACTCCTGGGCAGGCGGTACCAAACCCCACCAGGCCAAAATTCCCGCCGCCTGAACTCACCGCAGAGGAATCACGACAGAGGTGATTGATGCAGTCCAGAACACAGCGCGGCATGTTGGCCTGAGGGGAAAGGCGAACCACGTTTGACGCCGAGCATAGGCAAAATCTCAGCTCCAAAAGTTTATGGTTGCGCAGATTTCCAATCAAGTCTGTTTGGTCTGTTTAGTTTGTTTTCTTGCGTAAATATTTGTAATTTTAAGGTGATCTAAATGATGGCCTGGGGTGAGGGTTCACAAGGGTATTAGACGACACTGAACGTGGCGGGTGACGACAGCTAGATAGGCGGGAGAGGTGTTCTCCCTGCCCCTTGAGTCATCACTGAGACCGGATCCAATTTAAGCTAATAAGAAAAGACACTGAAGGTAT
>NZ_JADEXE010000546.1 GCF_015207265.1 Nodosilinea sp. LEGE 07298 | reverse complement strand
GTAGGGAGGATGGGGTAACGCTGGGGTGCTTGGCGTTGAAAGAGTTATAGCAACGGGGCGATCGCCTCCTAGGCAGCGGTGCCCGATAGGATTTATTGAATGATTAGCGCTGTACTCAAAGGCTGAACCCCTTGCAGCGACGGAGTTCAATCTTTTTTGAAAGTTGGGGGACGAGTATTTTGCCCACCCTGCCCTAGCATTTTTTCGGTTCATGCCGGTATTTCTGCACTCAGCCCAAAGGCTTTACAGTCAAGGGATAAAGCCTAAATCTGCCCTGAATCTGCAGGCTTTTTGTGAGTACTCAAATCGGCTGTTTTTGCAAAACTCGATACAGATTGAGGGATGATTTTATAAAAGTAAATTTTGAAGCTGTATCGATTCTTTCTCTATTTAATAGAGAACGGTATCGAGCTTAACCGTCATAACATTAAGCAACGTAAATGCCCCACGTTTAAGGCAGGCATTGTCTATCGCTAGCTAGGACGGGGGCAGGCATTTAAACCCTTTGACCTCTAAACCTGTGACCTATGTAAGCCCTATCCCTATCGTTCCTACGCTTCGCGTGGAATGCCCACCATGGCGCTCCAGCGCCCCGTCTGATGAGACGCAGGAGCGTCTGGAGAGGCGGTATCAACGCTGGAACGTTGGCACGATAGAAACTAAAACGACATGTCCTCTGGTACCTGATGCGACCCACAAATCTCTGGTTTGCAACCGATACCCCGTAGGGGCATTGCACTGCAATGCCCCTACGGGGTATGTAGAGAGGATTTGGCCTGAGCGGGATAGGGAACTTTGAGGGGCGATCGCCTTCCCCATCTATTCCCCGCCTTAATTCGCAGGTTGTTAAGGATTACTGAATTAAATAGAGAAGGTTTTGCCAAATCTGCTACAGTTTGCATTGTGAAATCATGGATTAAACCCTGGGAAATCTGTACTTTGAGTGCAAAGCCTTAAACTATTCCCCAGGCTCAAAAAACGAGCAAACGTTTGATGCTGTAAGGCGTTTACCCTGAGTGCACAATACTCAGCCCTAGCCGCAAAAATACCCATTCCCAAGGGCAAAAATACTCGTCCCCTAGCCCTAAATAAACTTTAAAGGCTAGATTTGCTGAGGGTTGAGTGGCTGAGTACAGCCCTAATAGTTCTAGTAAGTTTGGATGGCGCAGACCACGGCAGGCCGCATTTCGGCCATTGCTATAAGCAGAGAAACAAACGCCTCCGCAACCGCGACCAGTGCCATGTTTCTCTCCCTGTCTCGCTTTTCTACCAAGTTTTCTAGTGATGCCGCCGTCCTGCGGCAGCGTCTACCCCTGCTAGATGTCTTGCTGGATGACTTTGCCGTTATCTTTGAGCGCGACCCGGCGGCAAACCACTGGTTTGAGGTGCTGTGCTGTTATCCCGGTCTGCACGCGCTGGTGGCCCATCGCCTGGCCCACGGGTTGCGCGATCGCGGTGTTCCCTTTTTGCCCCGGTTCATCGCCCACCTCAGCCGCTTTTTTACTGGCATTGACATTCACCCTGGCGCACAAGTTGGCCGGGGTGTCTTTATCGACCACGGCATGGGCGTGGTGATTGGTGAAACGGCGATCGTCGGCGACTACTGCCTGATCTACCAGGGGGTCACCCTAGGCGGCACCGGTAAAGAAACCGGCCAGCGCCACCCTACCGTTGGTCACCACGTGGTGATTGGCGCTGGGGCCAAGATCTTAGGCCGCATTGCCATTGGCGACTACGCCCGCATTGGGGCCGGGTCGGTGGTGCTGCGCCCGGTACCCGCCCACTGCACCGCCGTCGGCATTCCCAGCCGCAATGTGTGCCGCTGCAATACCCAAACTGCGCCCCTAGAGCACAGCCAACTGCCCGATACCGAAGCCGCCACCCTGCGATCGCTCCTAGACCGCATCGAAGCCCTCGAAGCCCAGCTCAACGATCTCAAGC
>NZ_JADEXE010000102.1 GCF_015207265.1 Nodosilinea sp. LEGE 07298 | reverse complement strand
TTTCGTCCTCTCCCAGAGGTCCCAAAAAACCTGCTAAAAAGGAGCCGTTTAATCCGAAGCATCCCCATGTTGCCACCGCTCGGCTCCTCAAGCAAAAGGAGAACAAACGTTCACCTTAACAGGGGTAGGATATGCCTCAAAATAAAGTACCAGCTAGAGTAGCTGCGCATAATTGACTCCCGCGCAGGCGGGAATGACGTTGGTACTTTATTAGTTTTCGAATCCCTTATCCTCTATCCTCCAGAAAAAATAATTCCTCTAAAGATTTGGATCCACCTCTTGTTTTAAACAACAGGACTGGATCCTTTTTTGCTTGGTTGCAACAAATTCATTCAGGTGTCCGAAACTCTACTGAATTTCGGCTTCCTATTACCTGGAATATGTAAGGGTTCTGTTACAAAAGGCATGTCCTGATTTACGGCAATTTAATCCATCCCTTCGCCTAGACCGACCCAAAATATTTCCGTTGCTCGCCGCAAAATTCACCTTATCTATATTCAACTTGCTGAGTAGGATGGCGAAAATAGTAGTTTGTTTGTTCTATATGCTCGGATTTTTAGCTGAGCGTGACACTCCTTTTGATCAACGCTTTAGGCCCTAAAGTTAAGCCTTTCAGCTGATCGAGCCACTACTTGCAAAAGTTGGGGTGGTACATCACCGGATATTGCAGTTAAAATTGAAAAGCCTCAGCTTCGCTAATGTATTCCTCCCGGTAGAAGCGACAGCAAGCTGGGCCATCAGCTCAAGATCCATGCTATAGCCAGCCTAGTTCTTTAGGTCTATACCACTCGATCGTCAAAAAATAGATCCGCACTTTTTCGGAACTGTGGGCATCTAATGAAGAGAGCTGTTAATCTGATCACAGTCTTTGTCTTTCAACCTTAAGGAGCACGAGGATCGCGGCATGACCCAAGCAAATCATCTGCTCGGCACCATCGACCCTAGTACTGAACTCGATCGACTGATCGACGGTAACGATAGCGATGGCGACGAGAATTTTGTTGCTCAAGATGACGAGGCCGGCGCCGATGACAAAGCGCCTAAGGGGAAAGTAACCCGCCGCCGAGCTCAAACTAAGAAGCGCCACTACACCGAAGACTCTATTCGTCTTTACCTGCAAGAGATTGGCCGCATTCGTCTGCTGCGGGCCGAAGAAGAGATTGAGCTGGCTCGCAAAATTGCCGACCTGCTCAAGCTAGAGCGGATCTTTGATGAGTTGGCCGATGCTCTTGAGCGCGATCCTTACGATGCTGAATGGGCAGAAGCCGTCAGCAAAGACGAAGGTCAAACCTACAGCCTGGCCAAATTTCGCCACCGCCTGCATATTGGTCGGCGCGCCAAAGATAAAATGGTGCAGTCTAACCTGCGTCTGGTAGTCTCGATCGCCAAAAAGTACATGAACCGTGGTCTTTCCTTCCAGGATCTAATTCAGGAAGGTAGTCTAGGTCTAATTCGAGCCGCCGAAAAGTTTGACCACGAGAAAGGTTACAAGTTTTCGACCTATGCCACCTGGTGGATTCGTCAGGCCATTACCCGAGCGATCGCCGATCAGTCACGCACCATTCGCCTGCCGGTGCACCTTTACGAAACAATTTCTCGCATCAAAAAAACCACTAAACTGCTCTCTCAGGAGCTAGGCCGCAAGCCCACGGAAGAGGAAATCGCCACTCGGATGGAAATGACCATCGAGAAACTGCGGTTTATCGCCAAATCGGCTCAGCTGCCCATTTCCCTCGAAACCCCCATTGGCAAAGAAGAAGATTCTCGTCTGGGCGACTTCATTGAGTCAGATGGCGAAACTCCCGAAGACCAGGTGTCGAAGAGCCTGCTACGGGAAGACCTCGAAAGCGTGCTGGGCACCCTTAGCCCCCGAGAGCGTGACGTGCTGCGCCTGCGCTACGGCCTTGATGATGGTCGTATGAAGACTCTCGAAGAAATTGGCCAAATCTTCAACGTCACCCGCGAGCGCATTCGCCAAATTGAAGCCAAAGCCCTTCGTAAGCTGCGTCACCCCAACCGCAACAGCATCTTGAAAGAATACATTCGCTAGAAATGTGTTTGCCTTTTAGTTACCCATGACTGATTGCAAAAGAGGCTATCAATAAACAAAAAAGGCTGCCCTAGGGCAGCCTTTTTTGTTTCACAGCTTTTTGCTCCAGAATGCAAGGGTAGATTAATCATTTTTTTACTGCTACAGTGGACAGATTTCCGTCCAGATGGTACACTTGTTCCATGAAATGACGTTGATGCTGTGGCTAAACCCTATGGAACCCTTAACAACCGCCCAACAGGAACTTTATGACTGGCTGATAGATTACATCCGAGCCAATCAGCACTCTCCGTCCATTCGCCAAATGATGCGGGCCATGAATTTGCGTTCACCCGCTCCCATTCAAAGCCGTCTAGAGCACCTCAAAAACAAAGGCTACATCGAGTGGAGCGAGGGCAAAGCTCGTACCATTCGGGTTCGCGATGACGTTCGGGGAGTGCCCATTCTAGGCACCATTGCCGCTGGTTTTGTCAATGAAGCCTTCACCGATGCCGTTGAACGATTGGATCTCAACGGCCTGCCCATTCAGTCTGGCGACTACGCCCTTAAAGTTACCGGCGATAGCATGGTCGAAGCCATGATTCAAGACGGAGATGTCGTAATCATGCGCCCGGTGAAAGACCCTCAGGGCATTCGAGAGGGTACTATCGTCGCTGCTCGGGTTGAGAGCGGTACTACCCTTAAATCCTTCCATCGCCAGGGTAATCAGGTACAGCTCAAGCCCGCTAACCCTAACTACCCTGTGATGGAATTCCCGGCTGACTTGGTAGACGTGCAGGGGCGGCTCGTAGCCGTATGGCGTGGCATTGATCCCGACTTCACGGTTTAAGGCTTGTATTGGGCAATTTCCATAGTGCTTCCTACCGCTGTCGTTTTTGACTACAGCGGTTTTTTGGCAATGCCGTCCCCAAGGAACTTCCTTATTGCCAAGCGCTAGCAGCCCTTTCCGACTAAAACAACCTTCAATTATTCTGTCTCTGACCTACCCTCTAGTTCATCCCCCTCAACGGTCAATTGAGGGGGATTGTTGAGTACATATAGGCAGTTCTGTAGGGTTTCTCTAACCGATTTGTGGGTATATTCATCGTCGGGGTGAGGCGGCTGACCTGGTTTCTGAAAGTAAGGGCGACTGTCATAGATCTGTCCCCAAGCAACATCGGCCTGGCGCACTAATTCGTAAAAGGTTTCAGGCGATCGCAGTATAGCCTCCAGCAAATCTTTCAGTGCTTCAGCAGGGTTCTGTACGTGTTGGCTAAGGCGGGTTTCATCGTCGCAGAGCCACTGCTCTAGCACCCGATGCAAAGCACCAGGGCCATCGGTTAGTGATTCTTTTAGCGCCTGCTGCGCCCCGTGCTTGGCCTGCACCAGTCGAGGAATAGGCGATTCTCCCTTCATAAAATTGCCGGCCTCCTGTCCAATCGCATCGGCCAGGGTAAACGGTCGGCTCAGGCGTAGCTCTTGCTGAATATTGGGCGGATCGTTTGCGGGGTCGGCAGTCATCGGCTTTTGAACGCAGGGCTAAGGCAGTCGTTTTTGCAGCTGCTGGAGGGTTTTATACATCTCTGGCAGGCGGCGGTACACCGCTGAAGCCTTGAGAAACACCTTGTGGGGCAAAGCTGGCGAACCGGCAACAATTTCACCGGGAGCGACATTGCCATGAATGCCGGTTTGGGCAGTAGCGATCGCCCCGTCGCCAATCTTCGCCTGGTTGGCAACGCCCACCTGGCCTGCCAAGATGACTCGATTGCCAACGATCACGCCTCCGGCCATACCCACCTGGGCTGCCATCGCCACCCCTTCGCCCACTTGACAGCCGTGGGCAATATGCACCAGGTTGTCGAGCTTGGTGTCCCGGCCTACGCGGGTGGTGCCGACTGCAGGGCGATCGATGGTGGTATTGCTGCCAACCCGCACACCATCTTCAATCACTACAATGCCCGACTGCTCCATTTTTTCCCAACCTTGGGATGTGGGCACAAAGCCAAAGCCTTCAGCCCCAACGACCGCGCCGCTGTGAATAGTGCAATCGGCTCCAATCTGCGCCCGTTCATGGATAACGCAGTTGGCGTGCAGTACAGTGCGATCGCCCACCTGAACCCCAGGGTAAATCACCACGTTGGGGTGAACGCAGACACCAGTCCCCAGCCTTACCCCAGCCTGAATCACGGCATTGGCCCCAATCGAGACCTGCTCGCCACAGGTGACGGTCGGGTCAACGACGGCGCTGGGGTGAATGCCAGGGCCAGGCTGGTAGGGGGTATAAAAGAGGGCAATGGCGCGGGCAAAGGCTAGGCGGGGGTCGGGGGCGCTGAGCCAGGCCAGACCGCGATCGGTTGCCTGGGCCTGCATTGCAGGGTTCTGAGGCAAAATCAGAGCACTGGCCTGGGTATTGGCTACAAAAGCGGCAAACTTTTCTCCCTCGATGTAGCTCAGCGTCCCTGTTGAGGCCTGGTCGACGGCGGCGACCCCGATGATATCCGGGTCATGGCTGGGGTCGGTGATTAAACTAGAGGCCGCAGTAATCTGAATTTTGTCGGCAATGGTGCTGAACTTCATAGGCGCTGAGGGATAGGAGCTGGGAACGGGCGCAAAAACCAACTGGCTTTTACGCTACCAGAAATGCGACGCATTCTACGTGAGGAGTCTGGGGAAAAAAGTCAGCGGGCTGGGCCTTGGTCAGCCGATAGCCGCCCTCTTCCCGCAGCACCTTGAGATCACGGGCCAGGGTAGCCGGGTCACAGCTCATATAGACAATACGGGGCGGATGCAGTTCGAGCAGGGCGTCGAGCACGGGGCGATCGCAGCCTTTGCGCGGTGGGTCGAGCACCACCACATCCAGTGGATCGGTGAGGCTGGCGGCGGCCAATGGTAACTGTTCTGCCACATCCCCGGCCCGAAATTCTACGTTGTCAATACCGTTTAACCCAGCATTGATCAACGCTTGGGCCACCGCTTCGGGCTGTACCTCTAGGCCCACAACCCGCCTAGCTTTTTGGGCTAGCGGCAGGGTTAAGGTGCCAACGCCACAGTAGGCGTCAATCAGGGTTTCACTGCCGGTGAGCTGTAGCTCGTCCGTAATTATCTGCAAAACCTGCTCAGCTTGCTCAGTATTGACCTGAAAGAACGTCGTGGCATGGATCTGAAAGCGCAGATTAGCAAAAATTTCTTCAATATAGGACACACCGTCGATGACCAGGGTTTCGGCCCCAAAGATGGCGTTAGTTTTTTCGGGGTTGAGGTTAACGCAGACACCGACAAGATCGGGGTAGCGATCGCGCCACTCCTGGGCCTGCAGCTCAATATCTTTGAGGTTGGGCGCGGTGGAAACCAGGGTGAGCAACATCTGACCGGTGCGACGACCCACCCGCAGGGCCAGGTGCCGCAGCCGCCCCTGGTGCTTCGTTTCGTTATAAATTGACCAGCCCCGATCCTGAATGTCGCGCTTGACCTCCGCCAGCAGGGGATTCAGGCGCTCATCTTGCACGGGGCACTGGTTGAGGTTTACCAGTTTGTGGCTACCCTGGCGAAAGTAGCCCGCCTTCACCTGGCCTTCAGGCGATCGCCCCAGGGGGTAGGTGGCCTTATTGCGATAGCCCAGGGGTGCCTCAGACGCAAGGATGGGTAGTACCGTAGGGTCGTCAAATCCACCAATGCGCGTTAGGGCATCGAGCACCTGCTGCTGCTTAGCCGCCAGCTGGGCCGAGTAGTCAATCGACTGCCACTGGCAGCCGCCGCACTTGTCGGCCACAATGCAGGCTGCCCGCACGCGATCGGGTGAGGGGGTGAGCAACTGCCGCACTTTGGCCCGGCCAAAAGTAGGCTTTGCCTGTACCAGGCGCGCGCGCACGGTGTCTCCAGGCACGGTGTCTGGCACAAACACAACCCGCTCCTGCCAACGACCTAGTCCGTCACCACTGCTGCTGAGGTCGGTAATAGCCAGATCAATTGTTTCCCCCTGCTGCCACTGGTCCACGGCTGTGCTCCTGCAATGCTTTTCCAATTCGCCTATTGACTGTAGCAAGGGAAACGACCGATGGGGGAACCCGTGACCTAACGCAACCCTAGAACCTAGTACTTGACCAAGCTGATTTTGACAGGGGCCAGCCGCTCCAGGTGCAGGGTTCAAGGTATACGGCCCACGGCTCGCCTCAAACCTGAAACCGTATACCCCACTGACCCGTCATCTTTAGCTGGGCAGTCTACTAGTCATCCTCACTGCGAAGGGCATCAATGGTCTCAGCGCTGAGTAGAGGCCTGAGCTGATCCTGAACGGTTTCGGGCTGATTACCCCAAAGCATTTTACAAAAGGCACTTTTGCCCTGTTGGCTAGCCCGGTTAAACACGCCAGCTAGTTTTTCGCAGTTGGTGGTGCCGCCCATGGTGAAACCTCTCAAATGGTGTTGCCAGCATAGCCGCTCTGGGTCGCCTGCGCATGACCTATTGGGGTAAAAAGTAAAATGCCGCCCCCTAACGAGAACGGCATTCTTAACAACACATAACACAGCCCTCGCCGTAGGCTGAGCAGAGCGTGCAGGCAGCCTAACACCAGTTAGGTAACCGTTGCGCTCCACCCAGCCTACAGTACCTACAGCTAGCTCTCGGCGGAGATCAGCTCTCGGCGCTGTTCGGCTTGAATCGTTACCTTGCCGGTGTCGTCGACATCGACGGTAGCGGTATCGCCATCGCCCAGACGACCCGAGAGAATCTCTTCGGCCAGAGTATCTTCGAGCAGCCGCATGATTGCCCGACGCAGCGGACGTGCCCCGTAGCTGGGGTTGTAGCCCTCTTCCACCAGGCGCTCCTTGAAGCGTTCGGTGACCTGCAGGTGAATGTTTTTCTCGGTGAGTCGAGCAAACACCTCCTTGAGCAGGATGTCGGAGATTTCCTTGACCTCGTCCTTGGTGAGCTGACGGAAGACGATGATTTCGTCGAGGCGGTTGAGGAACTCAGGCCGGAAGTACTGCTTGAGTTCTTCGTTGACCAAAGAGCGAATGCGGTTGTACTGCGACTCGGCCTGGTCTTGCTCAAACTCGAAGCCGAGACCACCGCCGCCTTTCTCAATGACCTTAGACCCAATGTTGGAGGTCATGATCAGCAGGGTGTTCTTGAAGTCAACCGTACGGCCCTTGGCATCGGTGAGGCGACCGTCTTCTAAAATTTGCAGCAGCATATTGAAGACGTCGGGGTGGGCTTTCTCGATTTCGTCGAACAGCACCACGGTGTAGGGGCGACGGCGCACCGCTTCGGTGAGCTGACCACCCTCGTTGTAGCCCACATAACCTGGAGGAGAGCCAATCAGCTTGGAGACCGTATGGCGCTCCATAAATTCGGACATGTCCAGGCGAATCATCGACTCTTCGGAGCCGAAGAAGTAGGCGGCCAGAGACTTGGCTAGCTCGGTTTTACCAACCCCGGTAGGGCCAGAGAACACAAAGCTGGCGATCGGTCGGTTGGGGTTTTTGAGGCCGACTCGAGCCCGACGAATGGCGCGAGAGATCGCCTTCACCGCTTCGTCTTGACCAATCAGGCGCTGGTGCAGGGTGTCTTCCATGTGCATTAGCTTCTCGGACTCGGACTCGGTGAGCTTGCTCACCGGCACCCCAGTCCAGGAGGCGACGATGTGGGCGATGTCTTCTTCGCCCACCACGGGTTGATCTTCACCACCGGCATCTTCGTTCACTTTGTTCTGGGCGATCGCGCGAATCTCGGCTTTGATTTCCATTTCGCGATCGCGCAGTTCCCCGGCTTTGTCAAAGTCCTGAGAACGGACAGCGTTATCTTTGTCTTTGAGCACCTGGCGCAGCTCGCGATCAAGCTCTTTCGCCGCCGGGGGCAGCTGAGAGTTGAGCAGGCGCACCCGCGAACCAGCCTCATCGATCAGGTCGATGGCTTTGTCAGGCAGGAAGCGGTCGGCAATGTAGCGATCGGAGAGCTTGGCAGCGGCCTCCAGAGCTTCATCGGCAATTTTGAGCTTGTGGTGCTGCTCGTAGCGATCGCGCAAACCGTGGAGAATTTCAATGGTTTCATCCACGCTGGGCTCACCCACCATCACCGGTTGGAAGCGGCGCTCCAGGGCGGCGTCGCGCTCGATGTGCTTGCGGTACTCATCGAGGGTGGTGGCCCCGATGCACTGCAGCTCGCCCCGCGCCAGGGCGGGCTTGAGAATATTGGCGGCATCGATCGCGCCTTCGGCAGCCCCAGCCCCAATCAGAGTGTGAACCTCGTCGATCACCAGGATGACGTTTCCGGCGGAGCGGATTTCATCCATGATTTTTTTCAGGCGCTCTTCAAACTCGCCCCGATACTTGGTACCCGCCACCAGCAGGCCAATGTCGAGGGTAACCACGCGGCGATCTTCGAGGATGTCGGGCACGTCGCCGTTGCCAATGCGCTGGGCCAGACCTTCAGCGATCGCGGTTTTACCCACGCCGGGCTCACCAATTAGCACTGGGTTATTTTTGGTGCGCCGACCCAGGATTTGGATGACGCGCTCAATTTCTTTCTGGCGACCCACCACTGGATCGAGCTTGCCGTCGGCAGCCATTTGGGTCAGGTTAGAGCCAAACTCGTCGAGGGTTGGGGTTTTTGTGCGGCCTTGACCGCCCCCGGCAGAGACCTCAGCGGTTTCACCCAGCATGCGAATCACCTGAGTACGCACCTTAGATAGGTCGACACCCAGATTTTCGAGAACGCGGGCCGCGACCCCCTCGCCTTCGCGGATCAGTCCCAGGAGCAGGTGCTCGGTGCCAATATAGTTGTGGCCGAGCTGACGAGCCTCTTCCAGGGAGAGTTCAAGCACACGCTTGGCTCGGGGGGTAAAGGGAATTTCAACGGCGACAAAGCCGGAGCCACGACCAATGATCTTTTCGACTTCGATGCGCGCATCCTTGAGGTTGACGCCCATCGACTTCAAGACCTTGGCAGCTACGCCTGTGCCTTCCCCAATTAACCCCAGAAGGATCTGCTCGGTGCCCACAAAGTTGTGGCCTAACCGACGAGCTTCCTCCTGCGCCAGCATGATGACCTTGATTGCTTTTTCTGTGAAGCGTTCAAACATGATGGTATTAATCACCTGGTGCGTGCCGGATAGGCAAATTCTAGCACAGCGATTTTTGTCGGTTGTGCCCTACTAAACAGCCGGTTTACCGCGCCTGGTTAGCACAATCCTCATACTGCAAAAATAGCTCGGAATCGCCAAGGGTCAATAGGTTGAGATTGGTGAAAATGTAAATTTTCTCAACTTTAAAGGTTCGGTTTCAGGTTCGGTTCCCCGCTAATTTTTCATCTGCAATCTGCCAACCCTGTCGTTCAAGCCGGTAGCGAGCCGCACTGTATCGCTGACCCAGGCGATCGCGAAATTCAGGCATTTTAAGGGAATTTTGCCAAAGAATCAGGGCATCTTCGCCGTCAGCATAGTAGCGGCGGCGGCGGCCCAGGGTTTCAAAGCCAAAGGCTTCGTAAAGGGCCAGGGCGCGGCTGTTGGAGGTGCGCACCTCTAGGGTGGCGCGGGTCAGAACAATGTGGTCATCCGGAGCCATTCCTCGATAATCGCAGGCATCAAAGAGCAGGTTTATCAGCAGCCACTGGCCCAACCCCCGCCGCTGATAGCGGGGATCGATAGCCAGTACAGTAATATGGGCCTCATCCAAAATGGCCCAGTAGCAGCCTAGGCCCAGCAGGGTGGGGGGCTCTAGCTCAGGCTCGTCTGCCTCATATTGATCAGGCCCGATTGCATCTGTCGTGGCGCTAATAGATTCCCTTGGCGCAGTTAATTTTAAGCCCTTACCCCTGTCAGATTGCGAGTCAGCTATCGAAGCGATCGATAGATCGGCAGCTTCTCTCCCGATAGCATGAGGCCTATGGACCAGCATGAGTAGACGGCTGTTGGGGCTAGCGATCTCACGGCTATACGCCTCTGCCGACCAGAGCCCCCCTAGGGCGCTCTGGTCAAGCGCCACTAAGGCAGCAATGTCGTCGTGGCCTGGAGTCTGGCAAGAAAGGTAGCCCACAATTTAATTGGCCAGATAATTAAGTTTATTTGGCAATTGGCGAAAAACTGGCACAGCCCTTAATTGTACACTGAGGGTTGGGGCGCGGCGCGATGGTCTAAAGCGCAGCCCAGTAGGCCACCGCCGGTTTAGCGTCGCGGCTGTCTCCTCACGTTATTAAACCCTGAACACTTCTTTCGTTTCTGTGAGCGCAACGTCTATGGTTTCGACTTCCCCCGTGACGGCCTCGACTGCCGATAGCCGCCAGTACCTGCCCCCCACTAACCCCGCCGGAGCTCTGTCGCCGAACCAGCAGCTTTTGCCCCTGTCCGCTGCCGTTACCCCCGACGACCACCTGAGCGTAGGCGGCTGTGACGTCGTCGATCTAGTCGAGCGCTTTGGCACCCCTCTCTATATTTTGGATGACCACACCCTGCGTACCGCCTGTCGCCAGTACCGCCAGGGCTTTGAGCGCTACTACCCAGGTGAGGCGCTGGTGCTTTATGCCTCTAAAGCCTGGAGCTGTATGGCGATCTGCGCGATCGTTACCGACGAGGGGCTAGGCATCGACGTGGTATCGGCAGGAGAACTGCTGACGGCTACTGAGGCAGGGGCGACCCCCGACAACCTTTACTTTCACGGCAACAACAAGTCTGCCGAAGAGTTGGCCCTGGCCTTAGACGTGGGCTGCCGCATTGTGGTCGACAACTGGCTAGAGTTGAAGACCCTAGGCGAGATGGCTACTCAGCACGGCAAAACCGTGCCCATTTTGCTGCGGGTCACTCCCGGCATTGAGTGCCACACCCACGAATATATCCGCACCGGTCACCTCGACAGCAAGTTTGGCTTTGACCCCGACCAAATCGAATTGGTGTTTAAATTTCTGGCCGGACAACCTCAGCTCAACTGTCTGGGGGTGCATGCCCACATTGGTTCACAAATTTTTGAACTCAACCCCCACACCGACCTGGGCGGTGTCATGGCCCAGTGGATGGTGACAGCCCAGCGCTACGGCCTTACCCTCACTGAACTAGACGTGGGCGGTGGCCTAGGCATTCGCTATACCGAGGGCGATGACCCGCCGAGCATTGACACGTGGGTTAAAACCGTGTGCGACAGCGTGGTGTCCGCCTGCGAAGCTCAGGGCATAGCGTTGCCTCGGCTGCTGTGTGAACCGGGGCGATCGCTGGTTGGCCCCGCCTGCGTTACGGCCTATCGCGTCGGCAGTCAAAAGGTGATCCCCGGTCTGCGCACCTACGTCTCAGTGGACGGCGGCATGTCTGACAACCCCCGCCCCATAACCTATCAGTCGGTGTACCGGGCTCTGGTAGCCAACCGGATGGCCGCACCTTTAGCCGAAACGGTAACCCTGGCCGGTAAACACTGTGAGTCAGGAGATATTCTAATTAAGGATGCAGCTCTGCCCGAGTTGAAGAGCGGCGATGTAGTTACTATTGCGGGCACGGGTGCCTACAATTACAGCATGGCTTCGAACTACAACCGGGTACCTCGGCCTGCGGCGGTGCTGGTGACCGAGGGTAATGCCAGCTTGATTATTCGTCGGGAAACCGTAGCCGATTTGCTTCGTCAGGACTGCTTACCTGAAACCTTGCGGCCCAAAGTCAAGTCTACCTAGCCCAGCAACCGTTGCTAGCCTTGGACAGGGTTCTGCCAGAGGGCTGATCGGGCCGCCCTATCGCACAGCCGCTCAGGCACCATCCTCTAACGCTGCATGAACTACCTCTGGGAGCAATGGCTAACAAACCTTGACCAGGTTAGGTTCGTGCTTCAGGCGCTGGATATTGCGCTGGTGCTGCTGCTGAGCTATGTGGTGCTGGTGATTATCGGCGAGCGTCGTACCCTGTGGATGGTGCGAGGGCTAATTTTTCTGATGCTAGCTGCTGCTCTGGGCAAGTTTTTGGGCCTGGCGCTGCTGGGCTTCGTGCTCGACAAGCTGGTGATTGGCTCGGCGGTGGCGATGGCCTTCATGCTCCAGGGGGAGTTTCGACGGCTGCTAGAGCTGCTGGGCCAGGGGCGAGTATGGGAATTGCTCAGCCCCTCCCGCGAAACCATGCCCCAGCCCGACAACGTGATTGATGAAATTGTCGACGCGGTTAAGGAACTCTCGCAGAACCGCACCGGGGCACTCTTGATTCTTGAAATTGATAAGCCTATTGATGAGCGAGATTTTACGGTGCCGGGGGTGCGCATTAATGCGGAGGTCTCGAAGGAACTGATTCAAACTATTTTTCAAACCAGCACCTTACTCCATGACGGGGCGATGCTGGTACGGGGGGCACGCATTGCGGCGGCAGGGGTAATTTTGCCCATTTCTGAGCGGGTGGCCTCGCGGCAGTTAGGCACCCGTCACCGCGCCGCCATGGGTATTACCGAACGGGTAGAACACTGTCTCTGTGTTGTGGTATCAGAAGAAACAGGCTCTATTTCTTTGGCGGAAGGCGGTATTCTAGATCGGCCTCTGACCAGCAGCCGCCTGCGCAGTATTCTGCGGTCTAAATTTTCGAAATCGGTCGATCGCGAGGCGGTGGCTCCCCAACTTAGAAGCCTTGGTCGGCGGCTGGGCAGCCTTGGAGTTGCCTACGTGCTGCGCTTGTTTCGTCTCCCTTCATCGTCTCCCCGAGAGAAAAAATGACCACCAAGCCTGTTGTTCGCTATGCCCTACCCGCCGACCTTAAGCCCGATCGCCTGCCCCAGCACGTGGCGGTGATTATGGATGGCAACGGGCGCTGGGCCAAACAGCGGGGGCTGCCGCGTATTATGGGCCACCGCCGGGGGGTTGATACCCTCAAAACGCTGCTGCGCTGCTGTCGCGACTGGGGCATTGGCGCTTTGACGGCCTACGCCTTTTCGACCGAAAACTGGGGCCGCCCCATCGAAGAGGTTGATTTTTTGATGGCGCTGTTTGAGCGAGTGCTGCGCCAGGAACTGCTGGAAATGATGGAAGAAAATGTTCGCATACGCTTTGTAGGCAACCTGGCGGCGTTGCCTCGGTCCTTGCAGGGCGAGATTCACCAGGCGGTGACCCAAGCCCAGGGCAACCACGGCATTGAGTTTACGGTGGCGACCAACTACGGCGGGCGGCAGGAGATTGTGCAGGCCTGCCGCTCGATCGCCGCACAGGTACAGCAGGGCAAGCTCAGCCCGGATGATATTAGTGAAGAGCTATTTGGTCGTCATTTGTATACCGCTGAAATTAGCGACCCCGACCTGCTGATTCGCACCAGCGGTGAAATGCGGATTAGCAACTTTTTGCTGTGGCAGCTGGCCTACGCCGAAATTTATGTCACTGAAACCCTGTGGCCTGACTTCGATACCTCAGAGTTTCATCGGGCAATTTACGCTTACCAGCAGCGCGATCGCAGGTTTGGCAAGGTGAAGGGCTAACCATTTGCCCAGCTTGACCTCGCCAGTACCTGCCCAGAAGAAGATGTAAAAGCGGCCCAGCTCGATATAGTCTGAGGCTATGAATTTACCGACTTGGATTACAGTATCGCGACTGCTGGGTGTGCCCCTACTGTTGGTGTTGCTCCAGGCTCCAACCGAGGCCCAACGGTGGTGGGCGGCAGGCCTTTTTGTAGTCGCGGCAGGCACCGACTGGCTCGATGGCTATCTGGCCCGGCGGCTCAACCAGGTCACTGACCTGGGCAAATTTTTGGACCCCCTGGTGGATAAGCTGCTGGTATTTGCCCCACTGCTGATGCTGATAGAGCTGGGTCAGGTGCCCGCCTGGGGCGTGTTTCTAATTGTGGCGCGGGAGATTACGATCGCAGGCTGGCGCGTTAACCCAGTGCTCCAAGCAGGAGGCGCAGTACCAGGGGCCAACCTGTGGGGTAAGGCTAAAACCGTGGTGCAGATCGCGGCGATCGCGCTGCTGATTGCCCCTCACCCGCCCGCGTGGGATCTACCTGCCCAGGGTCTGTTTTGGCTGGCGGTGGCGCTCACCCTGATTTCAGGGCTGGTCTATCTTTGGCCGCAGCTACAGCCAAGCCGAGCTGCATAGGTTTCTGGCAAAAAAGTCGCCCGGTTCGATCAAGTACTTACCAAGTGTCTGCTAAACTAACGAAGAACTTCTTGTTCTTGGAAGCGTGGCTGAGTGGTCGAAAGCGCCTCCCTGCTAAGGAGGTAGGGGAGTAAACCTTCCCTCGTGGGTTCAAATCCCACCGCTTCCGTATTTTGAACCGATAAAATCGGCTGAGATGAGTGCTCATCTCAGCCGATTTTGTTGTACAGCCAGAGTCACCTGGGTTAGGACATCCATAAAGCCTGAGAACGTTCAAACGTTTGAAGGTTCTCAGGGAAACAGTCCTCACCAGACTGGCTACAGCTATAGAACCAGCTGGCTTTTCAAAATACAGGTGTACTCAGGGTTCGCTTGTACTGTAGGCTTAGGGCAGTGGTGCTAACGTACCCATGATTCCTAAGCAGATTACCCTTAAAAATTTTCTCAGCTATCGCGATGCCAGCCTCGACTTCAGCGGGCTACACGTGGTTTGCGTGGCCGGGCCTAATGGCGCGGGCAAATCGTCGCTGCTAGAGGCGATTGCTTGGGCGCTGTGGGGCCAAAGCCGGGTGGCCGCCGATGATGACATCATTCATCAGGGCGCAGTGGAGGCCAGCGTTAGCTTTCAGTTTCAGCAGGGCGATCACACCTACCGGGTCATCCGTAGCCGCCACCGCAGCCAGGGCACCAGCCTAGAGTTTCAGGTCTATACCGAAGCGGGCTGGCGGGTGCTGACTCAGCGAGGGGTGCGGGCGACTCAAGGCTTGATTTGCCGCCACCTTAGGCTTGACTACGACACGTTTGTTAACTCGGCCTACCTGCGCCAGGGGGTTGCCGACGATTTTATGCTGAAGCGGCCCGGCGATCGCAAGCAAATTTTGGCCGATCTGCTCAAGCTCAATCACTACGACCAGCTGGCGGAACGGGCTAAGGATCAGGCCCGGCAGGCTAAGGTCGAAGCCACCCTACGCCAGGGCCAGCTCGACGAGCTGACCGCCACGCTGGCTGACTACGAACCGACGCTGCTACGTCAAGCCCAGCTGCAGCAGACCCTGCACGAGCTAGATCAGCAGCAGTCGAGCGATCGCCAGCAGCTGATCCAGCTGCGCGACCTGGAGCAAAGCCATCGCAGCGTCGAGCAGCAGATTCAGATGCAGCGCCAGCAGCAGCGCCACCTCAGCACCCTGCTGCACCAAACCGAGACCACCCTGGCCACCCGCACCGCCGAGCAGCGTCAGCGAGAAGCCCTGCTAGCCCAGGCCGCCGCGATCGAAGCTGGCGTCAGTGATCTGGCGGCCCTGGAGGCCGAAGATGCCCAGCTCAACCAGCAGTTTGAGCAGTACCAGACCCTCCAGGCTCAGCGTCAGACCTTGGAGGCGGCCTGGCAAGCCCACTCACAACGCATTCGCACTCGCCTCAGCCAAACCCAGATGCAGCTGGCGGCCGTGCAGGCTCAGCTCGCCGACCTGAATGAACTCCTGAGCCAAAGGGATGCGATCGCCGCCAGTCGCGAGCAGTTTTCGGCCGCTAGGGCTGAGCTTAAGCATCTCGATGCCCTCCAGCTTCAGGCCGAGCCGTTGCAGCAGCGCCGACGGCAGCTGGAAACAGAGCTACAGCAGGCCCAGACTCGCCTCCAGACCCGCCTCGAAGAACTCACCGCCAGCGCCCAGCAGCTGCAGCTGCATCAGGGCGATCGCCCCCAGCTGGTAGCCACTGCCCAGGAGGTATCGGACACCCTCGGCTACCTGGAGCAGCGGCGGGCCTACCAGGAGCAGGTGCGCGAAAAGGGGTTAGAGCGGCGCAGCTTTATGGAGGTATTGCAGGCCAACCAGCGCCGCTGCGAGACCCAGATCGCCCAGATTGGGCAAAAGCTAGGGCTGCTGGCCCAGCCTGAGGCGGCCTGCCCCCTCTGCGATCGCCCCCTGACGGCCCACCACCGCACGGTAGTAGAAGGCCGCCACCGCCAGCAGCAGCAAGAGCTACAGGAAGAGATTTGGGTGATTCGAGAACAGCTGGCCGTCTCTGAACGCGAAATTCAGGTGCTGCGACAGGAGTATCGAGCCGTAGAGGCCGAGCTAGAGGCCTACGCTCCGGTCCTGCAAAAGCAGGGGCAGCTGAGCGCTCAAATGGCTTCCCAAGCGACGGTGCAGGATCAGCTGCAGGCTCTAGAGGCCGAGCAGCAGCGGCTGGGGCAGTGCCTGAGCGAAAACCAGTACGCCCTCGACCGGCGCGCTGAGCTGCACCACATCGACCAAACCCTGGTCCAGCTGGCCTACGACGATCGCGATCATGCCCTGGTGCGGGGCCAGGTCGATCGCCTGCGCTGGGCCGAGATCAAACACCGCGACCTAGTACAGGGGCAGCGGCGACAGCAGCAGCTCACCCAGCGGCAGCAGCGCCTCGAGAGCGAGCTGGCCCAGCACGAAGCCGACCTAGCCCAGCTTCAGCAGAGTGAGCCGGGGCTGGCTCTGGCCGCCGTCCAGACCGCCCTCGATCAGCTCCACTACCACATCGATCGCCACCAGCAGGTGCGCCAGGCCTTAGCGGCGGCCCAGGTCTGGCGACAGCGCCACCGCGACCTAGAGCAGGCCCGCCAGCAGCACACAGGCCAAACAACTGAGCTAGCTGTATTCCAGGCCCGGTACCAGCAGCAGCAACAAGAATTGACTCAGCTGAGTGCAACCCTTTCGGCCCTAGAGGCTGAGGGCCAGGCCTTAGCCTACGACCCTAGCGCCCTGGAAAGGCTAGAAAGCGCGATCGCCGATCGTCAGCACCAGCGCGATACCTTGCTGGCGCAGCTTGGTGCCCTAGACCAGGCCCGCCAGCACCTCGAAGCTCTGCAGCAGGGACTAGCCCAGCGGCAGCAAGATCTGGCCGCCGTACGCCAGCGGCAGCGGGTGTATCAAGAGCTAGCCTATGCCTTTGGCCACAACGGCATTCAGGCTCTGATGATCGAAAACCTGCTGCCCCAGCTAGAGGCCGAAACCAACCACCTGCTGGGCCGTCTCAGCGCCCATCAGCTGCACGTGCAGTTTGTCACCCAGCGGGCCACCAAACGCGGCCAGGGGGTGATCGACACCCTGGATATTTTGATTGCCGATGCCCATGGCACCCGTCCCTACGAAACCTACTCTGGCGGTGAGGCGTTTCGGGTTAACTTTGCCCTGCGGCTGGCCCTGGCTCGGCTGCTGGCCCAGCGCTCTGGCCTGGCCCTACAGCTGCTCATTATTGACGAAGGCTTTGGTACCCAAGACCAGCAGGGCTGCGATCGCCTGATTGCCGCTATCAACGCGATCGCCCCTGATTTCGCCTGTATTCTCACCGTCACCCACATTCCCCACTTTCGGGCTGCTTTTCAAAACCGCATTGACGTCGCCAAAACCGCCCAAGGCTCTCAGCTTTCTCTCTCAGCCTAAGGAGAGGCTCAAAAATCCTTAAGGAAATAAGTCGATACTCAGATTTTTATTAACATTCCTTCTAAATTTTAAGAATTCCATCCCCAACAATCCCGGAAATATGTCTTCTGGAATGCAATACACCCACCTCAAGGACTTTAATCTAGGGATTATGGCTGGGACAGCTGGGCTTAGCCTAGGTATTAATAGCCATTCACGTCTTCTTTAATAAATGTTACAGTTATTTACATAAACAATTCATAACCCTTTACTCATGAGCACTGTTGAAATCCTTTTAGAAGTTGGCACCGCCCTAGTCGTGGCCGGTGCAATGCTCAAGCGTCGTTCTGAGGAAGCAGCCCTCGAAGCCGAGCCCATTCCAGTACCGGTGCGGTCTCGTTCTTAGGCTGTTGATTGAGGTCGCGCACTGTAGGGGTGCCTTGGAGGGTGCTCAAAGCACTTACCCCTCTGCGCTGTTGCCTCCGTCTCACTTGTTTGATTGTTCCTGCGACGCTGTTCCCTAAGGTTGCCGATTTATGAGAGCTGTGCAAAATTCCACGGATCTGGTGCGCACCTACCTGAAGGAGATTGGTAAGGTGCCCCTGCTGACCCACGAAGAAGAGATTGTGCTGGGCAAACAGGTGCAGAAATTGACGGCCCTGGAGGCAAAACGGCTGGCCATGGAAGAGACTGTTGGGCATGGGCTTACCCTAGAGCAGTGGGCCGAGGCGGTAGATCTTCCGGTGGCTGAGCTAACTGCGACTGTACGCCAGGGCAGTTTGGCCAAGCGCAAGATGGTGGAGGCTAACCTACGCTTGGTGGTCTCGGTAGCCAAGAAATATATCAAGCGCAACGTTGATCTGCTTGACCTGATTCAGGAAGGCACTATTGGTATGCAGCGCGGGGTGGAAAAGTTTGACCCTACCAAGGGCTATCGCTTCTCTACCTACGCCTACTGGTGGATTCGCCAGGCTATTACCCGTGCGATCGCCGAGAAAAGCCGCACGATTCGCCTACCTATTCACATCACTGAAAAACTCAACAAGCTAAAGAAAGCCCAGCGCACCCTGTCGCAGCGGTATGGGCGAGCGGCTACGGTAGCTGAACTAGCGATCGAGTGCGACCTCACCACCAAGCAAGTACGCGACTATCTCGAAAAATCGCGTCAGCCCCTTTCCCTTGACCTCAAGGTGGGCGACAACCAGGATACGGAACTGGGTGAACTGCTTGAAGATGACGGCCCTTCACCCGAAGATTTTGCCACCCAGGTGTCTCTGCGCCAGGATCTGGAGCGTCTCATGGGTGACCTGACTCCTCAGCAGCGTGAAGTGCTTTCCCTACGTTTTGGTTTGTCCGACGGCAAAACCATGACCCTGGCCAAAATTGGTGACCTGCTTTCGATTAGCCGCGAGCGAGTGCGCCAGATCGAGCGTGAGGCGCTAACCAAACTCCGCAAGCGTCAGGCTGACATTCGCGAGTACCTGGCCAGCTAGAACAGCGGCGCTTCCCGCAGGGGCACAGCGCAAATTGCATTGAACCACAGCCCGAGGGAGTTGTCCTTCGGGCTATCTTTTGGCGTTGGTACTGGGCGGCAGGCGGCTCTAGGGACACAGAATCCTTCGCTTCAGCATCGACAACCGTAGCCCAATTGACCAAACCAGGGAAATCCCGCATTCTAGAGTGGTTCTAGCTATTACCCCATCTGAGGAGTCCTCATGAGCTACCGCATGGACCGCCGTGCCTATGCCGAAACCTTTGGCCCGACGGTGGGCGATCGCATTCGATTAGCCGACACTGAGCTCATCATTGAAGTCGAGCAAGACTTCACCACCTACGGGGACGAAGTCAAATTTGGCGGCGGCAAGGTGATTCGCGATGGTATGGGGCAGTCGCCCATTAGCCGCGATGCTGGGGCCGTCGATATGGTAATTACCAACGCTCTGATTCTCGACTGGTGGGGCATCGTCAAGGCCGACATCGGCATCAAAGACGGCAAGATTCACAAAATCGGTAAGGCGGGTAACCCCTACATTCAAGACCGCGTCGACATTATTATTGGCCCTGGTACTGAGGTGGTGGCCGGAGAAGGCATGATTGTTACCGCCGGGGGCATCGACAGCCACATCCACTTTATTTGCCCCCAGCAGATTGAGACCGCGATCGCCTCCGGTGTCACTACCATGATTGGCGGCGGCACCGGCCCCGCCACTGGCACCAACGCCACCACCTGCACCCCCGGCGCGTGGAACATCTGGCGCATGCTGCAAGCCGCCGATGCGTTTCCGATGAACCTGGGCTTTATGGGGAAGGGCAACAGCGCTCAGCCCGAGGGCTTAGCAGAGCAGGTTAAAGCGGGAGCCATGGGCCTCAAGCTGCACGAAGACTGGGGTACTACTCCGGCCACTATCGACACCTGCCTGAGCGTTGCCGACAAATACGACGTGCAGGTCGCCATCCACACCGACACCCTCAACGAGGCGGGCTTTGTGGAAGACACGATCGCAGCCTTCAAAAATCGAGTCATTCACACATATCACACCGAGGGGGCCGGCGGCGGTCACGCGCCCGACATTATTAAAGTGTGCGGCGAGGCCAATGTGCTGCCCTCCTCGAC
>NZ_JADEXE010000101.1 GCF_015207265.1 Nodosilinea sp. LEGE 07298 | reverse complement strand
GTTCATTAGGTCTTCGGCCTGCTGGTAGCCGCCGACTTCGAGAAACCAGCGCAGGCTGCGTGGCCAGCGATCGGGTTCCCACCAGGCCATCCGGGGAATCAGGCCGCCCCAGAAAAGCGATTTGCCGCCCAGGTTAAAGGCCTGACCGCCGTCGAAGGCGGAGCCAAAGCCGTTGGCAAAGTTCTGCACTTTGAAGCGTTCGTAGAGGTTCCAGACGTGTTTGTCGAACTGGCCGACTCGGTGCTGCCGGGGCAGGTTGGCGGTGTGGGTGGGAAATAGGTAACTGCCCGCCTCCAGCACCAAAACATCCAGGTTCAGGTCGGAGAGCTGGTCAGCCAGAATGCCGCCGCCAATGCCAGAGCCCACCACAATTACGTCGTAAAGCCGGTTTTCGTCGAGGTTGGGCGGAAAGAACTCTTGCTGGATATTGGTGTTTTCGACCACGACCTCGGTCATGGGCGGAAAGGTGACGACAGGGGCCTGGTAAAGGTAGTCACCGCCTTGGGCAGGCTGCAAAAAGAGGTCGGGGCCGTTTTGCCAGTAAGTGCGCTCCAGCACGAACTTGAAGGTGAAACCGCCGCCGTAGCGGGCAGCGGGCAGCTCGAAGCGCCAGGCTCCGTTTTCGTAGAGGCCGGGGATATCTTTGGCCCAGTTGTCGAGGTTGGTGCGAAGAGTGACCTGGCGATCGGGGCGGTAGTCGGCGGTGGCGAAGCGAAGGGTGAACATGGTGGCTCTCCTGGGGTGTCGCTTTAACCTCCAGTGGGGATCGCTCAGGCTCCGGACAGAGACGTGTGATCGCGATCAGTTGGTTGCGATCGCTGCAGCTGTCCTCCCTTTTGTTGACCTGTCCCCTTTCTCCCTATGGGAGACGCTAACGCGAACGACTCCGCTCAGGGGACAGTAGTGACGCTCAGGGGACAGTAATGAATTGACAGAGGCAAAGAAACCTCCATACTGAGAGTCATGGAATGTGCCGCCGTCCTTGTATTTCCCTTGAGTTGCCATGATTGCCACCAGCGATACCCACGTTTACCCTGTGATCTGGCAAGACGACCACCTGGTGCTGATTGACCAGCGGCAGCTGCCGGAGCGCTACAACATTGTGTCGATTCACCGCTGCGACGATGTGGTGCGATCGCTGCGATCGGGCATTGTTCAAGGCGGCTCGGCCATGGGGATTGCGGCGGCCTATGGCCTGTACCTGGGGGCGACCGAAATTCATACCGACGACCCCACGGCCTTTTGGGAACGGATTGAGGCGATCGGCGACCAGTTTAAGCAGACTCGGCCCGACAAAGCCCATTTGCAGTGGGCCGTCGACACCATGCTGAGGGTGGTGCACCACTCCAGTGCCTCGATAGAAGAGGTAAGGGCGCAACTATTGGCCCAGGCCCAGGCCATCCAATCCGAAGACTTTCGCCTCTGCCACGCGATTGGCGACTACGGTGTTCAAGCATTGCCGAGCAGTCCGGCTAAACTGACGGTGCTGACCCACTGCAACCACGGGGCGCTGGCCACCTCGGGGTACGGCACATCGCTGGGCATTATGCGATCGCTGTGGCAGGCAGGCCGCCTGGAGCGGGTCTACGCTGCCGAAACGCGCCCCACCTTTCAAGGGTCGCGACTGACCGCCTGGGAATGTGTGCAGGAGGGCATTCCGGTGACGGTGATTACCGACAGCATGGCCGCCCACTGTATGCAAAAGGGGCTAATTCACGCCGTGCTGGCCGGGGCCGATCGCATTGCTGCCAACGGCGACACGTTGAGCAAAATTGGCACCTATAGCCTGGCCCTGGTGGCTCAGGCCCACAACATTCCCTTTGTGGTGGCGGCCCCCGTATCGACCGTTGACTCTAGGGTGGCAACGGGGGCGGGCATGGCGATCGCAGAGCACCCCCCCGAGAAAATTTATCAGCTGGGCGATGCCCAAGGCGCGCTTCAGGGGAGCCAACGGGTTACGTCTCCCAGTGGGGCCGCATTCTATAACCCCGCCTCTGATATCACCCCAGCCCGGCTCATTGCTGCGATCGTGACCGAGCAGGGAGCCTTTTCCCCCCACCAGATGGGCGAGCTACAGGCGAAGTAAAAAACTCAGACCTCAAAAACTCAGACCATTGACTTTTCTAGAGCAAATGCCGCTCCTTTGCCTCACATCATTATGATTAGGAGGATCGTTGCTCCCAATCTCCTTTCCAATAGCCCCAGTCATGCCTACCCTGCGCCCCCCAGCCAACGTTTCCAGGTATTTGCTGACGGTTTTTGCCGTAACTGCTGCTGTAATTGGGGTCCGGTTCTTAATCACCTGGGCAGCCGAGATATTTTTGCACCCCATTCCCATTTTGGGCGGCTGGCTCAAGAGCCTTGAAATTATTGAGCTGAGCGTCGTTTTGCTGTTTGCCGTGCTGGGCTTTGGGTTGGGCAGCGCCACCCGCCATCTGTCAGCTAAGACCTCGTTAGGAATCAAGTCGATCGCCCTGCTGGTAGCATTACCGCTGGTCTTTTTTAGCAGCTATTGGCTGCGTCACCACCTGTGGCTTAGCTATCTCACGACTGAGTCGACCCTGTCTCGCCAGCAAATTACCGCTTTGGCTAACCAGGCCCTTAGCCGCGAGGGGGGCAGCCAGGGGTTTTGGGGCTACTACACTACCACTACCCGCATGCCCATTTTGCCCGCTACCGTGGATGAGCTAGAGCGCATGGCCGAAGACCAAAAGTGGTTTCGCTCAGAGCTGACCCGCTTTAGCGGCATTGAACCCGGCGTATTTTCGATGATTTTTGACGGTGCCGGGTGGGGCATTCGCCTGTTTTATATGGGGCTGGCCTTTCTGACTGGGGTGATTTATTTCTTTAAGGGGCTAGCCGAGGCCGATGCTGCCCGGCTCCGCAAGCTAGCCCAGGGCACTGTGGTAAGGGGCAAAGCATGACGGTGCTAACGGTGCGGGTGAAGCCCAATGCCAAGGTTCAAAAGGCCACTCGACTCGACGACGGTAGCTGGCTGCTACACCTCAAGGCCCCGCCGCAGGATGGTAAGGCCAACGCAGCACTCGTTGCCTTGATGGCTAAAACGCTGGGTGTAACCAAGGCGCAGGTGCGAATCAAGTCGGGCCAAACCGCCCGCACCAAACGGGTAGAAATTGATGATTGACGGCGAGGCCTAGCGGTGACATCCCTAGCGGCGGTGATTTTAGCGGGGGGCCGCAGCTCCCGCATGGGCCACGACAAGGCGCTGATTTCGTTGGGAGCCGAAACGCTGATTCAGCAGACCTGTCGGGTGGCTCTTACCTGTGCTGATGCGGTGTATGTGGTGACGCCGTGGTGCGATCGCTACCGCCCTCTGGTACCGGCCTCGGTACAATTTATCGCAGAGGGGCCTGGCCTGAGTGAAACCTTTCAGGGGCCGCTGGTGGCGCTGGTGCAGGCGCTGACTTGGCTACAGGAGCGGCCCGAGGGCAGCCCCGAATGGGTGCTAGTACTGGCCTGCGATATGCCCAACCTGTCGTCGGCGACTCTGAGCACCTGGCGGGATAGCTTAGCCGCTGTTCCCCTGCCCTACCTGGCCTACTTACCTCAGCGGCAACACCGCTGGGAGCCGCTGTGTGGGTTCTACCGCTCGGCGGCGCTGGGGTCGCTGCGGCAGTACGCGATTGCATCTCCAACGCGATCGCTGCAAGGCTGGCTCAATCAGCACCCGGTGCAGCCCATGCCACCGGTTGATGACGCCCTACTGGCCAATGTCAACACCCCTACCGAACTTCAGCAGTGGCAGCAGGTGGCAAAGCCACAGATCTAGCCTGAGATTCAAACCCTTCAAATGGCAAGATCCCCAGATTTAAGTCCTTTGGGCTCAACCATTTCGGTGCCCGCTCTAGCTACCTAATTCAGGCGCAGGGTCGGATGGGCTGACTGGGTTGGTACCGGGCGCAGCGTCAGGCTCAGAAGGTGCAGCATCGGTTGCAGGGGCGGGCGTTTGGGGCGCAGCACTGGGCCACGGAATGCGAGGGTCGGCGGCAATCAGGCGGGCCACTTCGCGCGCTCCGTAGCGGTTGACGTGGCTGGGGTCGGCAAACAGGTGCGACTGCCAGCGCCATTCTTCTAGCAAATCGACCAGAGTGAGGGTGCCCTGGTTAGCCCGGTCCTGTAAAAACCGCTGAAACTGGCGCTCGTAGCCCAGCCGCACCCCGTCCAGATAGTCGTTGCTGAGCGGCAGGTTAACAAACACCAGGGGAATGTTTTGACCCCTCAAAAACTGGGTCAGGGCCTCAAAGGACGCCGTCTGTACCCCCTCTAGGCGAAAGGGACGGTAGGCGTTGTCGTACACCCCTCGCACCCGAGGAAAGCTGCGGTAGTAGACTGCCGGGTTGAACTGGTCGTTGACGGCTAAAAAGCCCTGCGCGTTGATCGGGCTGGGGGGAATGGTGCCATGCTCTGCCACCGCTGTTTCGGCAGGCGCGGCAGCGTTTGACTCAGGTTCGTCTGCCTCGATCGCAGCCGGTGGGGCAGGCGATTTCTCGCGACTTTGCAGGCTGACCACGGCCCCATCGCGAACGGCTGCATAGCCGGGGGAGGCCAGAATTTCGGCAAAGGTGCGATCGAACCTGCCGCTGTTAAAGGCGCGCGACCCCTCAGCCCAGATCACTAACCGGGGATGCAGGTCGGGGGCCAACAGCTGCCGCGTCAAAAAGCTCACCACCTGGGCTGTGGCTCCATTGACGCTAAAGTTGTAAACCCGTAGATCGGGGTGTCCTTCTACCGCCAGCGCCTGCTGCAGTACCTGCGGGTCGACGCCTTGCAGCGATCGCGAGCTGCCCACAATCAGCACATCCGGCGGGCCTTGGGTGGCCACATAGGCGCGATACAGGCTGACCTGCTCGTCGAGCACATCGCTACCCAGGGCCGGAAACGCCCTGGGCAAACCCTGCTGGGCCGCCTGCTGCTGGGCCAGGGAAAGGTTTTGCTGGTACTCCTGCGCCTTGCGCTGGCTAAACACCTGGCGGGGGTCATCAGTAGGCAGGTCTTGAATCAGGGCGATCGCTCGACTCCAGGCCCCCATCACCTGATGCCACTGGGCAGCGGTGGTAGCGGTGGCGGCTAGCTGGGCGGCCTGGTTGGCTTCGCCAACCGCCTGGTACCAGGGGTCAGCGGCATCAGGTGCTGCGATCGCCGGGCTTGCAGGGCCAGTGCTGGTGGCTAAGGGGTTCGAACGACCGGCGCAGCAGGTCAGCAAAACGCCTAACATCAACGATGCCGTTAGCCCACTACGAGAGGTGAGGAGATGAGTCATGGCAGTGGTAGGGGCGGGTAGAAATAGGGTTTGGTTTACGACGCTACGCCCTCACTACAGTTTAAGAAATTGCTTTGTCAGGCTGGGGAAAGGTTGATGCACAACTTTGCATAATCCTGAGTCCCAAGAATCGGATCCCGCCGTCGGCGATAGATCGCTGGTATCGCCTCTGTCAGCAGGGTTTCATTCGTCAAGGTGATACGATGCCCCAACGCTGGAGAGCTAGGGTCATCGTTGTACACCCTTAATCAGCAAGGCCAGAAAAATGTCAAAAACAACGCCAGAAACCTGGTTAATACCGCGATCGGAAGGTCGCTAGCTCTATCTCAAGGCTGACCATGGGAGGATTTTAATTTTTGAGACACTCTGCAATAGTAGGGCTGTCCCCAGCAGTTTTCTAGAGAAGCGAGGTAATCGGTGGTACCCCTCAAAGACTACAACCCAGGTCTACGCACACCCTACGTCACCTACGGGCTGATAGTGCTCAACATCGCTATTTTTATCTACGAGCTCAGCCTGCCCACCTACGGGCTGACCGGCTTTTTTCACGCCTGGGCAGTGGTGCCCGAAGAATTTTCGACCAGCCTGACCACTGGAGTTTCAGCCGTTAACGCCGAAGAATGGTTGACGGTCGTGACCAGCCAGTTTCTCCACGGCGGCTTTTTACACCTGGCGGGCAACATGCTCTACCTGTGGATCTTTGGCAACAACGTCGAAGACCAAATGGGACACCTGCGGTTTTTGGTGTTCTACCTGCTGTGCGGCACGCTAGCTAACCTGGCCCAGTGGTTTTTTGCTATGGATTCAGGCATTCCGTCTCTAGGGGCTAGCGGCGCGATCGCAGGGGTGATGGGGGCCTACATCTTTCGCTTTCCAAATGTTCGCATTCTCACCATCGTGCCCCTGGGGCCATTTCCCCTGCCGCTGAGAATTCCGGCCCTATTTTACCTGGGGATTTGGTTTGCACAGCAGGCCATCTACGGCTTTGCCAGCCTCGGTGCCCCCGCCATGATTGGTATGGAAGGCGGCGGCATCGCCTACTGGGCTCACGCTGGTGGCTTTGCCATTGGCGCACTGCTGGGGCCGCTGTTTGGCCTATTCAGCCGATCGGATGCGGAGATTGCCGCTGAGAGTTCAGGGGTGGAGTAGGGGGAGGTGGATGGGTGGATGGGTGGATGGGTGGATGCGTGGTGCGATCCTGATTCTTTTAGGTAGCTAAAGACTAAGCGCCACAGGATGCAAAAGCTCTAACCCACCTCACCTACCCATCTACCCATCTACCCATCTACCCATCTACCCATCTACCCATCTACCCATCTACCCATCTACCCATCTACCCATCTACCCATCTACCCATCTACCCATCTACCTCACTTACGCACCTACCTCACTTACGCACCTACCTCACTTACGCACCTACCTCACTTACGCACCTACCTCCGCCTACCCCCTCACCCTTCGGGCGGTAGGCGGAGTTGTTTGTCCTTGCAGTGGGAATAAGAAATTGTTACATTAATTTACAAAGACGCAATATTCAGCAATATGTTATTGCCTCTGCTCCCAACGGGGGAGTCTGTTACGCTGCTTGCGAGTAAATCGTCAGTAGGCGGCAGAATCGGTTGAAGTAATGTCGGGTAGGTGAAGAAAGCCTTATGGATAGTCAGTCTGTCACCATATCCATGGCCCAGGTGCTGGAGCTATATGCCGCTGGTCGTCGCGACTTTAGCCACCTCGATTTTCATGAAGCCTGGATGCCGGGGCTGGATTTGCCCGGCATTAATTTGAGTCAGGCCAACTTGGTGTCGGTCAACCTGCATCAGTCCAGACTGAGCGAGGCCAAGCTGAGCGGCTGTAACCTGTGGCGAGCCAACCTGCGGGGGGCCAACCTAGAGAACGCCGATCTGGCCCGCACGGTGCTGATTCGGGCTGAGCTGAGCTGCATCAACCTGGTGGGGGCCGATTTACGCTGTAGCGATTTGCGCCTGGCTACGCTGCATCAGGGCATTTTGCGTAGCGCTGACCTGCGCAACGCAAACCTCAGCTACGCAGATCTGCGCGGTGCAGACTTGACCGGAGCCGACCTGCGGGGCGCAGACCTGACCGGGGCCAATCTGCGCGGCGCAACGGTTGCGATCGCCCAGCTAGAAGGCGTTTGCCTCAATCGCGCCTGGCTCGATGAAGCTGATCCCCATCCCCCTGAGCTATCGTCTGCCCTCTAGCTCTCCCGCTGCCTCACGTCTCCATTCCCTTATTTCCCTGTCTCCAGTGCCCGCTGTAAATGCCCGCCGTGCTGGGCCAACCGCTGGGCAGCATCCTCAGCATCTAGCCCGCCTAGGTGCATCATCAGCGCTAGCTTGACCTGCTGGTTGCTGCGATCGAGCAGGTCGGCGGCGGTGTCACGGTCCAAATCGGTGAGGTCGCAGAGAATGCGCAGGGCGCGATCGCGCAGCTTGGTGTTGGTGACGGCCACATCGATCATCCGGTTGCCGTAGACCTTGCCCAGGCGCACCATCGCCCCGGTGGAGATTATATTCAGGGCCATTTTGGTCACCGTACCCGCCTTCAGCCGGGTCGAACCGGCCAGTAGCTCTGGCCCTACCAGCAGGCGAATGTCGATGTCGGCCTCGGTGGGCACCTGGTCGGTGGGTACGCAGGCAATAAACACTGTGGTTGCGCCCCGCTGGCGGGCGGCGGCGATCGCCCCCTGTACGTAAGGAGTAGTGCCGCCTGCGGTAATGCCTACTACCACATCCTGGGGCTGAATGTTGCGGTCGGCGATCGCGGCAGCCCCGTCTTCTGCTACATCTTCCAGCCCCTCAGAGCTTTTCACTAGCGCCCCGGCCCCCCCGGCGATAATGCCCTGCACCAGCTCAGGAGGCGTGCAAAACGTGGGCGGGCACTCCGCTGCATCCAGCACTCCCAGCCGTCCGCTGGTACCGGCCCCAACGTAAAAGAGCCGCCCGCCCTGGGCTAGAGCCACTGTCACCGCGTCGATGGCGGCCGCTAGGGCCGCGCGTGCTCCGGCGATCGCCTCTAGGGTGCGCTGGTCTTCCTGGTTGAATAGGTCAACCAGTTCGATGGCGCTGAGCTGATCGAGCTGGGCGCTGCGGGGGTTGGCCTGCTCGGTAAGTAAATGACCGCGATCGGCTGGGTCTGAGGGCGGGTGAACAGAAGAACTGGCAGGCACAGGCGGCATTCCTTGGGCAATAAACGCTCCCGCTAATGTAGAGGATGGCGCACCTAGCGCACAAACCGAATCGTTACGTAGTTCACGGGCTTGCCCTCCGACACCCGCACCGCCGCCACAATGCAGCTGACGATTTCAAACAGGGCCAGGGGCACCACCAGCAAAAAGCCCACCAACACAAACATCAGCGCAATGGTAATGACCCAGGCGATAAACATCGTGAGCTGAAAGTTGAGGGCAGCTTTAGCCTGGTGCTGGACGTAGGCCGCGTCGGAGGCCGCACTGGCCCCAGTTCCTTTAACCAAAAGCAGCACCAGGGGAGCCACGACCCGGCAGGGCAGCAAAAACGAACCGCCCCAAAATAATGGCCACCCCCCCAGCCACTGGCTGCCCAGCACGAGATAGCTCAATACCGGAGCGAGATGGGCCAGAGCCACCAGGGTGGTGTCTGTAGGGGCCGTTTCTGGGGGCGAGCTGTCGGTCTCGAAGCGGTCGTCAAAGCGGTCAGACGTAGTCAGTGTCGGCTCTGGCTCAGGGGCAGGCTCAGGTCTAGGCTCCGGTTCTGACCGGTGGGTCGGGGATATTGGCCCCGTCGAATTGAGCGGAGCTACCGCTGGAGAATGGGATGGGATGCCGCCAGGTTCCCCAGCCAAAAAATTTTCTGGAGAGAATAGTGCTCCATTGAGGCCAAAGCCCTCGCGCCAGTCGGTCTCGGCCCAGCCCACACGGCGAGCCGTTACCCATACGGTATCGACCGGACAGGTGAGCCCCAGGCGCAGCAACCCGCGCCGAATTTGGGGTACCACCTGATGTTGATCAATGGCGGCATCTGACTCTAGATCGAGGTAGAGCTGGGTGCCCTGCCACTGCCCTTGGGCCACAATGCTTTGGGTAGCTAGCGATCGCGTAATCAACCGGGCGATCGCGTGGGCATCGCCCTGGCGGGCACGGGCAATCAGGGTAGATAGAGGGGTTGTCATAGTGCGGCAGGCCTAGAGCAGTTTCTCTAGCTGCTGACGCATGCGATCGAGTTCCGCCTGGGAGATACCGCCGGTTTCTTCGTTGGACTGAGTAGCAGACTGGGGGCCGGACTGGCTTTTGGGCTGGGGGTCGAGGCTGGGCTGGTCGGGGTCCCAGAGGTGCTCGTCCAGGCTTTGCTCGGGGGGGACCGCCAGCGTCCCTTCTGGAATCAGACGATAGCCGTAGCCGACTGACTCACAAAATTCCTCGATTTCAATTTGCTCAAAGCCCTCTACCGTAGCCTCCGGAAAGTCTTGGGCTTCGAGCATGAGGGCGTAGCGAACGGCGTCGTCCTCGTGCTCAAACATTAGAATTAAATTCTGCCCATTAATGGTTTCGGCGTGGATGCCCTCATTATCGGTGCGGGCGTTAAACAACAGCACGTACACCACCATAGCCCTATCTCACATACAGCATTACCTTGTTTACTCTACCGGGCGATCGCAGCGCGAACAAAGTTACCTCGGCTGCCGTCTGTTCTTCCAAGAGTTAAATAGCGACATAGAGGTAGGCACCACCCCGACGAGAAGAATTCCATCAGTTCATTGCGAGGGTGGTCAGAAGTTTCGGGAGTTCACTACCATGTTTGGTGTTCTGCGGTGGCGTAAACGGGTATGACCCCTTCTCAAGATTCGGAGTCTTCTCAGGAACCGGAGTCTGCTCAAGAGCCAGAGTCTGTTAAAGACCAAAAACCGAACGGCGGCAGACCCTGGCTAACATCGGCCCTGGTGGTGGGGTCTGGATTGCTGGTGCTGGGGGGCAGCACAGTTTTAGGCGGCTGGCTGTGGAGCCGCAACAACCTGATTCCCTGGGTGTCGGAACAGCTTTCTGAAACCCTGAATCGGCCGGTAGAGCTGGGGCCGCTAGAGCAGATTGGGCTGACTGGAGTGCGGGTGGGGCCGTCCACCATTCCACCGACCCCGACCGATCCAGATTCTTTATCGCTGGAAGCAGTCGAGCTGCGGTTTAGCCTGTTTGATCTGTGGCGGCGTGAGCTGCCGCTCAGCCTGACTCTAGACCAGGGAGAGCTTTACCTGGAGCAAAATGCCGAAGGCGAGTGGTTTAATCTCGACATCGATTTGCCGGAGCAAGATCCCGATCGCGATCCGTTTATTGCCATTAACCTCGACACCATTAACGTCAACGATAGCCAGCTCACGATGGTGCCCTATGTTGAGGGGGATGCCGAGCCAGTGCAGGTGGCGATCGCCGATCTCCAGGGTCAGCTTCAATTTAGTGACACCTTTATTGACGTTCCTGAAGATCCAAACTCTCCCCTAGAAACCCGGCAGCTAGATTTAGCCCTGAGTGGCAATTCCATCCAGGGCGGCAGCATTGAGGTTAAGGGTGTCGTTTTGCTGCCCCCGCCCCAGGACTCTGCCGCGATCGCCGATGCTACGGAGGTACCCGGCCCTGGCCTGCAGGCCAAGATCAACCTGCGCACCCAGGCGGCCAGGGCGACCGATATTCTGCCCCTGCTCGACTCTTTTCTACAGAATCCGCTGCCCGTGCAGTTTCCCACCGGCGTGGTCAGCGGCCAGGTCGATATCGAAAGCGGTGGCGGTGTGCCGACCACCGTTGTCGGCACGGCGCGGGTTGAGGACGCGTCTCTGATTACCCGTGGCCTACCAGGGACCCTGCAAAATTTGCAGGGCGATGTGCGGTTTCAGGGCCGCATAATTGAGTTTGAAGGGGTGACAGCTAGCCTGGGCGAACTGACGGCCAGGGCGGGCGGCACCCTTGACTTTGATAGGGGCTACGACTTGAGTGGTCAGGTCAACCCCTTCAGGCCAGAGCAGTTATTTGAGCTATATGAGGTGGCGCTGCCGGTACCCACAACAGGCAACTTTTTGGCCAATGTCACCATGACCGGACCGCTGCGGCGGCCCGTGATCACCACCGATGTTATTTCACAGGGGCCTGTCACCATTGACCAGGTGGCCTTCGCGGCAGTCGAAGCCAACACTACCCTGAGGGGGCGCAACCTGGCGATCGACAGCTTTCAGGCGCTGCCCCAAGCGGGGGGAACACTCACCGGCAGCGGTCGCTACAGCTTTGGGCAGCCGGGCCAGCTGGCGCTCTCTATTGCGGGCGATCGCCTGCCCGCCAATGCCCTGGGCCAGCCCTACGGCTTGCCAGACACCGTTGCCCTGGGGCCGGTGTTTCTAGAGGCCGAGGTCAGTGGGCCGTTTAGCCAGCTCACGGGTACCGCTAGCTGGCGGGCTCCGGCGGGCGACTACCCGGCCCGTGGCGACATTCGCCTGGCAGACAGTACCCTGCGCTTTACCGATACCTTTGTGCAGGTGGCCGGGGGCACCCTGGTCGGCATGGGCAGCCTGGGGCTAAACACCCGTCAGTGGGAGTCATCCATTCGCGCCGATGCCGTGCAGCTCGACCAGCTTGGGGCTGGGGTAGACGGGGTGCTGAACGGGGTAGCCCAATTTTCTGGCACCCTGGCAGGGGGGCTGCGCGGCATAGAGGGGCAAGGGGTCGCCCAGGCGGTCCTAGCCGGAGGTACGGTGAACACCCGTGCTACCCTCAATGGCGGCCAGTGGGTGGCCGATCTGCGAGGCCAAAACCTTCAGCTCGCGGCCTTTGCCCCCGATTTGCAGGGCACTGCCGAGGGCAGATTTCAGCTCAGGGGCAGCACCGATGCCCGCAGCCTGGCCGGCGTGCAGGGAGAAGGTCAGCTGATTTTGTCCGATGGGTTGGCCTCAGCGGCGAGCCGCGCCCCCCAGCTGGCTCAGGTACGCCAGCCTCTCACCGCCGACCTGGCCTGGAACGGTCAGTCGATTCTGGTGCAGCGGGCCAGCACGGCCGGGCTGCAGGCCAACGGTGTGATTACACCCCAGTTGAGCGGTGCCGGTGCGCCCGCCATCGCCAACCTCGATCTCAACCTCGATGTCGATGGCTACAGCTTGGCAGCGCTGCCGCTGCCAGAGATTATTCCCCTGGCGGGCAATGCGTTCTTTAACGGGCGGCTGCGGGGTCGCCCCGGTGCCCTGGCCCTGACTGGTGATGCTTCTCTGGTGGGCCTCACCGCCGGGGATCTGGCCTTTTCCTCACCGCTGACTGGCCCGATCGCTTACACCCAGGGCGGCCCGCTGGCGGTCGATTTGACTGGTGGCGGCGATCGCGTCTATGTGGCCACCGCCGAGGGCGATCGCGACCTGACCTTTGAGGTGCGCAGCGGCGAGGCCCTAGCCGAAGGCTATACCCAGGCTGGCACCCTCTATGCCACTGTCGAAAATCTGCCCATTGGCGACCTGCGGCTGCCCCAGGCTGGCACCAGCGGCATTGGCACCTTTGACGGTCTGATCACCTCTGCTGAGATCGTTGCCGACCTGCGCCAGTCTACGCTGCGGGCCAGCTTCGATGTGCAAGACCCCAGCCTTAGCTACATCAGACTGCCCTCAGAAACCACCCTGACCACCATCGACCCAAATGCTCCTGAGCTGCCGCTGGAGGTGACCCGCTATGGTCGCCTGCGGGGCAATGTTACCTTCACCAACAATGTAATTAGCCTGGTGGGGCTAACCCTGGAGTCAGCCGGTGGCCTCAGTCGCTACCTGGCCAGCGGCACCTATACCCTGGGCGACACTCCCCAAATCAACGGCGAACTGGTGGTTGAGAACGGCCAGATTCAAGAACTTTTGCAGACCCTGCTAATTTTCGAATGGGCCGACTTTCGTCCTAACCTGCTCAGCCCGCCCGATTGGTACCGCCCCGCTACCCCGACTGAGTTGGCCTCTTTAGAGGAGGTTAGTCCGGTGGGCGACAGCAATGCCAACCTGCTCGATCAGCTGCGCCGCCTGGCCGAAGTGCAAGAGCTGCAAGACATGTTAGCGGCCCAGGCCGAAGCCGCTCCCCTACCCCCTTTAGAAGAGCTAACCGGCAGCTTCTCAGGTACCGTCACCGCCAGGGGAGCCATTCCCAACGACCTCAACGTCGCCTTTGACTTGGCCGGGGCCAACTGGGTTTGGGGCGAACCCGACGGCAGCAACGGAGCCGTCTATCGCTTTGACGAGGTGATTGCCCAGGGCAGCTATCAGGACAGCACCATTCGGCTCGACCCGGTGAGCGTACGGTCAAACTTCTCAAATTTCTCAGCGACAACCCAGCAGGGGGTTGCCCTGGCCACCCTCAACGGCGAGTTTAGCCTTGACCCCGATGACCCTGAAACCCGCACCATGCGTTTGGAGGTCAGCAATGTGCCCCTCAACGCCCTGCGCCAGCCCCTACGGCTGCCCGACAACCTGGACGGGCTGATGAACCTGGGCGCTACCCTCACCGGCAGCCTGGCCAATCCTCAGGTTCGGGGCCAGCTAGCGGTCAATGAAGCCACCATCAACCGCAACACCATCGACCTGGCCACCGCCAACTTTAGCTACGAAAACGCCCGCCTCAACTTGATCAGCCGGGTGGCCGTTGATGAGCAAATTGAAGACCCGCTGCGGCTGGTGGCCAGTGTGCCGCTGACCCTGCCTGGCCTCAGTCAGCAGCCCGAGACCGATACCGTCAATATCACGCTTAGAATGCGCGACGATGGCTTTGCTCTGATCAATCTGCTCACCCAGGCGATCGCTTGGGAGTCAGGGAACGCTAGCCTAGACCTAGCTGTTCAAGGTCGCTGGCCCACTGATCAGCCGATTCAAGAAGCGCTGACCACGCTCAACGTCACTGGACAAGCCGATTTTGAAGGCGTTACCATCAGTGCCCGCAGCCTGCCCGAACCCCTAACCAATATCCAGGGCAGCGTCAAGGTAGTAGAAAGCCCTGTCACCAGCCCGACTCGGTCAGTCTATACCAGTGGTCTAGTCCTCGATTTTCAAACCTTGCAGGGTGACTTTAGCAACGGTAAGGTCGTCGCTGAGGGCAATCTAAAGCTGCTGCCCTCGGTGCAAGATCTGGCTCCTGGGTTGTTCGATAGCGGCAACACGGCCCTGTCGGCAGAGACCAGTGGCCCGAATGCAGGCAACCCCTTTCGCGTTACCCTCGACAACATCGCCCTCGACCTGCGCAACCCCGCTGGTACCTACCGAGGGCAGGTAGATGGCAATGTCGTAGTAGGCGGCAGCGTATTTTTGCTTCCCCCCCTCGTCTACGGCGAGGTTCTGCTCTCTGACGGGCTCATTACTCTGCCCGAAGTAGGCGAAGGGGGGGCGACTCCAGCAGCCTTTAGCCCCACTGGCGAACCCAGCATTTTTGAGCCTATTCCTCCTATATTCGAAGATTTTAAGCTGATTTTGGCTGATAACGTCCGGCTTGCTATTCCGGGCATTGTCGATGTACGAGCCGAGGGCACCCTAGATTTGGTGGGTACCGCGCCTGGTATCAAGCCTGTGGGCCGCATCAACCTGCCCTCAGGTCGGATAAATCTGCTGACCACCGAGTTTCGGCTTACCGGTAACGAAAACTACGCCGAGTTTAGCGATCTAGACGACACCATTGACCCCTACCTGGTGGCCACGCTGTCGGCGGCTGTTCCCGATACCGCTGCCGCTGGTGCTTCCCTGTCGGCGGCCTCCCCTTTCCCCCGCAACGAAATCAGCGAGTCTAGAATTGACCAGCTGGGTCTGACCCAATCGGGGGTACAAACCGTTCGCATTCGCGCCAATGTCAACGGTCGCGTTAGCCGAGTGGTCAACCTGCAAGGCGTTGAGCTAGAAAGCACTCCTCCCCGCTCCGACGGTGAAATTGTCGCCCTGATTAGCGGCGGCTTTTTAGCTGCCCTAGAGTCTACTCTGGGCAGTGTGTCGGGCGGTGGCGACGGGTTTCAGGGGCTGCTGACCTTTGCCGGATCGGCCCTGCTCAACAATCTGCAAAATCTTTTAGGGTCGGGTCTAGAGCGCACAGACCTGCGACTGTTCTCGGCCTCGCCGCCAGGGAACCCCCAGGGCGGTGCGATCGACATTGGGGGCGAAATTGGGTATAACTTTTCACCCAGTATTTCGGTGTCGGTGCAGAAAGTTTTTACCAATGTCACCCCCGCTGTTTTCAGCGTGCGGTACCGTGTCAACGATCAAATTACCCTGCGGGCCATCACCAGCTATGAGCAATTTAACGAAAATACGGGGGCCATTTTAGAGTTTCGGTTTTAAGGCAGAGGAATGCCTTTCCCCCGCCATTGCCTGTAAGGTTAAAGCCAGGGGTGATATTACCCGGCCCACTGTCGTTTGCACATTTATGGATCCTAAGCTACCTAATCAGGCCCCGCCGACCACCGCCAAAGCCGATCGCGCCGGCTCAGAGAATTCTGTTGGGGATCGGTGGCGATCGCTGTGGCAGGGCCAGTGGGGCAATGTGCGGGTGCTGGCGATCGCCCTGGCGATCGCCCTGACGGTGCGGGTACTGATTGCAGAACCCCGCTATATTCCCTCCAATTCGATGGATCCGACCCTGCACATCGGCGATCGCCTGCTGGTGGACAAAGTTAGCTACCGCTGGCAGCCTCCTCACCGGGGCGACGTTGTGGTATTCGCTCCGCCCCCCCAGCTCACTCGGCTGGGCTACGAGACCGGACAGGCCTTTATTAAACGCATCATTGGCGAACCGGGCCAAACCGTTGAGGTTGTACAGGGGCAGGTATTGGTTGACGGGCAACCCCTGCAAGAGCCCTACATTCTAGAACCTCCTGCCTATACCCTCGCTCCCGTCACGGTACCGTCGGGGCAGGTGTTTGTCATGGGCGACAACCGCAACGACAGCAACGACTCCCACGTCTGGGGCGGGCTACCCCAGCAAAACATCATTGGCCGCGCCCGATTTCGGTTCTGGCCCCTCGATCGCCTCGGCTCGGTCGGCTAGAGATCTGAGGATTCAAAAATATGGGATAGCTGTCTCGGTTCAACGGCGTACTGCACTACGGCGGTCTCTTGACGGGGTGTGTAAGATCTAAGCGGCTTCAATAAAGCGGTTGAGAGGAAAGCCCCATGCTTGTACAGCTTGTTCGCCCCCTGGTGCGTACCCAGGTGCAAATGCTTACCAAGGCTCAGTCAGCCAGCGGCAAATTGGTGGGTATGGTATCGCAGTGGCTGGGTTATTTAGGCATTCACGCCGAGGTTACCCAGCTTCACACGACGGGCGATCGCATTCAGGTGTCGCTCTGCGTGGGCAAACCTGAGCAGTGCACCGAGGCCGAATGGCAGCAAATTCTCAACAACCTCAACCAGGACAAAAACGCCACTATCGAAGCAGACGCCCTCGCCTACGCCGCCATGTCTCCCACTCAACAGAGCAAGGTGCAGCGGTTGCTGGCCTCCATTCTTCAGGCCAGTGGTCAAGACCCCCTGGAAGAGTGGGTCAGCCTGCGGCTCCGGCTAGCGGCCCTAGGCATGGATGAGTCGATGCTGGTAGGCATTCAGTCGGCCCTCAAGGTGCCTATGCCCATGGAGATTTTGGTCGAACAGCTAGAGCCAGAAGTAGCGGCCTTTGTGCTATCTAAAGCGATTCACATTGCCCTGCTCGACCACCAAATCAGCCAGGCCGAAGACACCGCCCTAAAAGCCCTGCTCAACGCCGTCGATCACAAGGTAGTGGCCTAGGTTCACCTCGCTATCTCGCGAAAGTCTTTACCCTCATCCCTTCTGCTTTCTCCGCGTATGGATTCTGCCACTGTCCTCTTTCACCTGGCTTTTCCGGTAGCCGATATTCCCACCACAAAAGAGTTTTATGTAAATGGCCTCGGCTGCGAGCCAGGGAGAGAAAGCCCTAACTCGCTCATTCTTAACCTGTATGGCCACCAGTTAGTGGCCCACACCACCACAGACTTAGTTCCTCAAAAAGGCATTTACCCTCGCCACTTTGGTCTGGTATTCACAGCTGAAGCCGATTGGGAAGCGCTGCTGCACCAAGCCAAGGCGCAAAAGCTCACTTTCCACCAGAGCGAAAAGCGCCGCTTCCCCGGCACAACGCTGGAGCACCGCACGTTCTTTTTACAGGATCCATTTTTTAACCTGCTGGAGTTTAAGTACTATTGCCACCCCAACGCCATCTTTGGCGAGGTCGATCAAAAGCGGGTGGGAGATGCAGAGTAGGCGATCGCGCAGCCTTCACGCGTCGATCGCACCCAATACCCAGAGGCTGGCTTTTTGTGCTTCAGAAATGCCTTTAGCTTCGGCAATGTTCATGCCTTCATAGGACTGAGTAGCTGTGATTCTGATTTTGCCGCTAACATACCCCTCTTTCTAGCATATCCCTCAAAAGCCTCTACCCTACTTGTAGCCAGCCAAACACCTGTCCTACCGTTAGCGTTAAGGCTGGGGCTAGGCCCACCATCGTTAGCTCATTTTCTGCCTCTTCTAAAGAGGCGGGTAGCTGGTTGGGCAGATAAACCTGCACCAAATTCTCATTGGGGTCGATCAGCCAGCCCCCCAGCCCGCCGTGATTGAGGCAGTGCAAAATGTTGCTTACCACCCGTGTTGACGACTGCTCAGGGCTCAAAATTTCGATCGTCCAGTCAGGCGCAGCGCTAAACGTATTGGCAATGGTGCCATCCTCATTCGTCGGCAACCGCTGCCAGCGAAATACTGATACATCTGGAATGATGGATCTACTGCCAAACGTACAGCGAAGTTCAGGAAAAGCCCAGGCTAAATTACTTGCCTTAGTAACGGCGTTGATAGCGGTAACCAACTCTCCTTGAATTGTGCTGTGCTGTCCTTGGGGCATTGGTTTTTGGATCACATGGCCGTCAATATATTCGCGGGCAGGCTTGGTCTCTGGCTGTTGCAGAAACTCAGCTAGGGTAATGGTTTTGGCAGGGGTTTGTACCATTGGCCAGGGAGGTCGTGTTGTGATTATTGTAGACCGCTATCCCCTGCCCCCGTGCTAGGTTGAGGGGCAGCGATTTTTTGGCAGGCTATGCACAAAATTCCAGTTACCATCATTACCGGCTTTCTTGGGGCAGGCAAAACCACCCTGATACGCCAGCTGCTGCAAAACCCCCAGGGGCGGCGCATTGCTGTGCTAGTGAACGAGTTTGGTGAAGTCGGCATCGACGGCGACCTGCTGCGCAGCTGCCAGGTGTGTGACGAAGACGAGACCACTGAACCCGCTGAAACCAACATTCTCGAACTCACCAACGGCTGCCTCTGCTGCACCGTGCAGGAGGAGTTTTTGCCCACCATGCAGCAGCTCATGACCCGCCGCGACCAGATCGACTGCATTGTGATCGAAACCTCTGGCCTTGCCCTGCCCAAGCCCTTAGTGCAGGCCTTTCGCTGGCCCGAAATGCGCACCGCCGCCACCGTCGATAGCGTGATTACCCTAGTGGATTGTGAAGCTCTTGCGGCTGGTGACCTGGTAGGCGACCTGCCTGCCCTAGAGGCCCAGCGCCAGGCCGACGACAGCCTCGACCATGAAACACCCCTAGAAGAACTATTCGAAGACCAGCTCAACTGCGCCGACCTGGTGCTGCTGACCAAAGTAGATAAGGTAAGCGATCGCGATCGCACCCGCATTGAAACCTGGCTCACCCAGCAGCTACCTCGTCCGGTCAAAGTACTGGGCCTAGCCGCAGGTGAGGGCAGCAGCCCAGTCAGCCCTGACCTATTGCTAGGTTTTAACGCCGCCGTCGAAGACAACCTCGATAGCCGCCCCAGCCACCACGACCACGAGCATGATCACGATCACGACGATGACATCGTTGCTATCCCCATCGTGCTCGACCAGGGGTTCGACCCAAAACAGCTGATGCAGACGCTAGAACAGCTCGCTGCCAGTCACGAGATTTACCGCATCAAAGGCTTTGTCGACGTACCTGGCAAGGCCATGCGGCTGGTGGTCCATGGCGTGGGCCAGCGGTTCGATTCCTTTTTCGATCGCCCCTGGCAGCCTACCGAACCCCGCCAAACCCGCTTAGTGGTGATCGGCAAAGACCTAGAAGCTGAGGCGATTAGAGAGGCGATCGCCGCCTAACCCCATTTACCCTCCACTCCCTACGCATACAGCCCCGCCACATAATCCCCATAGCCGTTGTAAATCACTGTCGGCTGCTCCTCCCAGGTAAATAGCGCCGTGCTCTCTCCCACCAGGCGCTCCTTCGCCTGCGACCAGCGAGGATGGGGCACATCGGGTTCTACATTGGCCTCAAACTTATACTCGTTGGGAGCCAGAGTATTCCAGTAGGTGGCGGGCTGCTCGGCCACAAACTCAATTTTGACGATCGACTTTGCCCCCTTAAACCCATACTTCCAGGGCACCACCATGCGAACTGGGGCACCGTGCTGCTTGGGTAGCGTGCGCCCGTAAACCCCCACCGCAAAAAAGGCCAGTTCATTGGCCATTTCATCGACAGTTAGCCCCTCTGTATAGGGCCAGGGTAGGTCACGGGCAAAGCCAAAATTGGGGCCAGGGGTGACAGCCGGATCATAGAACGAAGTAAACCGCACGTACTTTGCCGCTGCCGTTGGCTCCACCGCCGCCATGAGGGCTCGCATTGGAAAGCCAATCCACGGCACCACCATCGCCCAGGCTTCCACGCAGCGAAACCGATAGATGCGCTCCTCCAGGTCAAAGCGCTGGGTTAGGTCGGCTAAGTCGTAGGTAGTCGGATTTTTGACCAGCCCCGTCACTTCCAACCGCCAAGGATCCGTAGGCAGCGCCTGGGCACTGGCCCAGATATCTTTGCTGCCACCAAACTCGTAGTAATTGTTGTAGCTGCTGGCATACGCTTGAGGGGTTGGCTCCCGTCCTGCATTGGCAAAAGCCCGATTGCGAGACACCCCCGGCAGCGGTTCTCCCATGGTGTGCTCCAGGTCAGCATTCATGGTTGCAGAGCGCTGGCATCCCCCCACCGAGGC
>NZ_JADEXE010000545.1 GCF_015207265.1 Nodosilinea sp. LEGE 07298 | reverse complement strand
CCCCTACCCCCTGCCCGCCACCGGTCTGGCGCTGATCATCATCGACATGCAGCGCGATTTCATTGAACCCGGCGGCTTTGGCGATGCCCTGGGTAACGATGTCGGCCTGCTGCGATCGATCATCCCCAACGTGAAAGCGCTACAGGAAGCGTTTCGCCGCTACGGGCTACCGATCTTTCAAACCGTGGAGGGGCATTTGCCGGATTTGTCCGACTGCCCGCCCTCGAAACGCGATCGCGGCTCCAGTACCCTCAAAATTGGCGATCGCGGCCCAATGGGGCGCATTTTGGTGCTAGGCGAACCGGGCAACGGCATCATTCCCGAACTTGCGCCGCTGCCGGGAGAAGCGATCATCCCCAAACCCGGCAAGGGAGCCTTCTACGCCACCGATTTAGAGTCTCACCTCAAAGCCCAGGGCATTACCCACCTGATTATCACGGGTGTAACCACCGAGGTCTGCGTGCAGACCACCATGCGCGAAGCCAACGATCGCGGCTACGAGTGCCTGCTGGTCGAAGACGCTACCGAAAGCTACTTCCCTGCCTTTAAGCAGGCCACCCTGGAGATGGTGCGTGCCCAGGACGGCATCATCGGCTGGACAGGACTGACCGAGGCATTGCTAACGACCCTGGCAGCCCAGTATAAAGCTCCGGTAGTGGCATACAGCAATTCGGAATGATTCGTGAAAACGTACTAGAACGTCTTGATTTGTACCCTCAATTTTGTCCTGGTACTCGACGGCTGAAATATGCCCACCATTCCGAATTGCTTGGCTCCCTACCCCCCCTGCTCCCTAGCTTCCGGAGAATAGTATCTAAACTTGCGCCGTACTAAACTTGCGCCGCAGAGTACTAGGAACTAAGCCGCTGTTCAGTTTCACCGTCAAACCAGTGGATTGTTTCTGGCGGCAGGGCCAGGGTTAAATTTTCTTTGCTCCAGGTGGCATCGGCGGGCAGCAGCGCCCGCAGGGTTAGGCTAGGGTCGCCCTGCACTCGCAGACTCACCAGGTCGCTCATGCCCAGGTTTTCAACTAAGAACACGTCGCCCGTAGCAGTCAGGGCATCGCCTGCGCGAGGCAGCCGCAGGTGCTCGGGGCGAATGCCAAGAATAACCGACGATGACTGCACTCCAGCGGGCAAAGGCACCCGAAAATCGCCCAGCACCACGTCATGGCCGGTGCGGCTCAGGGGAAACAGGTTCATCTGGGGGCTGCCGATAAAGCTGGCCACAAACCGATTAGCCGGGGTTTTGTAGATCTCGTGAGGGTGACCCAGCTGTTGCAGATAGCCGTTGCTCAGCACCGCCACCTTGGTTGAGAGGGTCATGGCCTCGGTCTGGTCATGGGTGACGTAGACAATGGGCGATTTTTGGTCGGCAAAAATTTGCTTCAGGTCGGCCCGCACCTGCTCGCGCAGCAGAGCATCCAGGTTGCTGAGAGGTTCATCAAGCAAAAACACGTCGGGGTTACGCACCAGGGCGCGGGCTAGAGCCACCCGCTGCCGCTGCCCACCCGAAAGCTTAGCTGGTTTGCGATCGAGCAGGGGGTCGAGGCCCAGTACCGCAGACACCTCCTGCACCCGCTTCTGAATGTCGCCCGCTGGCAGGTGGCGCAGCTTGAGGCCTGAGGCAATATTTTCACCCACGGTCATGTGGGGGTAGAGGGCGTAGCTTTGGAACACCATAGCAATATTGCGATCGCCCGGCGGCAGCGGGCTGACATCGCGATCGCCAATCATCACCCGGCCCTCGGTGGGCTGATCCAGCCCCGCAATCAACCGCAAAATCGTTGATTTTCCACAGCCCGACGGCCCCACCAGGGTCAAAAACTCGTTGTCTTCCACCGTCAGATTGAGCTTTTTCACCGGCACAATGTCGCGGCTGTAGGCTTTGGTGAGGTCTTGCAATTCGAGTTTAGCCATGATCGTAGAGATAGGTGAGTAGGAGAGTGGGCGGGTGGATGGG
>NZ_JADEXE010000544.1 GCF_015207265.1 Nodosilinea sp. LEGE 07298 | reverse complement strand
AGGAGAAACTGCCGCTTTATCTGGGGTTCTTTGAGTTCGTACACAATGCCCGTAAGCGAGGAAAGGCACTGCTGGGCAACCTATTGGAGACCTTGTTGAACTAGCTCCCCAAAATCCGTATTGAGCCTATATGTTTTGAGAGCACCTTTCCATCGCCCTTTTCAGTATCTTGGAATGCCTGTAGCAGATGCTGCAAGAGCGGTTAGCGGCAAACCTAATGAAGTGGGTAATATTATTATTGATTCTGAGCAAGCTCATATGATGTTGGAAGCGGAAGGAAATTTCATTAATTATGTGGATGTTGATTTAAAGAAGACTGCGCCTTGGAGCCAAAACCGCCCATTTGATTCTGAAGCAATTTTGGGAATATTTAGCATTAACCCGTCTGAGTTAGAATTAGCTCGAAAACAGGTGCACTTCCACACCTATTATGACCACAAGAGAAAGTTAAAGATTGGTGTATCTTGCCAGTATGAGGGCGCTCCCCTGTCTGTAGGATTTAGTAGTAAATACTACAGAGCGTGAAGTGATTTTTAGGCTTGGAGTTGATGCTGCCTAACAACCGTGGTGCAGCGGATTGATTGAAGCCACTTGTGGTGTTGCATAGATGTCGACAACCGCTGACCCGAACCGTTATATTTTACTGGAGATTTTTTAGATGTTCCGAGTAGATGTTGAAGAAAAGCAGCTTCAAAAACTGACGCCAAAAAGCTTTTCTGAACTCGGGCTTCTGGAGCGATTCGATATTCAGGAATGGATTGATAAATCCCCAGAGATACTTGGAGAAGAGCTTTTAATTATCGGCAAGGAAGTAATCCTTTCTTCTGGTAAACGTCTTGACTTACTTGCGATAGATAAGAACGCAGCTTTGGTAATCATCGAACTTAAGCGAGACGATTCCGGCGAAGCTGTTGAGTGGCAAGCTATCAAATATGCATCGTATTGTGCGAATTTTCTTCCCGGCGAAATTTATAAACAGTTTGCTTCGTACTTATTGGTAGCTGAATCCGATGCACAAAAAGCAGTGGAGGAATTTATTGATGCCGACATTGAGGATCTCAATAAATCACAGCGGATAATTCTTGCGTCTCGTCAATTCAACTCAGAAGTGATTTCAGCGGTGATTTGGCTGCGCGAATTTGGAGTGAACATCCAATGCACGCGATTAGCCCCATTTCTTGACTCTGACGGAGGGTTGTTCATAAACCCTGAAACAATAATTCCACTGCCGGAGGCAAAGGACTACATCGAGCGAAAGGAGAAGAAGCAACGCTCTGTCACACAGAGCAAGCGGGAATGGACAGGGTATTGGTTCGTGAATGTGGGCGAAGGACCAACCAGAAACTGGGACGACAACGTCAAATTTGGCTTCATTGGTGCAGGACAAGGCGTTAGGTACTCATCGGCGCTCAAGCGTCTCAGCATTGGCGACAAGATTTATGCGTACATAAAGGGGCTGGGTTATGTTGGGCTTGGTGAAGTTACTTCTCCAGCTGTCATGGTTCGCGACTTCATTGTAGACGACACACAAAAACCACTATTGGAATCCGGCCTCACAGCCCCCCAGGCGGATGCAAATCGCGACAGTGAAGAGCTAGCAGAATGGGCAGTAGGCATCCGATGGATTAAGTGGGTCCCGAAAAGTAAGGCAAAAACATTTGCTGGAGCCTTCGCTAATCAAAACGTTGTTTGTAAGCTAAGCGATGAACAGACGCTTCGGTTTGTTCAGTCGGAGTTCGGAGAATAAATAAATAGTCATTGCTTCAAAGGGAGTCTGCCCCCCGGAACATATCGAACGAGGCCCGTTTACTTTAGGGTCAATGGGGCGGTTAAGCGTACATAAAGAGGCTCAATACGGATTTTGGGGAGCTAGTTCAACAAGGTCTCCAATAGGTTGCCCAGCAGTGCCTTTCCTCGCTTACGGGCATTGTGTACGAACTCAAAGAACCCCAGATAAAGCGGCAGTTTCTCCT
>NZ_JADEXE010000100.1 GCF_015207265.1 Nodosilinea sp. LEGE 07298 | reverse complement strand
AACGATGGTTGGAGCGCTGCGAGGGCTTTATGATTCAGACCTGTCAACGCCCGAAGCAATCGGTCATCTCGTTTGACGCGCTCTAGATCCAGCATTGGGCTACCGTCTCAATACCTGTATTGGTATAGCTAATTTTTCCCTATTTCACAACAGGTCTATTGGCGCTGAGTCGTGCGTATAGCACGACTCAGCATAGGATTTGGGTCAGCGGTCTCCCGTTGGCAGGGTGAAGCTCGGGGTGCCGGGGGACAGCTTTTCCGTGAACTCCTGCCGGTAGAGCTCCAGCCACGGTGCAGGGTCGCCGGGCGTTGGTGTGTCATTGGCCGGGTCGTCTAGGGCGAGTTCAATCTGCGCGTCGCGGACGATGATCGTCTCGTAGGACGGCGTGTCGATCCAGTCGTTTGTGAGCGCAAACCCCGGCTGGATGGTGCCGATCTCGACGGCGAGCGCATGGCCGACGGGCAGCGTCCAGTCTGTCGACCGCAGCTCGAAGCTTGTCGTGCCGGGTTTCACCACCGCCACCTGCTGGTTGAACATGACGGCGCTGCCATCGGGGGCAACGTCGTAGAGGTCGACCATGACGTTGCCGTAGCCCTCGATCTCAAGCGATACCCGCGGCGTGCCGGTAATGCGAACTGTCTGCCCCAGCGGCGCAGACCAGACGAAGAAGCGGTTGGGAGCCTCGGCTGCGGGGTCGACGAGGAGGCCGTTGTCCAGATACGACCCGCCGCCAAGCGGGATGGTGGCGGAGTACTCCACAACCGGCCAGGTGTCCTGGGCACGCCAGGCACCGGTGCTGTCCTGCACAACGTAGGCTGGGTAGGCCACGGTCGGTTCGACGCCCTTGAGGTACCGGTCGTAGAAGGAGATCACCTCGTCGAACCAGCCCTCGCGGCCCATCTCCAGCCGCCCGTCCACAACATAGCGATCGTTGCCCCGCACGTGCGCCCACGGGCCAAGCCAGCTGCGCTGCGGCCCCTGGTGGTTCGCGAGAAACTCCTCCATCGCCTCGGCTTCGGTACTCCACTCGAGGAAGCCCTGCGTGAAAAACAGTGGCGTGTCGGTGCCCGTGGCCTGCTCCGCCAAGTCACGGGTCGTCCAATGATCGGACTCGGGATCGGCGATCTGGTAGTTGACCTGGTTGTCAAATTGACAAAAGAAGCCTGGGGGCGTCTTCTCGTACTCGGCATTCGTCCGGTAACGCTCGTCGTCGTCCGGCATCTGGGGCAGCATGGCAATGGTGTTATAGACGTTGGGAATGCTGACAATCGTCGCGCGGGGGACGCCGTTCGAGCGGAAGTTGCGGTACACGTCCCAGATGGGTTCCTGCGCGACGACCGCCTTAAGAGCGTCGTGGTTGAGGTTGTTGCCGATCAGTCCGGTGATGGCGTCGGCGGACTTGCCGTACATCCCGACGGCACCGGTGGACCAGGGCTGCGTCGCGGCCCAGTCGATTGCGGCCTTCACGTCGGCCTGAGCACCCGGCCCCACAAAGTCCATGCATCCAGTGGAGCCGCCAAAGCCGCGCAGGTCCACCATCACCAAGGCGTAGCCGCGCTCGAACAGGTCGGCCCCTTCGATCAAGTCATTGAAGCGGTTGGAGGGGCCGGTGTGCGCGTGATTTTCCAGTTCCTGGCCACCGGAGTGCCCTAAGTACGGCCCGACCACCAGAATCACCGGCACCTTCTCGCCTGCGGCCAGTCCTTCGGGCAGTAGCACATCGGCATGCAGCTCGACGTCGGAGCCGTCCGAGGACGGAAAGTAGTGCTGCGTCCAGGCCGCGCCTTCCGGGACGCGATCGTTCTCGGCGTGCGTGACCGCTCTGTCGGCGGTGGCAACCGCAGCAGTCGCGGTCGCCTCTGGCGTGGGTGGCGGCGTGGCTGTGGGTTGCTGCGCGGCTGCGAACTGTCCGCAGGCGCTAAAGACAAGCAGCAGTGCCCCAAGCATGGGCAGGCTTCGGACGTAGGTTGTTCCTGTGTGCATGGGTTTCCTCCAAGCGCGCGGGGTTGGCACGGGGTTGTGCGTGCGCTCCACGGAATCGGGCAGATGGCTCGAAAACAAGCGAGTCATGGGTAGACACTCCTTTCGCATGATGATGATGATTCAGGCCGCTCTGGTGAGCAGCAACACGAAGACCGTGGGCAGGTTGTTGACAGCGTGGGCGATGACACTAGGCCAGGCCGACCCACTACGGCGATGTAGCTCGGCAAAGACAAGACCCACCACCACCGCCACAACAAAAATGACATTGAGGCCGTGAGCGAGAGCGAAGATCAGGGTGCTGCCACAACGCCAATCAACGGGCCGTAGCGCAGCAGAGCGTTATTGATAACACCCCGGAAGATCAGTTCCTCGACGAGGGGCACGAGAAGACCAATAAACAGCGTGGCCAGAACCAGCGACAGCACCCCGCCGCTGCCACCCTCTAGCAGGGTAGGAATCCAGCGTCTTTCTCCCCCTGTGGCCGCGAGTGCTCGAGCCTTTCGGGGACCGAAGCCACCGGCTCAACACGGCAGGACTAGGCCGCACATTACGGGGTCGAACTCAAGTTGCCTGATAAAGATAAATAGGAGACCTCCGGCTACGACGGCGAGCATCACGGATAGACCGACGATGGCGATCTCGGGCCAGCCCGGACGCGGAAGTTTGTCGGGTTGCGCCGAGGCAGTAAGGGAGGTTTCTCCGACTCTTGTGGTTGATCCGAAGAGGCTTGGGACATGCAATTAGCTCCTTCAGCGGTCTGTCAACCGGCGCGTCGCTAGGGGCAGCGCACCGAGCGGGGTTTCCATCTCGATGGTGCGCCCGTCAGCACCCTCGATAAACCTGAACACATAACCAATCAGCGGCTGGGTGGTCGCGATAAAGCGGTCCTCGCCCAGCGGAAGCAGTTCTGCTGAGAAGCGAATCGCTTGAAAGCCGGACTCGAGCATCAGGGTGCGGCCACCAACCACGCTCACCTGGGTCGGCTGAGGATCCGCGAGGCTCTCATACGTGCCTGCCCAAGGCACAAACTCGCCCGGTTCGGGCTGGTAGGTGCGAGCTGCGTTCAGGTCGGCCCTTCGGCTGGCGTTATCTTGACCTGACACCTCGAGCTGCGCTTGCAAGATGGCGTTCACGTCGGGGCTGGAGCGACCGAGCAAGAGTTGGGCAACGTGCAGGCGCACGGTCTCCATAAAGATGTTGGCCCCTTCGGCGTTGGCGAGGACGACCACGCCCGAACGGCTTTCGGGCAGCAGGGTCACGTTAGCCGTAAGGCCGTCCACGTTGCCGCTGTGCTGCACCAGCTTCTCCCCCAGAAAGCGTTCAACGCCCCAGTAAAAGCCGTACTCGGCGTCCGTGACGAGCGCGGGCGGCACGTCCTCCGGGCGCGCGGCTACCGCACGTGCTCGGGCGGCGGAGGTGCCCGGCAGGCTGAAGTCGGGGGCGGCAACCTGGCCCTTGTGCATCTCCATTAGGCTCGCTTGGGACACGAGTGGTGCGCCGTCGCCGAGCTGGAAGCGCACGTAACGGGCCATCTCGGCGGCGCTTGCGTTAATCGCTCCCGCCGGGGCGTCGGCCCGATAGTTCAGGAAGTCGGCAGTTTGCAGGCCGTTCAGCACGTCGAGTACGTGCGGCAGGGCGATGTTATCCTGCCGTTTAAGCTCCTCTACAGAGAGCGTCGCCGTGCTCATGCCTAAAGGCTCGAGGATGCGCTCACGGGTGAAGTCTTCCCACGACCTTCCCGTGATCCGTTCGATGATCTCCCCGGCGATGATGGTGTTGACGTTGCTGTAGACGAACACTTCACCTGGTTTACCGACCAGCGGGGTGGTGGCGGCGGCCTCGATGACGTCTGCGGCGGTGACGCTCGTGTCGAAAGTAGAGGCGTCGGTCCGCACAAGGCCGGTGGCGTGGCTGAGCAGGTGCCTCACTGTCGCCGTTCGGGTAGCGTCCGGGTCGGAGAGCCGAAACTCGGGTAGGTAGGTCGTGACGGGCGCGTCAAGGTCAACGAGACCCTCTTCGACGAGCAGCATGACCCCAAGGGCCGTGAACGATTTGGTGGTCGAACCGATGGCGAACTGGGTGTCGGGCGTGACGGGTGCTCCAGTGGTCACGTCACGGACCCCGTAACCCCGGACGTAGCTAATTTCGCCGTCTTCGACGACCGCGAGCCCGACGCCGGGAACGTCGTAGGCGTCCATCATCTCCTTGACGAAGGTGTCGAGCTGAGTCGTGTCGAACGAAGGCTGGGCGAGGAGGGGAAAGCTTACAACTGAACTGACGAGGACCGCGACGATAGTGAGCATCAAGTATCGAAACTTTCTGCGGGAGAGCGTACACATGTGCATGACAAACCTCATTTAAACTTTGAATATGGTGCGGTGGGCGGGGTGTTTAGTTTAAAAACATTCTTGTGCTGTAATCTTGAATGCATCATCGGATTATTCTTAATGAAATGCTGATTTGTAATCAACTGGATTAATAGTCATGGTCACTTCTCTCATGCGCACCCCGTCCCTAGTGATCTCACTCGGCCTTGATCACGAAAGCCTTTAATTCGACCATCTTGCCGCCGCGAAAGCGCCAGACATCGCAGTACGAGTAATGATCCGCCTTCCCGTCTGCGTCCTTCAGTGTAATGTCACCAACTGCCGTGACGAAATCACCCTCAGCGATTAAGTTAGTGACCGTAAACTTTGGCGGCTCTATGTATGTCTCTGCCATATATTGGCGAACGGCTTCTTTTCCGTTGAGGGTCTTGTCGCCTATAAACGTCCATTGCGTGTCGTCGGTGCAGAATGACAAGAATTCTTCATAGTTGCCTGCAGCGTTCGCCGCATTTGCAGCTTCTAAAATGGCTTTATTGTTCTCTGACATTTGAATCTCTCCTCTATTCAAAGCAAAAAAGTGGTGTGAGTTGTTATGCTGTTGCCTCTCACTGGTTTACTTCTAAGGACTGGTAAACGGCTTACATTGAATCGCCTTCACATTTCGCAGAGAGTCCAACTGTGGCTCGAAATCAGTCGGACAGGAGACATAAACAACGTCCTGCGATCGGCCAATGACTAAACGGTAGCTGGGTGAAATCTCTTCAGAACCTTCAGAACTTTCGATTACTTCGATTCTGGGAATCACTTGTGAACTACATTGAATCGCCTCTACACCTCGCAGATAGTCCAACTGTGGCTCGAAGCCAGTCGGACAGAAGACATAAACATTGTCCTGCGATCGGCTAATGACTAAACGGTAGCTGGGTGGAATCCCTTCAAAACCTTCAACACCTTCGATCACTTCGATTCTGGGAATCACTTGTGAAGTGACTTGAGCCAGGGATGGAAAATTGAACAGTAGGAGTACTCCGAACAGAATTGTGATTGTGGTTATGATTTTGGTTGAAAGAATCTTTCGGTTCATTAGAAATCTCCTGTGGCTTGTGGTTGTGTAATGTTCTGTTGTCTCCAGGGAAGCGGCGAACGATAGGGGTTTTCGTGCATATCCAGGACTTCCCAGGTAGTTGGATTGACTTGCCCTGTGACTGGGATTTCGTAACGTTGCTGGAGATCGCGTACCGCAGACGCTGTGATCGGACCAAAGATGCCATCGACGATCGCCCCTCTTGGATTGCCTAACCTCACGCCTGCGGCTCCTAAAAAGCCATTGTCTTGAAGAATGCGCTGTAACAATTGCACGTCTCTGCCGCGATCGCCTTGGCGCAAGGTAGGTAAAGTTAAATCAGTGTAGGCAGTGGCGATCAGAATGGGGGAGGTTTGTTGTGGAGGAATGCATTTTGGCATCAATTTTGTGTCGCAGTTGTTACTCCATCTGCTTGCTCCGATCGGCGTAGAGTAGTGTTGTCGCTGATGCAAAACTCACGAAACAATTGCAGTAACGCGGATTTCAATCCGCATCGTTGGCAGCCCAAGCGCCGCGACTCCTACCTGCGTCCAAATGGGGGCATGGTTGGGCATGTAATGGCGATATAGCCTGACCATCACCTCGTTAACCTCTGGAGGAAGGCCGCCAGCATGGTAGGAATTAACGTGGACGACATGCTCCCAACCCGCCCCGGCAGTTGCCAAGGTTCGCTCTATATTCCGAAATGCTTGAGCAATCTCGTCCGCGAGCAATTCGGGAATTTGCAGATTGTCATTCCAACCACCTTGGCCTGATGTCTCCACGCGATCGCCAATTTTTACGGCTTGCGAGTAATGCAAGTTATTTAGCATGTATTCCCCATAACCGGGGGTAACAAAAAACTCAGGCTTATTCATGGTGTTTCTTTCCTTTTAAATTCTTACAACGATTTATCAAATTTTTATGGTCAGAGCGAGTTCACAAAGTCATTCAATTCAGGCATTAATGTTCAGAATTCACTTGCCATGTCATTACAATGATTTCTGTGAACAGTAAGACAAATATTAGCCGCGAAAACGCTCCTAAAATAGCTTCCATTGTCCGGTTCTGACTCTGAACCTCCCAGATCATCCCAACAATGTTCACTCCAATCACCAACCAGGGTAGAATTAACGCTGAATTCCGTCTGCGATAGGAGCGGATCGTCGCCTCCCGCCAAAAAGGGAAGGTACTGAAGAGACAAACAAAGTAGGACGCACCTGCACTGGCGAACAGACTGGTTTGAAGACCCGAAGGCAGGTTTGGGTCTTCAAGCGCGATCGCCGTTAGACAAACTCCCAGTGCTAGATACAGGAAAGTAAACAAGGTAAATTGTTTCATTCTTTGTAAATAAAGCTCAGCGATAATCTATTCCGAGACGGCTGACATGATTCAGCCGATGAACAACAATTAGTCCACATGCAGCACAGCCTTACCTGAAAATCTGCGCCCGATCAAATCAGCCGCTGTTACGTCTGCTTCACGCCACGAAACTGCTCGATCAATATGCGTTTTGAGCCGCCCCTGCTCAACTAACCTCAGCAGACGAGCCAGCCCAGAACTAGCGCTTTCCATCTCTACTTCGGTGTACAGCGTGAACCCGTACAGCGTGCGCTGTCCTCCATTCTCGGAATAGAAGTCTGCAAGGGACAGCTTCATCTCGTTACCGCTGCTACTGCCATAACAAACACAGGTGCCTCCTTTAGCCAAAAATGCAGTTAGCGTCCCGACCAATTCACCGCCTACTCCATCGACAATCAGTCGATAAGGCGCGAACTGCTTGGCTTCTTGCCCGGTCTCGGTGATCACCACGTCATCCGCGCCGTAATCTCGCACAAATGCTTCTTGCGCTGGCTGGCGAATTTGGGCAATGACGCTAGCTCCCATCATCTGAGCAAGCTGCATGGCGAAGAGTCCCACTCCCCCTGTTGCCCCTGTGATCAGCACCCGACTTCCTAGTAAACGAGATCCCTTTTCCACTGCATACAGTGCTGTTAACCCCGCGACGGGCAGTGTGGCGGCATCGGTATCTGATACGCTCTGGGGAATAATAGCCAGAAAGCGAGTCGAAATGGCTACATAGTCTGCCCAGCCCTCCGAGCGGATGGAGAGGGCAACAATTTTTGTCCCTGTGGGTGGGCCACTACCGTCCTGTGCTGTTTGTTCAACAACGCCAACGACATCCCAGCCAATTGGAGTGCCCAATGAATCATTTTGCGATCGCTTAAGTTCGCCCCGATTCATCGAAAATGCCTTGACGCGAATCAAGCACTCGTTAGCCTTCGGAGTAGGAACTTCAGTGTTTTGAAAGGTGAGGTTGCCAACGGCGTTTGGTGAACTCACGAGTCTACGCATCGCCATATCCTTGTGTGTAAAGTCAATCGCTGAGAAACATTTAGACTTGCGATCGCAGGTTCAAGCATTGATGGAAAGCTTGTTCTAACCTTTAGTAGCGATCGCTGGCACGGTCGATCAGTGCGTTTGAGGGCAAGCTCGGATCAAGTACTTTGCGGGCACTGTCAACCCCTACAATGGGCAGTGTAACCGGATCAAGCATGCCGAGTTGAACCAATACACTTGCCTGATCCCAGTAGAGGTGTTCACGGGCTAACTTGCCATCACGGAACTGGATAATCGCTACTACTGCCACTTCAATCCGTTTCCCGGTCGGAGCAATGCCGGGTAGCATCCAGTCCATCTGGATGGTATGAGTGAACTTAACTAGCATTTCATCGACGAGTTGATTGATTCCGATTGTGCGTGAGACCGGAGCCAACTCTATGTCCGGCGGCATCTGTGGAATGAAGTACTTGGAATAAAACTCACGCAGCGCCGGTTTTCCTACTCCCCCAGTCATTACTGGAATGTGATTTACGTAAGCGTCGTCAACCATTGTAGCGAGAGCATCTTCAGGGCTGTGAGTGCCAAACTCGTGCCCGATATGCTCTTCCCAGACCGCTTGTAAAGCTTCTTGAGCAGGTGTCAGGTTGGGGGTTGCCTGTACGTCTGATTGTTTGTCTACAGTTTGCTCTTTGACCACGTTAGATTCTCCTAGTTTGTTCTATCTCAACTGTATTGATTCCAACGCTTAATTTATTTCAGATTCTTATGGTTTTCTTAGTCCCTACTCAAGCATTCCGAACATGGAACTTATGAGTTCAAAGCCTTTTCGATACGACGATCGGGAATGAGCCACAGAACTGCAACCAGAACGTATAATGCACATGCAAGCCAAGGGATTGCAAAAGCAAGTGGGATTGTAACTGCATAAATCAATACCGATAGCTTGCCTTTAAAGTTCCGACCAAGAGCGTTTGCAAGTGTGGAGTCTTGACCGTGGTGAAAAACAAGTGTGCGGGTCAGAGTAAAGTAGGCGATCGCAGCCAACAATAGAACCACACCATAAAGCGCCACAGGCAACGCAGCAAAGTGATTTTCACCCATCCATGCGGTGACAAAGGGAAATAATGATAACCAGAACAACAAATGTAGGTTTGCCCACAAAGTTGAACCATTCACTTGTCGGACTGCCTGAAACAGGTGATGATGATTGTTCCAGTAGATACCAACATGCACGAAACTCAACACATAGCTTAGAAAGGTTGGAATCAACTGACGTAGGGCAGCTAAATCTGACTCATGAGGTATTTTTAACTCCAGCACCATAATGGTGATAATAATAGCGATTACCCCATCACTGAATGCTTCCAGCCTACCTTTAACCATTTTTGGATATGCTCCTTGCTTGCTTACCTCGTTGTATAACTGCCTTTGCAAAAATGGTGTCCGGTTATCCACTATCCATTCAATATCTCAACGCAGCAGATCACTGATTATTCCTGCTGAAGAAAGCCCAATAACAGGGGATTGATCTAATCAGCGTGAGTCCAGTTGATGGCGTGCGGCCTGCCGGGAATGACAACTAGCCTGAGTGTTGATCGCCCAACGCAGAATGACGAACAGGTAGGGAGTGACAATCGTTTGTTCGCCAGTGAGCCAGTTTCGTCCGTCGAGATAACCGAGGATAGCGACGTTTTCAGTGAGTAAAAAGTGATCGTACTTGCCTCTACTCCGTTATCGACAACGAACTTCCCTTGCTATATACGTTCCCACAGCAGCTCAAAAACCGCTTCAACACCATCGCTCAAGACTGGCGGCGTCACGAGCGTTAGTCGGCTCTTATTGAGAGTAAAGGTGCGAACTAACGTAGTACCAACGCGATTAGGAATTGATGCAATTTCGATCTGGTGAGTTACTGTGTTGCCACTCAACGTATAAGTTCCAGCGTAAGCATTGAATGTTGTAAATGCTTGAGCAAGCTCTTCCACGGGTAAAGATTGCATCTGGGGAGTCAGCGGTGAGCTGACCTCCTGACTCAGCGGTGAACGATCGCTCCTAGAAAACATCACCATCATGTGACCATCTGGTGTGTAAGTGATGTAGCCAACCGGATGAGTTCCATACACGTCTGGAGTCACCGTTCCATCAGTGTAAATGGCGGTTGCAGAAATTAACTTCCAAATACCAATTAGCATATTGTTCTGGATTGATGGTGTAGACATAATGTGCAGTCGTTGCTTTATAATTCTCTGCTAGAGAGAGGAGCGGATTTCAACACAAAATCAAATTCCGTTGTGTAAAACGGTTTACTTTGATTCCGTACCTTGAGTTCGCCTAGTGCTTCGTGCTTTTGTAATTCAACGATCGCCGATCGCACTGCAAAGGTTGTATCTGAATCCAAGTGAGGATCACCAGCAATAAAAATTTGTGTTGTCAGCGACGTGTACTCTGGGGCACTGACTTTGAAATGGATGTGAGCTGCCCGCCAGGGATGCCGTCCCAACAGTCGCAACAACTCGCCAGATGGACCACTGGCTGGCACCTTATAACCTATTGGCACCACGGTTTCAAACCTATACTTTCCACTCTCGTTCGTTTTGAAACGTCCCCGAAAGTTCCCCAGCGGCTGAGATGGATCTTGGATGTCATATAATCCTTTGGAGTTGGGTTGCCAAACATCAATCACAGCATTGGCGATCGGTTGACCGTTCAAATTGAAAACTCTGCCTGACAGGAGAAGCGCGTCTCCTTCTGCATCAATACCCAAGCGATCGCCCATCTGCCGTTCTGGTGCATTCGGCACATACAATGGTCCTTCTAAATTGCTTTCTGTACCGCGATGGGCATCTTGCAGCAATTCTACCAACTCTGAGATCCCTAGTAGATCCGTCAACAAATGGATCTCTCCAGTGGGAATCTCTTGAGTGTGATGACTTGCCTGGTTGAGAAAACTACGTCCCTGCTGCAATTCTGATTCTGTCAGATTCACCTCACGCACAAAGTCATGCAAATGTGGAACCAAGCTCGTGTAAATTTCATAGAGTCGCGGGTGAGATTTGCCGCGATCGCCATGATTAATGACGGCTTGAGTGATGGTGTCAAGCGTGATGTTCTGCATGGTTTAACTCTTCTGTAGTTACGTGATTTAATATGTGTATCATTTGAGCCTGACTCAATGGGGTGAATCACAGAGTTTTTTCGCAAGCCAGAAATGCAGTAGATCACTGATTATTCCTGCTGAAGAAAGTCAAGTAATACGGGATTGACCTGATCAGCGTGAGTCCAGTTGATGGCGTGCGGCTCAATGGAAATCCATGAATCAGAACAATCGGTTGACCTGTCCCAAGATCTTCGTAGTAGAGATCGATGGTTGCAGAGTTTTCTTGACCAACGGTAATGTAAGGCATGAGAGGTTTCTCCGTTGTAAATCGATGATGTGTTTTTGTCTGTTGCATTGCAATTGTTATGCAGCAATCGAGCACCGTCTTAACAATGCTGTGTGAAACAGACTTCAAAATGGGGCAAGCATCCATTGCCTACCATCGCTTCGGAACGACAAGAATCCTTCATGGTTGCCTGAGCGCGATCGCCGCGTTTGCCGCCTCTAAGATGGCTTTAATTCTGCTTCGGTAGCCAGCGCGGTACGCACACCAGCATCGAGATTCATACGGTCTATAACGACCAAGCCCACCGGACGCAAATAACCTTTGCCACTCAATCAATCAATTTGGCACGTTCCGGTGCAGCGACTGGTTAGACCCACGGCGCACCTCACTGGTATGAATAAATTGACTTATCTCTTCAACGAGTTCAGGCACAACTGGCAGCGTTGGGTCAGAATAGGAAGCATTTTGCTGTTCAGGGTCTAATGAAACAGCTTTTAAGACGTGATTCATCCCCTCAATAATTCTAAGCTCCGCATCTGGCTTAGCCATTTTCAGGGCTTGCGCCTCACTGACAGGCACTTGGATATCAGTTGTTCCTTGAACAATTAGAACAGGGACAGTGAGACGCCTAATCTCTTGGGCAGGGGTATAGCGAAACCAGGAAATGAGGTAGGGTTGGACGCTCGATCTGTAGAGCGCGTTGAGTTCTGGTGGAACAGATGTCACTATGTTACCTTGCTCCAGAGCAGCAAGAATCTGCTCATTCTGTTGCCATAATGCATCTGGCAAGCTAGGCCGCAGTTGATCTCGTAAAACTTGTGATGCAGTTTGGGCAATTCCGGCGATTGATACAAAAGCATCTGCTCCGGTTTTTTGGGTTGCCAGCATTCCAATCAGAGAGCCTTCGCTGTGACCAATTACGGTGATGCTTGAGAAACGAGAATCTGCCTGCAATTGCTGAATCCAAAGTGCAGCATCTTCAACATAGGTATCGAAACGCAAATCAGCTTCTTCAGGTCCTGCGGCTGCGCTTTCTCCAATCCCGCGCTTGTCATATCGGATTGAGGCAATGCCATGATCCGCCAATCCTTCAGCGAGGAGTTTGAGGCTATTATTCTGCCCAGCTAGAGAATTATTTCCATTGCGATCGGTCGGACCTGAACCCGCAATGATCAGTACCGCTGGCTCTGGCACATTAGACGCTGGAATAATCTGTGTGCCATGGAGCGTGCCTGTTAACGTTGTAATTTGAACCTCGACAGGTGTTGAGGCTTGTGTCGTGTAACCCATAGATAGCAGCGATAAAGGTAGAGCGATTAGACAGGCAACCAGACTAACAGAACGGCGAGAATTGGGAGACATGGCATGGGGTGATCTATGTTGAATCGGTCAGATATTCTAATTTGATGAGATAAGGGAGTCTAACGACCCAAGTTCAGCGACCCGGCCCGCGGTGACAGCGTGGATTGCAACCGGAGCGCGATCGCCGGGTTTGCTGCAGCGCCTTGTTAGGCAGCAAAATTACCGCGCACTCCGGCTGACGCGACGAAACCAGGCCCCACTTGCTGCTCCTGCTAAAGCGATTATGGAGTAAACCGCTAAATAAACGACTCCAACAAGAATTAACGACTGGCCGGGCAGAACTGGAATAAAAAGCATATACGTCAGTTGACCAAGAACAATACCGGCATAGTGCGACCAAACATGTTTAGGCCGAGCAAAGCCAACGGTAAGGCCAACAATAAGAAGTGCTGCGAAATAATAAAAACCTTCCGCATCCCACGCCTCGACCTGCCCGGTTAAAGATGGTGACAAGGCCCAAATCATTGCGCCGCCCACAAACGAGAACAAAAAATTTATCGCTAACTCTCTTTTCATTAGACCTTCTCGGTAATAAAGTGCTCGATATCTCAATGGACAAACAATCTGCAAGAAGATTTGAAATCGGTTTAAGAATTGATTGCTTTTCTCAATTCCGATTAAGTCTATTCTTCACTCTGGCTGCCTAACGACGAAGCTTATCGGACGCAGATAACCTTGAAAACTCAACCGACCAAACTGTAGCGTTCCGGTTCAGCGCATGATTAGGCGTCGTAGGCTGATGTAGCCAACGTCTGAACTTTCGAGGAAACAAACGGTCGCCGCTACCTCCTCCAAGGTTGCGATCCGGCGGATGGCATGAAGATCCATCGCTTCCGCTGCTTCCGGCAATTTGTCGGCTGCGGCTGTTGCCATGTCCGTCGGCATGATACCTGGCTGCACACAGTGACGTTGCGCGGACCAAGATCGCGCTGGACACCTTTCGCATACCCTACGATCGCCGCTCCTAAACCGCGAAAACCACCCGTTACCAGGGCAACTTTGCCTGCAAGTGTTGTCGTCACGATGGATTCCTTTGGATGTATTACTGCTCAATCAAACACTGCGTACTACTTGGATACTCTTGAGGAACCAACGGCACGAAGAATGATCGAGCAGATAATGCAGGTCGATCGCTACTTGGTCGCAACATGTCGCACTGCCGATCGACTACTGCGCTACATACCCGCCATCTACCATCAACGTTTCACCTGTTATGAACGATGCCAGGTCAGATGATAAAAACAGGACTGCATTTGCAACTTCAAGCGGTGTGCCAACCCGTCCGATCGGGTGAAGTCCTGTTATGTAAGCTTTGGCTTCATCCTGCCCACCTGTAGCTGCTTCAAACATATCTGTTTCGATTGCTGCTGGTGCAACGACATTGATGCGAATACCTGCTTTGGCATATTGGAGCGCAGCAGCTTTTGTTAAACCGACTACCGCATGTTTACTCGCGGTGTAGAGGGGTACGCCAGGAAGTGCAACTACTCCATTCGCAGATGCCGTATTGACGATTGAACCGCTTCCCTGTTTCAACATCTGAGCGATTTCATATTTCATCGATAACCAAACGCCTTTGACATTGACGCTCATAATGCGATCGTATTCTGCTTCTGTTTGCTCAATCATTGAGGGATTTTCGCCGACAGTTCCTGCATTATTAAAAGCAATATCTAATCGACCAAAAACGCCAACCGCTTTATTAACCATTGCTTTAACATCTGCTTCTTTCGTGACATCTGCTTGCACAAACGAAATAAGTAGTAAAGAGTAGCGCGATCGCGAAAAGAGTTGCGCGGCGCGTTGGTATCTTTTGAAATGAGAGTCGAAATCCAAAGAAGTTGAATTCCAGTACTTCTCGTCGTGATTTTACAGTTTTTAACATGGCATTGACCTACGGAAGAATGCCGTCTTTTTGTAATTGCTTCTGGAGCGTTTTCGGCAGGCTTTTAATGTTGCAATGTCTTGGAGAACTACCCTCATAGCGCCAGGACTGAATTTCACTAGAGCGATCGAACTCGACATCAATCTCACAGAAATCACGATCGACAATCGTGTTGCCTCCGCTAATTATCGTAGTTGTCTCGCCTCGATCGTTCTGAAACTCATTCACAGAGGTTGGCTGATTAAACTCCCGTTCTCGATCCGTTCTGTAGGAATAGATTGTGTTCCCATTGGGTAACGTAAGCGTTGTCGTGGGTGTACCATATCTGCGAATAAACTCATTGATATCCCGACCAATCCAACTGTTCATTGTGCTATTCAATTGTTCTTCCGCTCCTTGATCGTCGCATCCGAACAAGCTCACGCTTGCTAAAATTAGCAGCATCGAAATCCAAGTCTTCATATTCATCCCTCTGTGTTGAAAAATTTTCGTGTGCGATCGTTCATTTCAGTCGCAGTAAAGCTAGGTTAAAGGACTCAATCGATTATTCGTGCAGTCGTTTGAAAGGAGAGTCAATCGCGTTGTGTTATCTGAAGTGTACTAAGCTCCAATGCTTGATTTCTTTCAGATTCTTAGGGTGAAGAACAAGTTCTTTTCAGGATCATCTGACTTAGACCCTAACGTTCAGAATTCATTTGCCGTGTAATCACAATAATTTCTACAAACAGTAAGACAGCTATTAGCCGCGAAAGCGCTTGTAAAATGGCTTCCATCGCCCAGTTCTGACTCTGAACATCCCAGATTATCCAAACAATATTGAATCCAATCACCAACCAGGGTAGAATTACCGCTGAATTCCGTTCGCGATAGAGGCGGATCGTCGTCTCGCGCCAAAATGGGAAGGTGCTGAGGAGACAAGCAATGTAGGAGGCTCCTGCACTGATGAACAAGCTGGTTTGAACACCCGAAGGCAGATTTGGGTATCCAAGCGCGATCGCTGTCAGACAAACTCCTAGCGCGAGATACAGGAAAGTAAACAAGGTAAAACGTTTCATTTTTCTCCAATAATCCTTGTCGTGTTTTTCAGTTCTAAAAATGCCCATTGACCTGTGCAACAAAATGCTTGATCAGGTCTTGGTGTTGATGTTTAACCGAGTGCAGTGAGTCTTCTGTCGATTCATTATTTAGAAAGGAGGCTACTCCGCACTCGCTTTTACTTCTTCAAACGCTGTACTCATCGACACGTCTTTCCATGCCTCTAATTCAGCTTTCATCGATTCGAGTTTTTGAGTAATCAAACTTACCGAATCTTCGCCTAATGCCAAGCGCAAGGGTGGATTGTCACTCTCAACCACTTGAATCATTGCTGCTGCTGCCTTCGCCGGATCATTAGGTTGTTTGCCATCCCTCTCCTGAAGCCGTTGCACTATTTTGCCACTCGTTTGAGCATAGTCATCAATTTGGTGGGATAGTGTGGAAAGTGCTCGACTACTAAAATTCGTTCGAGAGGAGCCAGGTTCAATAATTGTGACTTTAATCCCCAACGGCTTCACTTCTTGTGCCAGCGCTTCAGAAATTGCTTCTAAAGCAAATTTTGTTGCACTATAAATTCCCACTCCTGCAAACGCGCTAATCCCATTCGCCGAAGAAATGTTGAGGATATGACCGCTTCGCTGTTCACGTAGGGTTGGCAAGATTGCACGAGTCACATTGATTGCACCAAATAGATTCGTGTCGAACTGCCGTCTGATATCATCGTCGTTCACTTCTTCGATCGCGCCTACTGTGCCGTAACCCGCATTGTTGACGAGTACATCAATGCGATTGTAAGCGTTCAATGCAGCTTCTACAGCTTGCTGAATTGATTGAGTATTAGTGACATCAAGCGCAATAGTCGTGACCCGATCCGGATAGCGATCGCTCAGTTCTTTTAATTGTTCAGGCTGACGGGCCGTTGCAACTAAATAATATCCACGCTCTAGCACGGCTTGCGCCAAAGCACGCCCCAAACCTATGGAACTTCCAGTAATCAACCAAACTTTATCAGTATTGTTCATTTGCTTCTTTCCTGTTGATAACTTGTAATCTAGATCTACACCGCTCTAAACTTTGGTCTATACTCCAAGGCCAAGCGTTGCTATGGTTCAGGAATGCGATCGCAAGGAGACATCTGCTAAGGCAGATTGCGGATTAGTTCGCTGTAAATCCACCATTGATTACCAAAGGTTGTCCCGTGATGTAGGTGGTAGCATCAGAGCAGAGAAACACAACCGCCACACCAGATCCTTGAGACAACATTTGCTGAACTTAGTACTTCATGCCCAAAAACAGTCCCCGAACATTGATTGCCATAACATACTAAGTTCCAATGCTTGATTTCTTTCAGATTCTTATGGTGAAGAGCAAGTTCGTTTCAGTATCATCCGACTGAACTATTGATGTTTGGAATTTACTTCCTATGTAATGGCAACAACACTCCGGACAATTCTGACAGAAAACTTTTCCTGTCAAAAATTGTCCAAACTATTGTTCTATACAACTCCTAACAATTTCATCCGCCATTGATTGCACCCAAAGTGGTTGCTTGAATGGTTAAAATTGCCTTTGAAACTGCTTTGCCGACCAGTTCCTCTCTTGCGATCGCCTTAATTCGCGATCGCGCTTCAGGACGTTCTTCGGGGCTGAACACCGCATCGGTCAGGTGAGAGGCTTGCATCAAACTAATCAATGCTGCCATCCGAGAATCCAGTCCAATGCCTTCTAACACGGCTGCACGAACTTGCTGGACAATCTCATGTTGAATGGATTCATCAGTTAGAAAATATCGCTGCGTCGGGAACAGCCCAAGAATGCGTTGCTCTTGTCGTTCTAAAACACCTAAATCAACTAAGCTCTGCAACACAATCGTTTGAATTCCTAGGTATCTTCGTCTCCAACGAGTCACCCAAAACCTTGCAGTTCGAGGACGAGACGATGCTAGAACCTCACTGAGGCGTTGATCTAAGAATTCATTGCCTGTGTTGCCTGCGATCGCACCGATCACATGGTTGTCGTTGTCGATCTCAAGTTTGCCTTGCAGTACTAAGTCTAGTAATAAAGAGCCGACCAAGCCATAGTCGAGTGCAGAGTACCAAGAGAAGCGAGTTTTCCCAGTTTGGGGATTGAGTGCAAGAAGGATTAAGTCCTGTGAAAGATATTGCATGATGAATTCCTTATTGAAGTATGCTGCGGTTCCTTCGGAGTTGCGTCTCGGCGCTAATTGCAAGTTTGATGCTGAAAGGTAAGGAGCTTAAGCAGCTTCTGTCTATGTGCCTGTGCGATCGCCGCGTTTGCCTCTTTTGTTTTTCTCTGACATTTGAATCTCTCCTTTGTTCAAGTGGATGCTTTAACGGAGTGGTCTCTCTACCAACGCATCCTTTTCTGGTCTCAATCAACATTGACCTTCAGCAACGAACTGACGAGATCACCGACGACCAATCCGAGCGTTCAGGAAAACGGGTTCGGATGCCTCGTCGCTTTTGAACACTTTGTAGGCGATCGCCAGAAACACGGGTACTACAACCAGCATCGATAGCGCCGTGTAGGTCGCGTGGAACTTGCTGACTGTGAACAGAGTCGGTGCGTTCACGGCGTTTCCGGCTACGCCCACCAAGAGACTGCCGCCAATGTTGTTCGCGAAGTGTGCGCCGATGGCGAGTTCGGTGGTTCCGTCAATCAACGAAACCACGGTCCACACCAGCCCCGGAGCGAGGAAGTAGTTGAAGAAGACTGTGAGCCAACCGCCCGCGCTTGCCTCCGGGTTGAGCAGGTGCGCTAGGGCGAAGATCGTGGCTGGCACCAGCGCCAGAAACACGCGGTTCGCCCAAACAATGCTCGCGCCCTGCATAATGTAGCCGCGAAAGAAAAGCTCCTCCGTAGTCGTCTGGATCGCGGTAAAGACTAGCGCCAGCGGGACGAAGAGTGCGAACGTTGCGAGGTCGAAGTTGAAAGAGAAGGTGTCGGGATAGAAGAAGTACTGTCCCAGTCCAGCGATCAGCCAGAATGGCACGAACCACGCCACAAACCCCTGACCGACACGCCGCCAACTTATCCGCTCCCGAGCCGTGATCAGCGTTCGGGGGTGACGACGGTGAACGAGGGTGACGGCGATCAAGATTCCCGCGAGGAAGAACGGAAAAATTGCCGTGACCGCAACGAAGCCCCCCACGGGACCGAATGCAGCGTAATCCAGCCGATTGAACGCCGCAAACCCCTCCTGACCGCCAAACAGGAACGCGATGCGGGGGGTGGCGATGCCGCCAACCACCAGCCCCACAAAGAAGATGACTGCTAATCCCAGAACATATCGCCACCCCCGATGCTTACCCCACCGGGCGGTCTCCACGTAAGTCACATCTTTCACTTCCATTCCGATTCCCTGATGTCCTTTAATTGCTTTAAACTTCATTTTTGTCTCCTTGACTCGTGTGTATGTAGTGCTTGGAGGTTAGCGAATCTGTTTTGGGGTCATTCCCGTAATGCGCTTGAATTGTTGGTTCAGATGGCTTTGGCTGGAGAAGCCGACTTGTAGAGCGATGTCTGCGATCGCAAAATCCGTCTTCTTCAACATTACTTTTGCTCGTTCTACGCGCTGTTTAATCACGTACTGATGGGGCGAAATCCCTGTTGCTTGCTTAAACAAACTCGCAAAATAAGTCGAACTAACGTTGATCACTTCTGCAAGTTCAGCCAATGATAAGTCTCGATCGAGGTGAGTGTGAATATAATCAAGTACTTGCTGCAGTCGGGTGTGCGTTAAGCCCTTGTAATTGGCTTCAAGGGTTGGCGTTGTAGTTGTTAGCATGATTCAAAAAATGGCAAGTTGTTCAACAAAACAGGCAAAAACTAGCGATCGCGCATTCGATCGCTGACTAGCACTAACCAACAAGTCAGATATGAATTAGGAGTAGGGATCGGGGAGCTTAACGACTTGCAGCAATCATGGCTACCATCAACTCCGTCGTGTTCCAGTGCCCGATATACCGACTTCCATTGATAAACAGGGCTGGGGCAGTCGTCACTCCGCTCTGTATTCCGCCTTCGATGTCTTCATTGATGCGATCGACATGCTCTTGTTTAGACAACTCTCTGAGAAATTGAGGCATGTCAAGCCCCAAATCATTGGCATACTCGATAAGATAACCATTCTCCAACCTTTGTTGATGGTCAAATAAACTATCGCTCATTAACCAAAACTGTCCCTGAGCGGCGGCGGCAACGGCTGTTTGGGCTGCCCGCTGAGCATGGGGATGAATCTGTGCTTGTGGAAGATGACGGAAGATGAAGCATAAATAATCTTCTCCAAAAGCAGCACTCAGCTCTCGTTTGATCGCTTTAATTAGCTTGTAAACGTCCGCACTTCTAGGGTCTTGATAGTCTCCGTACATAACCAGCACTACCTTGGCGCTCAAAATACCTTGAATCCAATCTTGAGTTGAAGGTGGTACAAGTAAAGAACTGTGGCTCCGATCGTCGCTCATCTTTTTACATTTGTATCAAGCATGAAACCGTGCAATTCACTTGCTCGATCGCTTGACTGCATCTCTGTCTTCATAAGTTAAATATAGGAGATTATCTCGAAGCCGTCGCCTATAGCAAGTTGAAATTTTTACAGTACAAATTGATGGAGTAAGCATTCCATCGCGCAGTAGAAGGCTGGTTATAACTTAAGTTAGAATCGGGTGCACTGATTTGTTTGAGAGTATACTTGAACATGTTGCGAATGCTCACGATTCGGTAAATACAATGTATAAAAAAATTCTTCCAGATTAAAATCAACCTGGAAGAACTGCTCAATTTATAGTTGAACGTTAGTCGCTAAGTAGGGAGTTTGAATTAAACGTAAGATGGGAGGGTTAACTAGAAAGCCCCCTTATGCCCGCCCCATTGCGTATCATTTTGACCGAGGAGGAAGACCGTACCTTAAGTGAACTGCGGCAAGCTCAGACAGTTCCTTATCGGACCCGTGACCGTGCGCATATGCTGCGCTTGAATGCTCAAGGGCTGAACGTGCCTGCTA
>NZ_JADEXE010000543.1 GCF_015207265.1 Nodosilinea sp. LEGE 07298 | reverse complement strand
GACCAGGGGTCGGGAGATTTACAGGGGATTTTGCAAGCGTTGGCCCAGCCGGTTCGGGATGTGCGGCAGATGGGGCAGCGGGTAGAGTTGTGTCGGCTGGCGTTGGTGCTGCTGTCGCGCCAGGGCAATGAAGAACTGTGGGCAGCGCTGCAAATGACATTGGGAAATAGTTTGACTCAAAATCCCTTGGGCGATCGGGCTGGGAATATCGAGGATGCCATCCGCGCCTATAAGCAGTCGTTGCAGGTGTATACCCGTAAGGATTTTCCCGAAGACTGGGCCATGACTCAGAATAATCTGGCGAATGCCTACTCTGAGTGCATTCGCGGCGACCGGACTCAGAATATCGAAGACGCAATTGCCTCTTATGAACAAGCATTGCAGGTGTATACCCGCGAGGATTTTCCCGAAGATTGGGCTATGACTCAGAATAATCTGGCGGCTGCCTACAAAAATCGCATTTGCGGCAACCGGGCGCAAAATATTGAAGACGCGATCGCCGCCTGTGAGCGGGCGTTGCAGGTGTATACCCGTGAGGGTTTTCCCGAAGATTGGGCCATGACTCAGAATAATCTGGCGGCTGCCTACAGAAAGCGCATTCGCGGCAACCGGGCGCAAAATATTGAAGACACAATCGCCGCCTATGAGCAGTCGTTGCAGGTTAATACCCGCGAGGATTTTCCTGAAGATTGGGCCATGACCCAGAATAATCTGGCGGCTACCTACTCTGAGCGCATTCGTGGCGACCGGGCGCAGAATATCGAAGATGCGATCGCCGCTTATGAACAAGCATTGCAGGTGTATACCCGTGAGGATTTTCCTGAAGATTGGGCCATGACCCAGAATAATCTGGCAAATGCCTACTCTGAGCGCATTCGTGGCGACCGGGCGCAGAATATCGAAGACGCGATCGCCGCTTATGAACAAGCATTGCAGGTGTATACCCGCGAGGATTTTCCTGAAGATTGGGCCATGACCCAGAATAATCTGGCGGCTGCCTACAAGAATCGTATTCGTGGTGACCGGGCGCAGAATATCGAAGACGCGATCGCCGCCTGTGAGCAGTCATTGCAGGTGTATACCCGCGAGGATTTTCCTGAAGATTGGGCTATGGCCCAGAATAATCTGGCGGCTGTCTACTTTGATCGCATTTGCGGCGACCGGGCGCAGAATATCGAAGACGCGATCGCCGCTTATGAGCGAGCGTTGCAGGTATATACCCGCGAGGATTTTCCGGAAAAATGGGCCATGACCCAGAACAATCTGGCGGTTGCTTACTCTGATCGCATTCGCGATGACCGGGCGCAAAATATTGAAGATGCAATCACCGCTTATGAGCGGGTATTGCAGATGTATACTCGCGAGGATTTTCCTGAAGATTGGGCTATGACCCAGAACAATCTGGCGGCTACTTACAAGAATCGCATTCGTGGTGACCGGGCGCAAAATATCGAAGACGCAATCACCGCCTGTGACCAGGCGTTGCAGGTGTATACCCGTGAGGATTTTCCGGAAAAATGGGCAGCGACCCAGAACAATCTGGCGGCTGTCTACTCTGATCGCATTCGCGGCGACCGGGCGCAAAATATTGAAGACGCGATCGCCGCTTATGAGCGAGCGTTGCAGGTGTATACCCGCGAGGATTTTCCCGAAAAATGGGCCATGACCCAGAATAATCTGGCGGCTGCCTACAAGAATCGCATTCATGGCGACCGGGCGCAGAATATTGAAGACGCAATCGACGCCTATGAGCGGGCGTTGCAGGTGTATACTCGCGAGGATTTTCTCGAAAAATGGGCCATGACCCAGAACAATCTAGCAAATGCCTACTCTGATCGCATTCGTGGTGACCGGGCGCAAAATATCGGGCTCTCCTGGGATCACTATGCAGCGGTTGGAGAAAAATGCCAGCAGATTAGGCATCGGAGGCGGAATCGCTCAAAATTAGTGAATCCGTAGCCAGAGCGCTTAATCAACTTCAAACGCGTGTTGAT
>NZ_JADEXE010000542.1 GCF_015207265.1 Nodosilinea sp. LEGE 07298 | reverse complement strand
CCCCTACCCATGTCTACCCCCGAAATCCATTGGTACCCTGGCCATATCGCCAAGGCCGAAAAAGCCTTGGTTGATCAGCTCAGCCGGGTCGATGTGGTGCTGGAGGTGCGCGATGCCCGAATTCCCCTATCGACGCAGCACCCCAAGGTTGATGCCTGGGTGGGCGAGAAGCCGAGAGTGCTGGTGCTCAACCGGGTCGACATGATTTCGAGCGAGGCTCGCACCGCCTGGGAAACCTGGTTTCGCCAGCAGGGAGACGTGCCCTACTTCACCAATGGGCAGCAGGGGGATGGGGTAAAGGCGATCGCAAAGGCTGCCCAAAGCGCAGGCGATGCCGTCAACCAGCGCCGCCAGGCCCGAGGCATGAAACCCCGCCCCATTCGCGCGGTGGTGATTGGCTTCCCCAATGTAGGTAAGTCGGCGCTGATCAACCGACTGCTGAACCGCAAAGTGGTGGCCAGCGCCCGCCGGGCTGGAATCACTCGCCAGCTGCGCTGGATTCGCCTTTCAGGTGACTTAGACTTATTGGATGCCCCCGGGGTCATTCCATCGCGGATGGATAACCAGGCTGCGGCGATTAAACTGGCCATCTGCGATGACATTGGCGAAGCCTCCTACGATACCCAGCGCACCGCCGCCGCGTTTCTAGATTTACTCAAAGGCTTGCAGCAGGCCAGTGCCCCAGACTCGTACCAAGATATTCTGCAAGCTCGGTACGGCGTAGCCCTGGATGACTATACAGGGGAGGGCTTTGTGGTCCAGGTGGCGGCCCAAAAATTTCAGGATAATATCGAGCGCACCGCCAAGCGCATTCTCAACGACTATCGTACCGGGCTGCTGGGCCAGTGGGTGCTGGAGTGGCCACCCGCTGCCCCTTACTGACGGAACTATTACTGACGGATCTATGGGCCAGCGCTATGCGCTAAGCAAAAATGGCAGGGGATAGTCATCCTCTGCCATTGCACATATTGATTCAGGGTGGTGGACGGGTAGCTTACCAGCGAGAAAATTCCCGGTTGCCGCCATCTCTGCCGCCGCCGCCGCCGAAGTTGCCTCGGGAGCCGCCGCCGCCACCGGCCCGCTTTTCTTTGGGACGAGCCTTGTTAACCCGCAGCTCGCGACCCATCCATTCAGCACCATCGAGGGCTTCAATGGCAGCGTCTTCGTCGGCTTCCTTTTCCATTTCAACGAAAGCAAAGCCCCGGGGGCGACCTGTTTCGCGATCGGTGGGTACCGTTACTCGGCTAACGGCTCCGTACTCGGAGAAGACTTCGGTGATGTCTCCTTCCGTAGCATTGTAGGCAAGGTTTCCTACATAAATCGACATGGCACAACTCCAAGATTAGACAGGTGATGTAGACAAGTTCGATTCGGAGTGGTACACACCGATTACCCGAAAACTGAGATCAGACTGTGATTAACCAGCCTACCGAAAGCCAAACATGTTACCCGCTTACTTTAGCATAAGGTTTCTGAAGATTAATGCTTCTGTAACACTGTGTCAGAGGTGTTTACAGCCCCTAGGGCCGGGGCTTTGCATAAGTTTTGTAACACCGGATTATGAGCTAATTGCGGGGCTGTAATTAGCGCCTGCTGTAGAAGGAAACTTCGACATCGGCACACCATCCAGCGGCTAGATTCTCGTACAAAAAAACGCGCTCTACTCGGTAGTACACGCCATCCCTAAAAACGCAGTCACCAATGCGCGGAATGATGGGGTAAGTGGCAAACCAAAGGGCGTCTTTGAGGGGTGCTTTAGGATTATTGCTGCTGGCGGCTAGATAAAACACCTGCACCTTGAACCCCCGTCCAGAACTGGCGGGGGTAGAGGCGGGGCTTTCGCTGGGCTGGCCGCTGCCTTTACCGGTAGTTTTTTTGGTGGCCACAGGGTCAGCGCCACAAAATTGGCGATTGTAGAGTACGGGTGCTTTGAAGAGCGGGGGCACCAGTAGTCTACCAAGAGTAAGCGGGAGCAGGTCGAGGGGAGGTTGGGGGTCGGTGTTTAAGAC